>CAYXYT010000060.1:0-1688 GCA_964469785.1 Candidatus Woesearchaeota archaeon | reverse complement strand
CTTTTTGCAAATCCTTGTTTTTTCATTTCTCTCGCTTGAATAAGTGTTTTGTCTCTTAATTGTAAAATTTTCTCTTTTTGTCTCAACCAAACAATTGCAGCATTTGCGAGCTTTCTCTTTTTTAAATTATATTCATAATTTATTTTAGAGAATAATCTAACAAGATTTTTAGAGTCCGAGTAAATCATTAATCTGATTCTTGTAGATTTCTTGCTATCAACTTCTTCTTTTCTGTATTTTAATAATACATTTTTAATACCAAACTCTTCAAGCATGGCAGAAATCTGATTGGCAAAATTAATTCCATGCAATGAATTTTTTTTATTTAAGGAGTAAATAAGTCCGTAGAAATTAAATTTATGTCCTGTCATTGTTTTTGGAGAACTCAATTCTGCACCAAACAAACTCGCTAAGAATAATCTTTTATACCATTTTACTGATTTCGTTATCCATCTAGGGATATTGTAATCCTGTTTTGTCTTATTTCCTATAGGGGTTCCTAATAAATATAAAAGAATGGCAAGAGAGCTAGAAGTGCTTCTAAGAGATTCTTCTATCCTTGAAAATTCATAGAGTTTGTATTCTGTTTTTATTTTGTGATTTCTTTTCCTTGAGAAGAAATAACTTTTGAATCCAATTTTTGTTAGATCTTTTTTTATTAATTCTAAGTCTTTTCTCTCTCCATAAAATCCTATCTGACAATTTTTATCTCTTATAGTTATGCTTCCATCCCCCAAAATAAATCCCATCATCTTTAATAAGTAAGGGATTTTTGGGTTATCAGAATAAAGAGGAAGCAATCCTAATGATTTTAATTTCTTTTTTATTTGTAATTTAGATGTTTTGCTTCTTTCAAGATTATCAATATCCTTTTTACTAACTAAAAGAACTTTTTCTGGTTTTTCATATTCTACTCCCTCAAAAGGATAAATTAATACCACATCATTCTCCTCAAGTTCTCTAATTTCTTTCATGCCTTTTTTTGTATAAAATGGGTGGTCTTCTGTAGCAAGTATTTCAGATCCGGATTTTGTTTTTATTTTTGTTATTCTTTTAGAATATCTTTTCATAAACAAATTTATTTTTGAGTTATCTAGTTTAGGATTATTTATATTTAAGATACTTAAGAGTTCCTTATTATAGTTTTTTTCAAAATCTTTAATTTTTTTTGTGTATCCAAATTCACTAAGAATTTTTGTATCTCCACTTAAGCAGTTTATATCATAACCTACTCCACCCGGGCTGACTATTCCTTTATCTAAATCAAAGGCTGCAACACCACCTATTGGAAAGCCATATCCTTGGTGCAAATCAGATAATCCAATAGATGCCTTTAAAATTCCCGGAAGATGTGCAACATTTTTTACCTGCTCGAGGCTTTTATCCTCTTTAATTGATTCAAGAATTTTCTCGCTAGCATAAACTATTCCAGGAACATTCATTTTTCCTTCTTTAGGAATTTCATAAATATTTCTTGATATTTTTTTGATTCTCATAATGTATAAATGAAAAAGGAGTTTAATAAATTTATCAAAATTAGAGGAGGGTTTGATAAGGGGAAACTTGGTGCTAATTTAAAGGAGGGGTTGATAAAGAAGTTTGCTTTTAACATAGTTGGATTAATTATCTTATCAGGAGGGGTTGATAAAGAAGTTTGCTTTTAACATAGTTGGATTAATTATCTTATC
>CAYXYT010000059.1:0-1760 GCA_964469785.1 Candidatus Woesearchaeota archaeon | reverse complement strand
TTTCTTTTTTTCTTTTTCTTAACTACTCTCTTTTTCTTTCTCTTTACAGGCTTTTTCTTTTTCTTAACTACTCTCTTCTTTTTCTTCTTTTTTCCGCCCCGGGACATCTTTGCTTCACAAACATTTCCCTTACCATCTATATAATAAAGATACCCTGTTCTCCTCTTAACAACCTTTTTTTTAATGACTCTTCCCATTTTTTACCTCCTTTTTATTATAGATTAGTATAAAACAATTCTGTATTTAAATCTTTCTATGTCCGACGAGGATTTCCATGATGTGGGCATACTCTTTATTAAGTGGTATTTCTATAATCTTGGAAAAAGACCTCGACGGCAAAATAAAAAATCTAAATGGTTTGACTACTTTAAAATCAACAACCTTATTCTTTTCATCCAGCCAAATAGCTATAAAAGAAAAAAATACAAGAAAAGAGTGTATTGACTTCCTCATTGGACCCTTAAACTCAAATAATAAGGCTTTTGCCTTTTGTTTTGGAACAAGCATTAGTCCAAAGACTTTTCTAAACCCTCTACAAATTTTTAAATTCACGTTAAATCTATGGCCCTTATAGCTTATCTTTGTTTTTTTTAGTTTCATTTTCACTCTTCCTTAGATTATATTCTTTATAATATTTATTAATTGTTCTCTCGCTTACTAAATTATGGTGCCTAAATCCCCCGCCAAAAGTTTTAGGAATGTGCATTAACTCGTGCATTATTGTTTTTATTTTTTCTCCTTCGTCAAGTTTATCAAAATGTTCTGACAAAAACTCAATGGCATAAAATGCCTTTACCCCAAGGGCTCTTTGCATTATTTTATCAAGTGCATGGCACCTTGCGATAATATATTTTGAAGATGTTCCATAACTTCTAAAACACATAATCCGATTTACCTTAATATGGGAGAATAAAATCAAGGAAATCTCCTCTGCAATTTTCTGAATATCCGGAGCAAATTCATATTTCATTAGAGTTTGAAGACAAAACTATTTATATTCTTTTAGTAATACTGATACATAAATACAGAATCAAATGATAGAAAAGATAAAAAATAATGTTTGGGCACTGCATCTTAAGGATTTTGGGTCTTGTGTATATTTAATCAAATTAAGAAGAAAGAGGGTTTTGATAGATACAGGGTCTATGCTTACAAGGACTGAGCTAAAAAAAGATTTGGGGGAGCTAGGAATTCTGTTATCTAGTGTGAGCATTATAATTCTAACACATAATCATCTAGATCATACAGGGGGCATTAATCTCTTTAAAAAGGCAAAAATATACGGGAGCAAAAAAGATTTTAAGAAGAAAAAAGTTTTAAATATAGATAAGTTAAAAATAAGAGATTTCAAAATAATAAAAACACCTGGGCATACTAAAGGAAGTATCTGTGTTCTCTATAAAGAAATATTGTTCTCAGGCGATACCTTGTTTTATAATGGAATTGGAAGAACAGATTTAATAGGCGGCTCTTATCAAGAGATTAAGAAAGGTTTAGAAAAATTATCAAAACTAAAATATAAAATTCTCTGTCCCGGGCATGAGTATTAATTAAATCCCAAAATTTTATTCTCTCTCACCTTTTTTCAGGAGACTTCCATGACCTGCCAAGAGCTTTGTAAATTTCCTCTTCTGTCCTGCCTGCAATGCGTTTCCCTCTTCGAAAAAGCCCGTGCTGATTTAATTTAAAACGTTTTCTTTTTGCAAGGCTTTGCGTATAAATTATTTCTCCAACCCCTCAAAGTAACTTAGTCGTCTATG
>CAYXYT010000058.1:0-1770 GCA_964469785.1 Candidatus Woesearchaeota archaeon | reverse complement strand
ACTGGAATTGCAAGATAATTTTTGATATAATAAAGTCAAAATGAAATGTAAGTAAAGATTTCTAATCATGGTTAAAAAAACTAAAAAATTACAGTGGTGGGAAACTCTTTTTGATAAAAAATATCTCAATACATATATTGATTCTACTGCATTAAAATCTACAGACAAACAAGTTGATTTTTTGTTAAAAAAATTACACCTTAAAAAGAACGCGAAAATTTTAGACCTCGCCTGCGGACATGGAAGACATGCTATAAAATTGGCAAAACAAGGATATTCAGTAACCGGACTTGATTTCTCAAAACATTTTATCAAATTGGCAAAAGAAGAGGCAAAGAAGCAAGATGCTAAGGTTTCATTTATTTGTGATGATATGCGCAAATTTTCTTTTGTGAATAAATTTAACGCTGTTATCAGTATGTTTACCTCTTTTGGGTATTTTGACGATGATAATGACAATATTCTTGTTCTCAAAAAAATTTCTCGTGCGTTAAAACCAAAAGGCATATTTTTTCTTGATATTAATAATCCTATATGTGCATTATCACGTATGTTGGAAAAAGGCAAAATAAATAAAAAGACTGGATTGATGACAAATATTTACAAAATTAAATTATCTAACGGCATCAAAATAACAGAAAAAGATGAATTTAATCCAAAGACAATGCGTCGTTCTATGATGGTAAAATGGAAAGAGAATGGACGAAATCGTAGCTATAAAACAAATGTACGCATGTTTACTTTTCCTGAATTAAAGCATTTAATGGAAACAAACGGATTGATAATAGAAAAAAGTTGGGGTAATTTCAATGGCGCGTCTTATGGCTTTAACACTCCCCGCTTAATTATATTAGCAAGAAAATCATAGGGTTTTAATTATGAATTTTGAAAATCAATTTGAAAATATAAATAATCCAGTAGAGAAAAAAGATAACGTGGTAGAAGAACGAGAAAAGGAGCCAAAAGAAGCATATATCAAAGAAATTTTAACAGAATCTAAAAATAGATTGTCTGAATATTTTCCTGTTCTTTATAGAGACATACCGACAAATTTAGACTATCAAGATAACGCTGAGGAATTGAAAATAAATTATAATTTTGAAGATGATAATTTGAGTATAAATATTCAGACCCCAGAAAATCTTTCTGATAAAACTATTGACGACTTGAAAAAATCGGAAGGTGATTTTTTGGTTTTTCAAAATGTGGCAGAAAATAAAACTATCTCAAAAAAGATGCAAGACTTTTTCTTTTTGTCCCACGAATACAATCATGGAATTAACCAAGTACTACTTAAAGAGTATCGACCTGACATTGTTCAAATAATTGAGGCTAAAAGAAAAGAGTTTACGGAAGCTGATGAAAACAAAAAGAAAAAACTTGAACAGAAAGAAAGAAATAGTGTCTTCCCTGTTTTGGGTGAAAGTCTGCCTGTTTCATTAGAGCGAATTACAGTAGAGCGAATTTTACAAGACGAAAAAACAGGCAACAATGAAAAAAATGATGCGAAAAAATTCTGGAAAACTCATGAAAAATTGTTATCATCAAAAAAACTAGAAAAGGATCCAAAATCAGAATATTCTGAGTTAGACGAAGCTATGATTTATTATAAAATTTATCAAAAATTCGGAGAAGAAGGAATTTTGGATTTTATCAAAAAATTTGATTTTGATAAATTGTTAAAAATTGAAAAATATTCTGATGCAGAAAACGAAATTCTTTCTGAAGGATACAAAAAATTTTTAGAAATGGACGCTAATTATATTGTAG
>CAYXYT010000057.1:0-1793 GCA_964469785.1 Candidatus Woesearchaeota archaeon | reverse complement strand
AGGATTCAATTCCTCTGATAGCTGAAGCTATCAGTATCCTTGAAACTTAAATGAATCTTAGAAGTGTCTTCAATTTTATCCCCGAGGTTAGAAAACCACCGGAAAAAAAGCTTGATTTTAAAACAAAACTAAAATGGACTTTAATAGTTTTAATCTCTTTTTTTGTTTTAGCAAACATTCCTCTTTTTGGGCTTTCAGAAAATGCATTATCAAGATTTGAATATTTAGCTATAATTTTGGGAACAGATTTTGGAAGTATTATTTCTCTAGGTATTGGTCCTATTGTTATGGCTTCTATTATTTTGCAGCTTCTTACAGGTTCTGGAATAATAAACATTGATACAACTAGTGTAGAGGGCAGAAGATTTTTTCAAGGGGTTCAAAAGCTCTTGGTTTTCTTTTTCATAGTTTTTGAAGCATTCATTTATGTTTTGATGCAGGGGCTTCAAGCAGCTCCTGGATTTACAGGATTACTTATTTTTCAACTAATTCTTGGGGGTCTAGCTATATTTTATATGGACGAGCTCACAAGTAAATGGGGGTTTGGCTCAGGAGTTAGTCTGTTTATTGCTGCCGGAGTTTCGTGGAGGTTGTTTACAAGTGCTTTTCAGTTCATAAACCAACAAGGAAGAAATTGTTTAATTGATTTTAAAGCCACGGCATGCTCTGGAAAAATTTTTGTTTTGATACAGTCCATAATAAATAAATATCCTATAGAATTCTTATCAGCTGCTGCTGCAATCCTGGCTACTCTTGTAATTTTCTTAATAGTTGTCTGGGCACAGTCAATGAAAGTTGAAATTCCTCTCTCTTTTGGCAAGATTCGTGGATACGGGGTTAAATGGCCTTTATCGTTTTTCTATGCCTCTGTTATCCCTGTTATTTTAACAGCTGCTTTAATTGCTAACATACAACTTTTCGGAGGACTTATTGAAAATGCTGCAGCCCCGTGTTTAGCAGGAGGAGAGTGCATTGGGGGTGCTAAAATTGCGTCGTACTTTACTTTTTTAGGACGTTTTGTAGAGGGTCAGGCTGTTTCAGGATTAGCTTTTTGGATGGGTTCTACAAATATTCTTGATTTGTTTATTAGGGGAGGGTTTTTACCCATATATCTATTCCAGGGTTTAACACACATCTTGTTTTTTGTAATATTCTCAACTTTATTTGCTGTATTCTGGGTTAAGACCTCTGGAATGGATGCAAAAGCACAAGCACGTAAAATTTCTTCTTCTGGGTTGCAGGTTGCTGGCTTTAGACAAGATATTAGGGTGCTTGAAAGCATTCTTGACAGATATATAATGCCTTTAACAGTTATGGGGGGTATTGCAATTGGTCTGCTTGCATCTATTACCAACCTTCTCGGGGCCCTTGTCTCGGGAACAGCTATATTGCTGGTAATTATGATCTTCTTTCAGTTTTATCAAAATATTGCGCAACAGCATGCCGTGGATATGAATCCCGCAATGAGGAAATTTATGGGGGGGTAAAGAACTAATTAAGCTAAGTTAAAAGAAAAAAGTATTTTTAATTTTTATTTGCTCTCTTCATAAACTCTTAAAGCTTTATCTCTCCTTGTCTTTAATTTAGCAAGGTCCTGTTCATATCTTAATTGAATTTCTTCTTTAAATTGCTTTTCAAAACCAACGCGAGTGGCTTCGCCACTCACAACAACCACCCTGCCGTAATCACCGGAGGCCGCCAAGAAACCGTTGTCGGAGCTCAAGTCAAGGTCCCAGCACAAGTACAGCCTCGCCAGCCCTGAATCTCTTGTGTATAAAGTCCTGTTTCCGTCT
>CAYXYT010000056.1:0-1842 GCA_964469785.1 Candidatus Woesearchaeota archaeon | reverse complement strand
TCATAGACGACTAAGTTACTTTGAGGGGTTGGAGAAATAATTTATACGCAAAGCCGTTTTTATATCTATTTCTCTTTTGTTCTCTGATTGTTAGGAGAACGGTATATGAATATACTTCTCTTGGAATCTCTTATCTCATCGTCGGTAAGCATAAGATATTAAATCATTTGATGTATATAAATATTGTTAATAATGTTTATATTTTTTCAAGAATTATTAATAAATGTTAAGTTTTTATATTCAATTTTCCTTGTTGCACCATGAAAAAAGTAATACTTGACACCAGTTTTATCTTGACTTGCGTGAAGCAGAAAATAGATTTTTTTAAAGAGCTCAAATTCATGGGATTAAAAGTCTTAATTCCAGAGCAGGTTGTTGGAGAGCTAGGGGGTATTGCTACTTCCAGTTCTAATGCAGAACTAGCTCTTCAAATTCTAAAGAAGAACAAGTTTGAACAGGTTGATTTAAAAACAAAAGATGTTGATAAGGGAGTGATTAAATTTGCAGAGAAGAATACTGACTTTTTTATAGCCACGCTTGATAGAGAATTAAAAAAGAAGACGATGAATTCTAAAATTGTTATTCGTGAAAAAAAAAGATTAGAGGTTGTATAAGAACCTTTTTAAATTAATCTTTACTCTAAATTTTAAAATGTTTTATTTAATAGAGGTTGAGGATTATGTAAGAGTAGATCCAAAGCTGTTTGGTTTGCCCACTTCAGAGGCGGTTGATCAGCAGCTTCGTGAAACTTATAGTGATTATTATGATAAAGAGCTTGGAAAAGTTATTGAAGTTATAGAAGTTTTAGGTGTTGGCGAAGGAGTAATAATTCCTGGAGATGGTGCAGCTTATTATAACTCAAGTTTCAGATTACTTGTTTGGAAACCAGAGATACAAGAATTAACATATGGTATTCTCTCTGAAATAACAGATTTTGGAGCTTTTATAGATCTTGGACCAATGAAAGGAATGATACACATAAGTCAGACAATGGATGATTATGTTAGTTTTAGTAAAACAGGATCTTTGCTTGGAAAATCTTCAAAAAGAGGATTAAAGCAGGGGGATTTATGTCTTGCAAGAGTTGTTGCGCTTAGTTATAAAGGAGGTACTTTAAAAATAGGACTGACTATGAGACAACCCGGGCTTGGCAAATTAGAGTGGATACAGGAAGATAAAATTAAAAAAGAAAAAGAAACTAAAAGAGCCGCAAGAGCACAAGAAAAAGTTGCAAAAGGGGGGAAGAGGAAATAAAATGAATGATGGAGTTGAAGAGAAAGCGAGGATACTTTATGATGCTGTTATTGGGGTTGAAAAAGTGATTGATAAAAAAAGACTAATTAAACTGGTGCGCAACAACCAGGGCATTTGCCCCCTAGCTAACCTTGGATGTTGTAATGCAAAACACAAAGAAATATTTGAAAGTTTTTGCACTGAAGATTATATATATTGTGTAAAAAATGAGGGGCTGCATTTAAAATAAAATGATAATAAAATTGAAAAGGAAGTTCGGTTGCGGGAATTGTGAAAAACCCGCTGGAGGTTTTCAATGGTAAAAGCAAAAGCATGTAAAATTTGTAATAAAATATATGAAACAGGAGACAAGTGTCCTAGCTGTGGAGCAAAAGAGCATACAGAGAGTTTTAAGGGGCGTATCTATGTTTTTGATCCAAAAAAATCAGAGATTGCTAAAAAACTAGAGATAAAGGACAAGGGAAATTTTGCAATTAAAACAAGATAATAAATTTTTCAAAAAAATTTAGAGTAAACCATGACTAGATAAAGAATAAATTTTTCAAAAAAATTTAGAGTAAACTAACCTTTTAGAAAAAGGTTAACGAA
>CAYXYT010000055.1:0-1912 GCA_964469785.1 Candidatus Woesearchaeota archaeon | reverse complement strand
AAATTTTCTTATATTATCATCTCTATTTTCCACCAAAGACTTAACAGGTATCTTATTACCTTCAACAAAAATAATCCTGTTGTTATCTGTTTTTTCAATAAATTTCTGAAAGAAAGTTTCTAACATACTAAATTGTTTATGTTTAGGTTCCAAAGAATGTTCTGCACCAAAATAATACAAAACCTGACCCCCTTTATTTAATTCAAAGAAATAAGGTACTGTTTTTATTTTGTTATTATTTTTTTCTAACATATCCATACAAAAGTATATTATTAATCAAAAAATAATACCACTTTTGCCAAATAACAAACAAAAGCGGTATGTTAGAGATTAAAATTTAAGGAGATTGATCCCAATCCGCAGACCACTGATCCCAGTCAGAGGACCATTGATCCCAATCGGAAGACCATTGTTCCCAATCAGACCACCGATTGCACTCAATTTGTGCAATAGTAGAATTTTGAGAAGGTCCTTGCACCACACGATCAACCGCACCCATTAACGATTGGTTAAGCATATATATCACCCCCTTTCTCTAACAATTAAATTGTGCACATAAGAAAAAGTTTGTTTTCTGGTCTTACAATAACGATACTTACCACGCTCATCAAGCATAGCAGAACAACCATTATTACAACTGTTCACCCAGACACACTCCTCACACTCTTCATGAATTGTCCTTGCTTCTTTAATAAAACCTAAAGCCTTTCGCCCGAGCAATATGTTTTTTAAATCTTGATTATTGAGATTTCCCCAAGAATATTCAGGCTTAAAACTAAAACGATCACAAGGATAAACAGAACCATCAATATCAAGACAGAAATAATTCCCACAAGTATTGTTATAAGAACATCCTCTGGCTCTATGTCCGACAACTCCAGCAACATAATCATCGATGTCTCTTATCAGGAGACATCTGTTGTTTTTTTTCAGCCAGAAATCTATCAACCTCCGATACATCTCAGTAGAAGTTGAATCAGAAATTGCAAAATTTCTGTGGTTTTCAAAAGTTGAAGACACTTCGAAAGTATTAGTGGCCCAATTTGTTTGTTTAAGAGTTGAGCAAATATATTCCCAATCTTGTTCCCATCTGCTAGAATTATCCAAGGTTATAGTTTGTATTAGGCCTATGTGCAAGTTCTTTTCTTTACATAACCTGAGACTTTTTACCACTTTTTCAAAAGTTCCCTTGCCTAAAGAATCCTTTCTATGAGAATCATGACTTTCTCTATCCCCATCCAAACTAAGCCCAATTCTAAAGTCATGTTTTTTAAAAAAAGAAATCCAATCTTTATTAATCAAAGTAGCATTGGTTTGGAGAAGATTTGAAACTTTTGCAGTAGTTAATCTTTTTTGGAGAACTACTATATTTTTGAAATATTCTATTCCAGCTAATAATGGTTCCCCCCCCATGCCATACAATTTTTACAACTGGTTTGAAAACTATATATCTTGGCTCCATTCTTATACTCCTTTCTTTTATATCTTGAAGTCAAAGAACTGTAGACAAACAAATACCCTATCTGTCTATATTGAGATTAGCAAGAAATTGAGAGATTGCAAGGGGATTTCTGATTTTGGGTGCCCGGCACCCAAAATAAAATCTAAGTTATTTTATAAAACTTTTGTGAATTTTATTTATTTCTCTATAATTTAATTTGAATTTGTATGTTTTAAAGAAAAGAGTGTTAAACTCTTTTTTGTTTTTGATTTTTTGTAAAGATTTGATAAATTTTAAAAATTTAGTTTTACCAAATTTCTCCACTAACATTTCTACAAAAAAACCTGACTCATAATAAATTCCTTTTCCTCCATTCTCATAAAAATTCAAGAAATTTTTAAAACTTTCCAACGATTTTTTAAATTTATTTTGTCCTGAGGAATAAATCGCAACACCTTCATTTACCCAAAC
>CAYXYT010000054.1:0-1928 GCA_964469785.1 Candidatus Woesearchaeota archaeon | reverse complement strand
GTGAAACACAAATGTTTTTTGTTAATGCTATCAATCACGAGTTAAGAGAAATAGAAAAATATAGAAATCTAGACACAGAGTCTATTATTGAAGAAGCTCTAGATGATATTGAAGAATTAGAAGAACATTATAAAAATTATGTAAATGAAATAACCCCGCCACCAAGAACTTCTTTTCCTTTATACAAAACAATTGCCTGACCTTGTGAGACACCTGCTATAGCTTTATCCAGCACAACTCTAAATCTTTTTTTCTTTTTATCATATAAGATTTTACTTGGAAGTAGCTCTCCAACCTGTCTTATTCTCGTGAAAACCCGCACTGGTTTTTTTATAATATATCTTCTAAACTTAACTTTATCCTCGCTGATGAGATGGAAATCCTTTATAAAGATATTTTTTCTGTAATTTAACCTATGGCCTTGGGGTGCAGCAATTATTATATTTTTTCTTACGTCTTTTCTTGCAACATACCATCTTTTTATCTGTTTTTTATCACCAGACTTCTTTATGTCAAACCCGTATCTTGGTCCAAGGCGCTGACCAATTGTATAATAATAAATCCCATCATGCTCTCCAACCATATTTCCCTCTGGGTCAAGAACCCTGCCTTTTTTTGATTTGATCTTTCTTTGCAAAAATTTTTTTAAATCAATTTTTCCTATAAAACAAATTCCTACTGTTGATTTTTTATTATAGTTGGGGAATTTGTGGTTTTTTGCAATATCCCGGACTTGCTTTTTTGTGTAATCTCCAATTGGGAAAAGACATTTTTTTAGCTCGTTTTGTTTTAATCTATACAAAAAGTAAGACTGGTCTTTTGATTCATCTTTTGCACGATATAATTTTCCCCCCTTTATCCTGGAGTAATGTCCTGTTACAAGATAATCCGCACCAAGTTTTTTTGCAGCTTTTAAAAGCAGAGGGATTTTAATTTTCTCGTTGCAGACTATATCTGGATTAGGGGTTATGCCTTTTTGATAATCACCGAACATCTTTTCTACTACATGTTTTTTATATTGTTTTTCAAAGTCAAGTGTTATTAATGGGATATTTAGCATAGAAGCGATTTTTATTGCCATTTTTCTCTCGCCACGCCAGGTGCATTCTCCCATGTCATATTTGCTGTGGCTCCAGTTTTTCATAAAAGCACCAGTAACCTCGTAACCTTTTTTCTTCATAAGCATGGCTACTACGCTTGAATCTACACCGCCCGACATAGCAATAAGGACTTTTGGTTTTTTCATCTTAGAAAGCGTCCCGGGGAGGACTTGAACCTCCGACACCACGGTTTCCAGGATCACCCCATAACAGCCGTGCGCTCTACCACTGAGCTACCGGGACCTATTTTTAGAAAAAGAAAACTCTATTTAAAACTATTTGTTATGTTTAAAATCTTTTTTCAACCCCAAATCATAAGCAGGTTTTACCTGATGTTTTTCAAGAAAACTATAGACGTTTGATTGTTTTGATCCTTTAATAATTGAAATGACTGCATTTTGCGCGTTTTCAAGATGCTCTGGATGCCCAATAATTCCAACCTCATTATCTTTCAGCTCAAAATAACACCCTGTTAGCTGATTTAGTGTTTTCAGGGTTTTTCCTTTTGTCCCGATGATTCTTGCCCTAATCCTTTTTAAATCATGTCTTTTTGTATAATCTTTTATATTGAGAATTTCTAAGATAAAATCCTCTTCTTTTATTAGAATTGCTGTTGAGAAAGAGAAACCAAAATTAAGAGCATCAATAACAAGAGTTGTTATATATTCGTCAATAGGTTCTCCTTTTATAAAGACCTCTTTTCCACGATTACTTATTTTTGTTTTTAGCTTCTTTTCAAGTCTTTTTTTATTTTTTAAAATTCGTGGTAGCTTATCCGAGATTATTTTTTTCATCTTTTCTTTATTATATATGAAACAAATACTGGCC
>CAYXYT010000053.1:0-1953 GCA_964469785.1 Candidatus Woesearchaeota archaeon | reverse complement strand
CTCTTTTTTTACTGTTAAACCCTCTTGAGATTTTTTCTTTGGCATGACCTAATTGGGTGAAATTAACTTATTAAAGTTTGGTTTAATTCTTGCTGAGAGATTTCATTTATTATATCTCTTATATAATTAGATTCAAGTGCAAAGCCCAGGTTTTCTCCACCACCAATTTTGAAATTATTTATGCCAATAACTTTTCCTTGCTTGTTGATGAGCGGGCCTCCTGAATTTCCCGGATTTAGAGCTGCATCTGTCTGAATATATGCTTCTATTCCATTTACTCCTTCTCTATGCACAGCTGAAACAATGCCTTCTGTAACACTGAACTGAAGACCAAGGGGATTTCCAATTGCAATTACTTTTTCCCCTATCTGAATATTGTTAGAATCACCAAGTTCTAATTCAGAATAACTTCCAGAAATTTTTAACAAAGCAAGATCAAAAACCCCGTCATATCCTATAAATTCTGCTGATTTTGTTTGAGAGTCAGAAGTTATAGCATTTATTTCTGCCGCAAGCCTTCCCAGGCCATCTGCTAATACATGTGCGTTTGTCACAATATATCCCTGAGTATGAATTATAAAACCTGTTCCCTGCCCATAATCTGTTCTTATTGTAACTACAGATTCAATTGAATTTTCAATTATCCCTGAAAAATCTTCTCCTGCAGAAGCTTTTAAGAGGTCAAGTTCTTCTTGAAACGCTTCCTGACTTTGTTCTACACTTTCTTGAGTCAGTGTCAAGCTTTCACGAGTTTGCATCAGATTTTCTGTTAAAATATTAATCTGGCTTTGTGTATTTTGTTGGTTTTCTGTTAGTTTGTCATCGAGCATATTGTAGTTTATGTTTTGCTGCATAAATAAAAGATACAATAATATTCCCGTAGCCACCATGAAAATTAGGATTACAGAGCTAAAACTTCCAATCATTACTTTGTGCTTTTTTTTCAGAGCCATTTTCCTCTTTTATGTAAAAATTATCCTTTTAATTTTTTTAAATGTTCTCTCACCTTTTTACTGCCCACTTTTTTTAATTTTTGTTTTAATTTTTTATCTATTCTAATCAAATAAATTTCTGGGTAGTTCATCTTTTTATCTTTTCCAGTCATAATTATAGGAAGGGCATTTTACTTATAAACATTTCTGTAATACCAATATAAGACAAAACCGAAAAGTATATAAACATATTTGTATTACTAATATAATGATAAAGATGACTCCAGAATTAGCGGAAATATGTGGAATTCATGCCGGAGACGGCTATATGAGATTAAGGGAAAGAAACAAAGGAGAGGTAGATATAAGTGGGCATTTAGAAGAAAAAGAGTATTATGATAGGCATGTTGTTCCTCTTTTCAACAAAGTTTTTAATCTTGATATAAAAGGGAGATATTTTCAGAGAGGAACTTATGGTTTTGTTAGCTATAAAAAAGAAATAAGGGACGCATTAATTGCTTTTGGGTTTCCTACAGGAAAGAAATCCAAATTTGTTAAAGTTCCTTTACAAATCTTAGAAAGTAAAAAGAAGATATTATATGCAAGGTTTTTAAGAGGATTATTTGATACAGATGGTAATTTATATTTTAGAAAGTCATATGCTGGAATCAATAAATTCAATAAAACCTACAATCATTATCCTATTCTAACAATAGTTAGTATTTCTAAATTTTTAATCGAAGGGTTAATTAAAATGCTGATGGATATGGACATTGTGTTTAATTACCATAGTTATGATCCAAAAAAATTAAGTGAGAGTAGAAAACATTATGTTTCAATAAGTGGAACTGATAGATTGGAGAGATGGATGAAGCTTATTGGTATGAAAAATCCTGTTAAATTGACACGCTATCTTATTTGGAAAAAATTTGATTTTTGCCCTTCCCACACAACTCTTGAACAAAGGAAAGATATTTTAAATGGAAAATTAGATATTTATAGTATAGGCTCGTGATGTAAT
>CAYXYT010000052.1:0-2085 GCA_964469785.1 Candidatus Woesearchaeota archaeon | reverse complement strand
CAGTTCTAAACAATATTCCAGCTCCTATTCCTGCAGAGCCGTTTAAAGCTGAAGAGGTTGTATGGTCAAGTGTAAGGAGATTTGTAACACTTGTGTTTGAGGCGTCATCTATTACAGCGTGGAGCTTTGTCAAGGGATTGTTCTCTCCTATACCTAAATTGCCTAAGAAATAAGAATTTCCTGTGCCGTTTGAGGCAATCTCCCCACCTAAATACAAATCCCTCCATCTGTTTGTAGAGTTTCCTAAATCAAATCTATTATCAAAATAAGGAACCTGGCTTCCATTAATAATCAAGCTAGTAACCTGCAAGCCAGAAATGTTGTAAAAATAACCTGCCTGCGCATAAATAGCTCCCCCATCAATTGTAACACCTCCTGAAGTCCAGTCACCATCAACATCTAAGCTTCCTGTAATATCAAAATCCCCAATCAGAGATTTGTTCAACGGAGCAAAAAAGCTCGAGTCATATCCGTCGAACATATCAGCATCTAACAAAGACCCTGCCCCATCATCACTTGTAGACCAATCTATATTTGTGATAGCATTATTCCCCATGTTCAAAGCCCCTGTCATAGTGTCTCCTGAAACATCAACATAGATATTAGAAATATTTGTTCCCTGGATAAATATAGAACCTGTAATATTCACATCTCCGCTTGCATTAATATCTGTTACAAATAACTTAGAAATTCTAGAAGCTGTATTTCCAAGCCAGGTAAAAAAACCATTTGCAGCAGAAACATTCCCATAAACACTCATATTTCCATAATCTCCATATATAATTGTTAAATTTGCTCCTGTTGCATTTTGAAACTTATAATCAGCAGCACTTGCAAATCCAACAGCTCCGACTAATAAAATCATGAAAAGCAATAATATTTTTCCATTTATCTTAAAATCATTATTTACTCTAAAATTTGTTTTCATTTTTCCAAACCCAAAGATTTAAATAGTTGCACATCTTTCACAGAATACACAGAAACTTTTGGAGGAATAAAAATGCCAAACATAACTTTATCTATACCCGAGGAATTAAAAAAGCAAATCGCTTCTTTGCCTGAACTCAATATTTCAGAATCTATGCGTAAGTTTTTATCTGAAAAAGTTAAAAGAGCTTTATTGCTTAAAAAACTAGATAAAATGTTAGAAAATTCTGAATTAACTGAAGAAGACTGTTTAAGAATTGGTGATAACATTAAAAAGGGTATGTGGAAAAGACATAAAGCAGAGGGCGGGTAAATGAAATTAGTTGTAGATACTAATATATTAGTTTCTTTCTTTAAAGATAATCCAGTTAGAAAGATTATTATCAACGCTAATCCCTCTAATCTACAATTATTTTCTCCAAAATATGCACTTAAGGAATTAAAACAAAACATGCCAGATATAATAAAATATTCCAAATTATCTTCTAAACAAGTTGAATTTATAATAAATAAAGGAATAGGAGAATTTATTATCCTCATTTCATCAGAAGAATTTGAACAATATAATAAACAAGCCAAACAATTGTTCCCACATTCAAAAGATGATCCTTTCTTTGCGCTTGCATTAAAACTAGACTGCCCCATTTGGTCAAATGAACCAGAATTTAAACAACAATCAGAAATTAGAATTTTTTCAACAAGAGAAATGATTGAATTATTTACGTGAACTCTGTCTTTCTTTTTTAACCCAAAAACATTTATATCGTTGATGTTATTAAATTTATTATAATCTGTGAAGAAGTTTCTAACTGTTTGGGTTACGTTTTTAACCCTTTTTTTATTTTTTATATTAACATTTAAATATTTCGATTCATTACAATTATCATAATCTACTAAGACATGCTTTATCCCTGATGCTACATTTGTAGCTACTCCTTTATTCTTTCCATCAAATTCTCTTATTTTTTCCATTTTATATCTTAAATATCATATTGCCCAAATCATCGATAAACATTGTTGCAGTATTGCCAAGATTCATAGTTCCTGTAACATTTGCATCGCCGACAACATCTAATTTAGTTTTAGGGCTGGCAGTCCCAATCCCAACCTGCCCACTTCCATCAATCCTCACTCTCTCTGCAAGTGCACCACCAGCTG
>CAYXYT010000051.1:0-2542 GCA_964469785.1 Candidatus Woesearchaeota archaeon | reverse complement strand
AGCACTCACTTCTTTTATAACAACCATAAATAGAATTATGAAATTTGATTTATAACCTTTTCTTTACTCTGAAGAACTTTCTTCACCCTCTTCTCTCTCATCTTCTGGATTTGCAAGCTCCATAATCTCACCTTCTTTTACAATTTCTTCTTCCTCTTTAACTTCTCTTCTTTCTATCTCTGCGTCACTGATTTTCTTCTCTCTACTCCTTTTTAACTCTTTTTCTTTCTTTTTAGGAAAAGGCTTATGCACAGAAATTGGAAGTATATTGGCATCTAATTCAATTTCAGCGATTTTCAGAGCATCAAATTTTATTTTTTCTAAATCCTCTTTATTAATTTTAACAAGAAGGGGAGCATTCATAGATATTTGCAATGCACGAGCACCTAGAATTCGTGCTTTTTCATACTTGGTGAAATCCTGTTTTTGTTCAGCCATCTTTTTATAATTATTTCATCTCTTATTAAATCTTCCTTTATATAATGTTCATATATCGCACAATCTTGATAATCTTCTTCAAGACTTTCACATTTGTAAAACAGGTTAATCTTAAATAAGTATTGAAGGGCAATCTTATTTCAAAAATTTTCCGGTTTTTTTAAACACATTTTTCCAGACTTTTTCTGCTAAATCCAGTATTTCATTAAATTCTTCTATTTTTATGCTTTTCTCATTCCCTTTCTGTATAGAGTGAATTACTCCATTATAATTCCCAATACTAACTCTTGCTTCACTAATATCTTCTTCTTCTCTTGTAGGGTCTACAATTAACTGGTCTCCTATCTTATGCACTGTTATAGAAATCGGATTCTCTTTTGATAAGGGAATCTTCTTATTTGACCACTCTCCATATAAAACTTTTTCATTTTTTGAATCGTATTTTGGAATCTTTGCATTTTTTAGAGCAATTAAAGCTCCTAATCCAGAAGCATCAAATAAATTCCCGTCATCATTTATTGAATATATATCAATGAAGACAGTCCAGACTTTTTCACCCTTCTTTATGCAGAGTTTTTCTAGCTCAATTGTCTTACTCTCACGAATCATTCTGTCAGTTACTCTCGCCAGTTCAATAGAATCAATTTTTGGGGGGCCTCTTTCAAATCTTGGAGAGCTTAACGGAAGAAGTTCAGTAGTTTCCATTAGATTTCGTTTATCAGGAGAGTCAGTGTATAGCTCTGCTACACCCATTTTAACACCAACAATAACATCTGTTTTTCCTATTTTCACACGAGCAGAACCCTCTGCATTTTTTGAAATACCTGTTTCAATAAGTATTTCTCTAAACTCTTCTGGCTTTCTACCATCAAATCTTTTTCCTGCTGCAAGGTGTTCTTTAATTCTTTTGCCTGTTAATCTTGATGTTTCCATTTTTTATTTATTCTTATTTTTTGTCAATTTTACTTCCCAATTTTTATTGAATCTTTTAATGCTTTTTTCTGAATCTCATGAATTTCTTTGCAGGCTTTTCTTGCGAGCTCAAGAGCTTCTTTTAATTGTTTTTTATCAATTTTACCGTCGAGTTGGAGATGAGTTATTTCGCCATCGCCTGTCAGAGTAATTGGAATATCTGTAGCCCCCTCCCCCTCTTCCCATTTTTCTTCATCCTGGCTAACATCAACTACAAGATTTTTATCCAATTTTCCGATAGAAACACTTGATGCAAGCCCCTTCATAGGGATTCCGGCATGTGCAAGTGCAAGTGCTGCCGCATTTATTCCAGCACACCTTGTTGATGCACTTGCCTGCAAGATGTTAATATGCACATCAATCACAGTATTTGAATATTTTTCAATTAACAAAATAGGGTCAAGAGCCCATTCTGTTATTTTACTTATTTCCATACTTCTTCTGTTTGGTCCAGGCCTTATACGCTCTGTAACAGAAAAACTCATCATGTTGTAATTACATCTTAGTGTTCCTTTTTCAGGATTTTGTAAGTGTTGAGGATGCATTTTCTTAGGACCGTAAACAGCAGCTATTGCTATTGTGTCCCCGAACGCAAACATTGCAGACCCGTCAGCATTTGGCACAATTCCAACTTTTGCCTTCATTTCACGTATCTCCTCTGGTTTTCTTCCATCTGTTCTCTTGAATGTTTTTGCCTTTGCCATTTTAAAAATCCGTAAAGATTGTTATTCTTTCTAGATGATTATACTTCTCTGAATAATTTTCTATTATCTCCCGAATACAATTAAAAACACCTTCATCAGACACATCAATGTCCATACTTGTGAGTTTGTCTTCTTCTGTTAAGAAATGTGGGTGAAATTCAGCAAGAGACTTTCCTTTATTCTCTCTGGGAATTACATGATAAAGTGACTTTCCTTTCCCAACCTGACTTGCATATGGTCCTGGCTGGTTCTCCCCTAAGTTATTAACTATGTCACTAAGCATCCCATAATAGGTTTCAATATCCTTTTTCTGCTTTTCTCTAATTTCTTTTTCATTAATAATGCGTATCTCTACCATTTTACTTTTTCTTATTTTTTATTTTGTCTAATCTTTTTTTAAAAGAGTATTTTTATTTTGTCTAATCTTT
>CAYXYT010000050.1:0-2588 GCA_964469785.1 Candidatus Woesearchaeota archaeon | reverse complement strand
ATTCAAACTTTTCTTTTTTTATCTGTCCAGATTTTTGTCTTTCCGGACAGAGCAGTTTTATCAACTTTCACAACTTTTAATAACTCTTTTTTCTTCTTCGCTTTATGAAACCACTAAAACCATCAATGCGAGAAAAGAAAAGATATCTTTTAGTTAAAGGAAAAAATCTAGATAAAAATATAGAAAAAGCTATTCTGGAATTTGTTGGGGCTCTTGGAATGTCAAAAGCAGGTTTAAAGTTTATAAAAAAGAGTAAAGATTCAGCTATTATTTCTATAAATCGCAGGGCTTTTAATCAGGTGAGAGCTAGTTTTGCTGGCTTTCCTGAGAAAATACGTGTTGAGAGAGTGAGTGGGAGCTTGAAGGGGTTGGGGAAAAATAAGCTCACCAAAAACCTTTTAAAGCAACCCGGCTTCTGAATTTTGAAATAAAAAACGAAATTGACCTGATTATCAATTTCTTGGAGATTAAAAATGGATATGCCTATGGATATACAACATCAAGCAATGGGTTATGATAGAACCGCAACTATGTTTTCCCCAGAAGGAACCATCCTCCAGGTTGAATATGCTCAAAAAACCGTGAGATTGGGAAGTGCTAGCATAGGCATGGTTTGCAGTGATGGTGTTTTTATTTTAGCAGATAAAAGATTTGAGGACAGTCTAATTGCTCAAAAATCAGCAACTAAGATTTATGAAATTGACAGCCATATTATTGCAAGTGCTGCGGGAATTGTTTCTGATGCTCGTGTTTTGATTGAGCGGACCCAGGTTCTCTCTCAGCAACATAAAGTTACTTATGATACCCCTATAGAACCAGAGCTTGTAATAAAAGAAATTGCAAATATTATGCAGCAATCCACACAATATGGGGGGGCAAGACCCTTCGGAGTTTCTATACTTGTGGCAGGTATAAATGAGAAAAAACCAGAGCTTTATACAAGCGATATAACCGGAAATTATTTGTTATATCGGGCAAATGCTATTGGAGAAAGCGAAGAAAAAATAAAAGAAAAGTTACGCGAGAGCTACAAGCCAGGACTAACAATTAAAAAAGGTGCAAAGCTCGCGCTCGACATCTTAAAAAAAGTACAAGAAAAGAAATTTGATGTTAAGAGATATGAGTTGGCTTACATTAAAAACCAAGATATTAAACTTAAGAGAGTTGAAGGAGAGGAATTAAAAGATTTTGTGAAATAAATTAAAATGATTATTAAGAGTTCTGATTATTAAAATGACACAGACAACAGCTAAGATTAGAAAAGGAGCAAAACACTTTGAGATTATAGTTGATATGGACAAGGCACTTGCTTTCAAAAAAGGAGAAGCTGGTGCTGATTTCTTAGAATCAGATAGTGTTTTTACAGATTCAAAAAAAGGTTTTGTCGCAAGCACAGAGGATCTGAAAAAAGCTTTTGGAACACTAGATGTAAAAGCTATTGCTGAAAAAATTGTCAAAAACGGCGAGCTGTTAGTTACGCAGGAGCATCGTGATGAAGAAAAAGAGAAAAAATTCAAGCAGGTTGTTGATTTCTTGGTGAGAAATGCTATTGATCCTCAAAGCGGAAATCCCCACACAGCTGAAAGAATTAAATCTTCTCTTAAACAAACACATATTAATATAAAAAAAATTCCTGTAGAAGAGCAGATTAGTGATATTGTTGGAGAACTCAGCAAAGTTCTTCCAATAAAAATTGAAACAAAAAAAGTTAAGGTGACTATACCAGCTGTTCATACAGGAAAAGCTTATGCGGTAATAAGCCAATATAAAGAACAAGAAAACTGGCTTGCTGATGGCAGTTTAGAGGTTATTGTAAATGTGCCTGCCGGAGCAGTTATGAGTTTTTATGATCACTTAAATTCAATCACACACGGCTCTGCTCTGACAGAAGAAATTAAAACAGAGGAGCAGGAAAAATAAAATGGAAAGAAAAGCAGTAATACCTGGAGAGATTATTGTGAAAGGAGAGAATTACTTGCCTGGAGAGTGGACAGAGAGGCGGGGTGATGAGATTATTGCATTAAGATATGGCCTAGCTGATGAGCAAAACAGATTAGTTAAAGTTATTCCTCTATCTGGAGTTTATCAGCCCCGAATGGGTAATGTTGTTGTTGGAAAAGTGAGAGATATAACTTTTAACGGGTGGTTAATAGAAATTGGTGCTTCAGAAGATGGTTTTTTGCCGGTAGCAGAAGTTCCAAGATATGTTAATAAATCTGAGATGGATGAAGTAATGGATATTGGAGACATGGTTATTGCAAAAATTATAGGAACTCATAAAAGAAGTATAGATTTAGGTATTAAATCACGAAGTTTAGGAAAAATAGAAGAGGGAATAATTGTAAAAATAAATTCAAATAAGGTTCCAAGAGTCATTGGAAAAGAAGGAAGCATGGTGAAACTGATAAAAGAAAATTCTGGATGCAATATAACTGTTGGTCAGAACGGATTAATATGGATAAGGGGCGACAAGGTTGAGGATGAACTTTTTGCAAAAAAAGCAATTTTGTTTGTTGCTGAAAAATCTTTTGTAAGTGGCTTAACAAATGAAATAAAAAAATGGTTTGAAAATAATCTTTTAAAAAAAG
>CAYXYT010000049.1:0-2871 GCA_964469785.1 Candidatus Woesearchaeota archaeon | reverse complement strand
CTACCTAAGTTATTTATTCTTAACTATTTTTCGGTCGAACTCCGGACAGAACAGATAAAACAAAGCATTTAAATAGTATACTTATGTATACGTATGTATATGGAAACCACAGTAAGGTTAAATAGGTCTACAAAGACAGAGCTTGATAAGTTTAGGCAATATAAGAATGAAAGCTATAACGAATTAATTAGAAAACTGATTTATATCGTAAAAATGACTGAAAAACGACCAAAATTAAGTCAGAAGACTATTCAAGAAATTAAAGAAGCAAGAGAAAGAATTAAAAGAGGAGAATTCTATACAGAGGAAGAAGCAAAGAAATTGCTTGGTTTATAAGATGTATAAACTTATTTTTGAAAAAAGAGCTTTACATATTTTAAATAAGTTTGATGATAAAATTAAAGAGAGAATTTGGAAAAAACTTCAGGATTGTAAAGAGAATCCATTTAGATTTTTTGAAAAACTTGTTGAGACACGAGGATTTAAACTTAGAGTTGGAGATTATAGAGTAATAGTGGATATTGATAGAAAGAATGAAACTATAAATATTCTAAAAATAGGTCATAGAAAAAATGTTTATGAGAGATAACAGATAAAATGATTATTAAAACTTTTTAAACAAAGTTTTCCAATTAACAATATTAAAAGAGGAAAATGATAGAGATTAAATTTATATATCCTAAAATCTAATTCTTCTCATGAAAAGAAAACAAAATAAACTCACTAAATTTTTTGATTATATGTTAGACGTTAATTTTACTTTTGGTGCTTTGGCTGGTGCAGGAGCAATATTTATCCTATATTTTCTTTTTAGTTTTATTGCGAAACTAATATTTGTTTTTGCTCCTTACAAAAATATTTTCTTTATTATAGTCTATATAGCAATCTTTATTTGGGGATATAATGTTATAGATTCAAAGATTTTTAGATATGGGTATGTGGCAGGTTCTTTACTCTTTTTCTTAGCATATCTCATAAATCTAATTTTCATATATTAAAACTTTTTAAACTAAGTTTTCTAATTAACCATATTAAAAGAGGAAAATGATAGAAATTAAATTTAAAGGGAAGCTAAATGGAAGTTTGTAGTGTTGGAGGTTATGAATTTGTTGGAAACAACATGACAGCCCTGAAAGTTGGAGACGACGTCTTCCTTTTTGACGCTGGTGTCAATATCCCGTCGCTGATTGAGATGCAGGGTGATGAAAATGTTCATTTTTATTCTGAGAGAGAGCTTAGAAAATTCAAAGCAATTCCAAATGATTTACTTCTTGATAAATTAGGCTGGAGTGATAAGGTTAGAGCAATAATTATTGGGCATGCTCATCTTGATCATGTCGGAGCTGTTCCATGGATTGCACACAGATATCCAAACGCTGTTATAATGGGAACTGCTTTTGCAACAACTTTATTAAAAACCATTGCAAATGATGAAAAAATCATGATTAATAACAAAATTATTGCTGCTAAAGAAAATTCAAGCTATGTAATTAAAGGCCAGAGTGCTAATTATAAAATTGATTTTATAAGAGCAACACATTCTACGCTTCAGTGTTCATTTTTAGCCTTGCACACAAAACAAGGAATCTTTTTTTATGCTGTTGATTTTAAACTGGATGATAATCCTGTTATTGGTTTGCCTCCGAATTATGCTAAACTTAAAGAAATTGGAAAACAAGGTGTAAAGGTTCTTGTTGTAAATGCCCTATATTCTGGAGCAAAAGGAAGAACACCAAGTGAAATTAAAGCTCGTGAAAAACTGCAAAAAGCAATGTTTTCTGTAAAAGATAAAAAATCAGCATTTTTTGTTTCAACTTTCTCGTCACATATTGCTCGCCTTAAAAGTATTATTGAATTTGCAAGAAAAACAGGCAGAAGAGTAATTATTCTAGGCAGAAGCATGGATAAATATATCAGCTGTGCAATAAGAGCTAAACAATGGCCTGTTAGAGATAAGTTTAAGCTTGCTAAATTTAGAGGTCATGTAAATTCTACATTAAAAAAAATTGAGAAGCAAAGAGGGAAATATCTGGTTATCTGCACAGGACATCAGGCAGAGCAGGGTTCTATTCTTGACAGAATTGTTCGTGAAAAAACCTCTTTTAAGTTTAGAAGAGGAGATAACCTGATTTTCTCTTCAAAAGTAATTCCTGTTGAAGAAAATATAAAGGCGCGTAGGAAAATGGATTATACATTAAAGAAGAAGGGAGTTAGGGTTCAGGATAATGTTCATGTATCTGGTCACGGGAGTGAAGAAGATATAAGAATGTTGATAAAAATGCTGAAGCCAGAGCACATAATTCCTACTCACGGAACCCCTGAACAAGAAAAACCAGCAATAGAGATAGCAGAAAAATTAGGGTATAAATTTGGAAAAACAGTTCATTTATCCAAGGATGGCAAATTATTAAAATTCTAATTTCTATAATAAAACATGGTTAGAGAAGACATTCTTGCAGGATTAAGATCAGCACTTACAAGAGGGGAATCTCTGAAACAAGCAATGATTAGCTTTTATAATGCAGGTTATAAAAAAGAAGAAATTCAAGATGCCGCCAGAGCTCTGCAGACAGAACAATTAACTCAAGGAATAATCCAGCCTGTTCAGGCCCAGCCAGTTCAGCAGGCCCAAATACAGCAAGCAAGCCAATCCCAAGTTCAACAACCACAAATACAGCCACAAATGCAACAGCCAATTCAGCAAATTCAACCAGGGCAACAATTTCAACCAGGAAAAACCCCTCAAATGGTTTCTAATTATAGAAAAAGAAAAAAACCAGTAGCAATAATTATTTTAATTGTCTTCTTGGTTTTATTACTCGGGCTTTTGGCAGCACTTTTTATATTTAAAGATACGATAATAGGCATCTT
>CAYXYT010000048.1:288-3152 GCA_964469785.1 Candidatus Woesearchaeota archaeon | reverse complement strand
CTACCTAAGTTATTTATTCTTAACTATTTTTCGGTCGAACTCCGGACAGAACAGAATTTGAAAACCCCCAGCGGGTTTCTCACACTTCCAGCAACCAGAATAAAAACCTCCAACAGGTTATCTTGGAATATCTTGGTTTTGTCCAATCTTTTTTAAAAAATTCTCTTGGCAAAGTTTAGTTTTTGTCCAATCTTTTCCAAAAATTGTTTCTTATCAAGTTTCCTACAGAAAAAATCTTATTTCTTCTTGGCTTTTTCTTCTTTTTGCTTTATTTTCTCCTCAAGGTTGAGTTTTTCAATGAGTTCTTTATAACGATTTCTAATTGTGACTTCTGTAATTCCTGCGATGTCTGCAACTTCACGCTGTGTTTTCTTCTCGTCGTTTATTAAAGCCGCCACATAAAGCGCTGCTGCTGCAATACCTGCTGGACCCCTTCCAGAGGTTAGTTCAACTGCTTCTGCTTTTTTTAACACTTTTAAAGAGTCATTCTGGGTTTTTGGAGAAAGCCTTAGCACAGAAGAAAACCGCGAGATATAGTCTTTTGGAGAGCTTTGCTTCACTTTTATACCAAGTTTTCTTATAATAAATCTGTATGTTCTGCCGATTTCTTTTCTCTCAACATCAGAAGCTGTTGCCATCTCATCAAGTGTTCTTGGGATGCTATAAGACCTGCATGCAGCATATAGGCAAGCAGCTATCACAGATTCCATAGATCTTCCTCTGACAAGGCCACGCTGAAGAACATAATTATAGATTCGTGCAGCTTCATCTCTGACAACATTTGGCAGGTTAAGATAAGAAGCAATAACTCTAAGCTCTGCCATGGCTAATCTTAAATTTCTTTCAATACTTGTTGAGACGCGTTCCTGCCATCTTTTTAATCTTAAGAATTTCCTTGTCTGCCCGGGTTCAAGCTTATAAATATCTGAAATCTCACCCACATTTGTTGTGAGCCCCTTATCAAATTTCTGTATGCTCATTGGAGCCCCCCCGCGACCTTTTTTCTTGCTTTTATCAAATTTGCCTTGGAGGTCAATACCTGTATCTACCATTTTCTCTTCTACAACAAGCCCACAATCTTTACAAATAATTTCTCCTAAGTGAGAGTCATAGGTAAGATTTATACTTTCACATTCAGGACATTTTTTTATGAAAACCATTTTAATAATACCCTTTAAAAAGTTACCGCAAGTTTTATAAAGCTTTACTTTTTATAAATGTTTCTCTTTTTATAGTTTTTTGGAGTGGTAAAAGTGCGCTTAGAAATCCTTTATAAATTTAAGGGGTTTTATTCAATCAAGACCCCATTAACAACCCCGTCTTGTGATGGTCGATTTGTTATTTTTGCTTTTCCTATGCTGGTTTCAACAATTGTGCCCTTTGTCAATACATTTTGTCTTGCTAAGAACCGATTTGAAGGAGTTTCAACCACGTTTTTTATTTCAGTTTTTTTTGTTTTACCTTTTGTTTGGATATTTATCACTCTTGCACTAAGCAAAAAAACTTTTTTAGTTCCTCCGCGGATTCTTTTTTCTTTTCTTTTTTCTTCACCTAATTTAATAAGTATTTTTTGCCTGGGAATTTCACGTAGTTTCTTCTTCCTGCTTTTTTTATATCTTCCTCCCGATGCTTTTCTTCCTTTTTTCATAGTAAGATTTTACAATCAATTTGGCTTAAATATCTTTTGTTTTCATCCTCGAGACGAAATATTTATAAACCAACGCCTATAAAATTAAATCATGGTTAATGGCATTGAGCGTCCTCTAGATTTACTAAACATCTCAAAAGGTAAAGAAGTTCTAGTGCATTTGAAAGGAGACAAACAAGTTGTAGGAACCCTGCTTGCGTTTGATATTCATATAAATCTTGTTTTAGACAATATAAAAGAAATGCAAGACGGCGAGGTAAAGAGAAAACTGGGCTTGACTTTTTTGAGGGGCGACACTATAATTTTTATTTCACCCGCATCAACTGCACTGAAAAAAGAAGGATAAAGCTTAAACTCAAAAAATTTAAAAGAAGCGCATTCTAAGTATTTAAATGAACAAAGCAAAAGCTTTTTATGATGTTTTATCTGTAATTGTAATATTTTCATTTTCTCTTTTAATAAGCGCTCTTATCTTCTCCTCGGGCCAGCCAGGAAAAGCAAACAAGTTAATTATGGTTGGAGTCATAGTTGCTATAATAATTATTTTTTATTCAATAGCAATTGTTATTTTAGGAATAAGAAAGTCTGGGAAATTTTCACATGGTTTAGCCATATTCATTGGGTCTGTACTTCTCCCGGGTTTACTCCCCTTAATTTATTATTTTACCTATCTAAGAGCAAGAATAGATGCCCCGCCAATTCACGAGCAATTTCAAAAACTTGTAAAACGTATCCAAAAAGCTCCCGAGCAATTCCAGGAACTAACATAGTAATTCAGAGAACTTCTAAAAGCATTTTTAAATTCTTTTTTCTTTGTTGAATTATGATAAAAATAACTTTTTTAGGAACATCAGATCAAATACCAAGTGCTAAGAGAAATCATACAGCAATTTTATTGACTTATAAAGGAGAAAATATCCTGGTTGATTGTGGAGAGGGAACCCAAAGACAATTTAGAAAGGCTCGCCTTAATCCTTGCAAGATAACTCGGCTTTTGATTACTCACTGGCATGGGGATCACGTGCTAGGCATTCCAGGACTACTGAAAACACTAGCCTTAAGTGGTTATAATAAAACTCTTTCAATCGTAATCGATCGTCTTTTAATATCTCTTTTATATATGACCCTTTTTTGGTCATAAAGGAAAAGAAGTTTTTCTCCTTTGTATCTATTGCTTTTCGCAGTTCCTTTTCTGTAAAAGACTTGTTTCCGGTAA
>CAYXYT010000048.1:0-278 GCA_964469785.1 Candidatus Woesearchaeota archaeon | reverse complement strand
GTTATAATAAAACTCTTTATGTTTATGGTCCAAAAGGAACAAAAATTCTTATGAAAGCTTTATTGAGGCTTTTTGCATTTAAGAAAGAATATAAAATTTTAATAAAAGAGATTAAGGGAAAATTCTTAGAAACACAAGAATTTTATCTCGAAGCCAGAGCAATGACCCATAGAATTCCCTGCAATGCATATAATTTTGTCAAAAAAGGACAGATAAGAATTGATAAAAGAAAATTAGCAAACTCAAAATTGCCTTCTGGCCCAATAATGCAAAGATTA
>CAYXYT010000047.1:0-3244 GCA_964469785.1 Candidatus Woesearchaeota archaeon | reverse complement strand
ATTTTTTAAGACTTTTAAACTTAGTGAAACCTGTTTCTATTTAAATAAACTGAAGAGGGCAGCCTTGTTTATTAGAAGTTAACTGAGGAAATTATAATTTTTAAATATGTTTGAGGTATTTTTTATCTAAATAACAAAGGAGTAAAGTATACCTCAATTAGTGCAGCAACGATCAAGATAACAATTGCTATAAAAAGCATGATGATTACGTTTTCCACAACCCGTAAAAATCTTTTATTTTTTATTCCGTTTCTTATTGCCCCCACACCAAAAATACCGCCGGCTAAAGCAGTTATAAAGTAAGCAGCTATTTCTGGAAAACCATGTATCATATAACGACTAATTCCTAAAGGGATTTCACTTACCTGGTATTGTGTAAATATACCTATTGCAGCTGCAATTACACTTGCATTCCATATTAAAACAAAAATAGCTCCCGCCCCAAATAATAAAGAAAATATTAAGGTAAAAATCATAACAAAAATATTGTTTTCAATAATTGACAAAAATCTAGCACCTTTTGTTGATGCACTTGTAATCTCTGCAGCTTTTCCAGTGAGGGTATACAGAGAGACACACTTCTCAATATCGCCCGGACTATTTATCCTGCAGTATGTTTCAATCTGGAAATTAAGCAGGTTTGAGTTTTGTAAAACAACGTGCCAAAAAGAGAATGCTATAACAAATCCTAAAAATAACCACATAAAAGCATATATAGCATCACTATGAACTTTCCAGACATGGCGCAATCCCTCTATTTCTTCGTCTTGTTTTTCCTCTCTTTTTATCATGTAATACATAAAGGGCAGAGAGAACATCACACAAAAGGCAACAACAGTCATGCCGTTTGCTAGCGGGTCATTTGGAAAAAACCAGTGCACCAGTAGGAGGGAAAGAGAAGCATAAATCAGCCCTATAAAAAACATTTTCCAGGGACCTTTTTCAGCCTCTTTTGGTTTGATAAGTGTTTCAAGCATATCTTAAACAAAAAAAGAGATTTTTTAAACTTTCTTAAATTGTTTAAAATGGGTAAAAGAAAACCAATACTTAATAAAGAGTATTTAAAGAGCATTAAAGATTATATTGATAAAAAATTAGATAGGAAAAATAAAAAAGTGGTTGTGGATTACATGAACGTTATTCCCAGATTAAATTAAAGGAGTTAATAATCAAGAGAGGTAATAATTAAAAAATGAATAGAAAAGAGAGAAAAAAGAGATTTAATCAGGTAGTTAAAGGAATAAAAGAGATTAAGATTCAGGGAGCAAGAAACATTGCAAAAAAAGCTTTCTATGCTTATTCCTTAATTCCAACTAAAAAATCCAGGAAGAGACTTTTATCTTTGAGGCCAACAGAACCTCTTTTAAGAAATGTTCTTAAGAGAGCAGAGAAAGAACCATATAAAGAAATCATGAAACATTTTGAAAGCTCTCAAAACAAAATAAATAAATATATGTTAAAAATAATAAAAAATAACGACGTTATTTTTACCCACTGCCATTCTTCAACACTTATTAGTGCTTTAATTTATGCAAAAAAGAAGAGAAAAAAATTTGAGGTTTATAATACAGAGACACGTCCTTTATTCCAGGGGAGAAAAACAACCAGAGAATTAAGAAAAGCAAAAATAAAAGCCACTCAATTTGTCGACGCTGCTGCAATGGTTGCTTTAACCAGAAAACAAAAAACTAAGAAAGCTGATAAAGTTATTTTAGGGGCTGATGCTTTATTAAAAAAAGGAATTATTAATAAAATTGGAAGCGGAATGTTTTCTAAAATAGCTTATGATAATAAAATACCTGTTTATATAATTGCTGATTCATGGAAATACTATCCAAGAGAAATAAAAATGGAGCAAAGAAGTTTTCGCGAGGTTTGGAAAAAGAGTTTAAAAAAATCTAAAATAAAAATAAAAAACCCGGCATTTGAATTTGTGCCTAAAAAATACATAAAAGCAATTGTTTCAGAATTAGGGGTTTTCAGATATAATCAATTCTTAAAAAAACTTAGGGTTTAATTTTTCCCTTTTTCTTCTTCTCTCTCTTCTGTGTCTCAATCATTCTTTTTGTCAATTCTTCACTGGCTTTTTCTAGGTTCTCCTCTAATTCTTTTCTGATTTCCTCTAGTTTTTTAATTTGCCCTTTAATTATTTTCTTTGTTTCTGGAATTGATTTTTTTACAAAATTCCCACCACCAATATCAAGTATTAACTCTTCTGATAAAAGTTTTGTTTTAACAAATATGCCTTTTCCAATTGGAGCAAGAATTTCTTTTCCCTTAGAGCCAGTAAGATCATCAAGCCCGAGATTCAACCCAGTAATTTCAATAATAGCTTGTTCTATAGCATAGTGTTGTTGCTGAAGTTGTTGAATTTGCTGCTCAAAAAGGCCTGAGTTAAACATTAATTCTTGTTGTTTATTTTCCATTTTCCACAATAGAACCAGCCCTATACTACTTTTAAAACTTTTCTTAAAATACTGCTAAAAATTATTGAAAATAAAATATAAAACCATATCCAGCCCATAAAACCCAGGAGTTTAGGATTTCCTAAATCAGTAAAAAAGTCCCAGAACCATTTAAATAATAAGATAAAAGGAATTGCGGTGTATACAATCGCCCTCATACTTAGCTTCATTGTTTTTGGGAGAAATTCAAAACTTTTTTTCTGAAGCTCCATCATTTTTTCAGGATGATTTTTATATTTTTTCATTTCTTCCTGGAGAATTTTCTGCTCTTTTTTAAGCTCTTTAAGTGTCTCTTGGTCTGTTGTATATTTTTGAATTATTGTGGTTAATAGCGAGATAATAAAAACAAGAGCCAACATTCCGTAAGTTAAATCCCAATTTAAAAGCCAGCCCGCACTTGGGTCAAAAATAGCATGCACAGAGTTTTTTATAAAAGGAACACTTTGCCAAAACCCAGCAATACCAAATGCAATAAGCATAACAATAATGACTGGTTTCCACCCTCTTTCTTTTGCTTGTTTTTCCATGTTGGTTAATAGGTAATTTTACTTTTAAAAGATTGGGTTAATATATTTTTCAGAAAGAAAGATCAATTGTTACTTCTTTAAAAAAGTAACAAGATAGAAAGATTTATAAATATCAATTTCTAAGAAAAATCATGGAAACTCAAAGCAATTCACAACTTCCAGTAAAAGAAGCAAAACCTATTATAGAAATTTCAGAATTTATTCCGCAAGCTGGTTTTTTAGGCGGAGATGACGGAAGAGAGATTAACAAAG
>CAYXYT010000046.1:0-3798 GCA_964469785.1 Candidatus Woesearchaeota archaeon | reverse complement strand
GGCGATTCCTCCCGAAACTTAAAAGTTTGGGTATCCTCGCCGTGGATGTAATGAATTTAGGCAAAAAAAAGAAATTAGCTGCAAGAACTTTCAGGGTCGGCAGAAAGAGAATTGTTTTTTTAAAACCCAGGCTAGAAGAAATAAAAGAAGCAATTACAAGGCAGGATATTAAAGACTTGAAAAAAGAGGGAGCAATACTTGTAAAGGAGATTGGTGGAAGGAAAAAAAAGAAAAGAAAAACAAAGAAGAGCGGCCCCGGAAAGATAAAGAAAAAGATAAAGAAGAGAAAAAAAGCGTATGTTATTCTAACAAGAAAATTGAGAAAATATGTTAAAGAAATGAAAAAACAAGGGCATATTTCTAGAGAAGAAACCTCTGATATTAGAAAGAAAATAAGAAACAAAGGATTTAGAAGTCAGGCTCACTTAAAAGAATATCTGGGAGGTTTGAAAAAATGAAAGTTGCAAGAAGACGAAGAAGAGAAAATAAAACAGACTATTTAAGAAGAATTAAATTGCTTAAAAGCAGGTCTCCGAGAATTGTTTTTAGAAAGACAAACAAATATGTTCTTGCTCAATATGTTAAAACAAGAGAGGCGCAGGACAGAATTGAGTTTGGAATGTCTTCAAAAAAACTACTTGATTACGGCTGGCCTAAGGAATTTAAGAACAGCCTGAAATCAATTCCCGCATCATACTTACTGGGATTGTTGGTTGGAAATAAAATTATTAAAGATAAATTAAAAACCCCTATTCCTGATTTTGGAATGTTGAGAATGGTTCATAAAACAAAAGTCTATGGTTTTTTAAATGGATTAATAGATTCAGGGGTTAAGATAAAATATCAAAAAGGGGTTTTTCCTGACGAACCAAAAATAAAAGGAAAATACCTGAAAAAAGATTTTTCAAAAAAATTTGGAGAAATTAAATCTAAGATAAAAGCTTAAAATGAGTGGGGAGAAGAAATTAATAAAGAGATTAGAGAAAAACATAGGGGATGTCAAAGAATCAAAATCAAAGGAAAAGGCCGGGAAAGAGGAAGCTGAGAAGAGAGAAGAAAAACAGAAAAAAGAAACAAAAGAAGCGCGGGAAAAAACAAAAGAGGAAAAAGTGATAGAAGCCTGGGATCCAAAAACAAAACTTGGACAAGAGGTAAAATCAGAAAAAATAAAGAATATTGATGAAATTTTGGACAATAATAGAAAAATCCTAGAACCAGAGATTGTTGATTCCTTATTAAACTTAAAATCTGATTTAATTTCTATTGGGCAGTCAAAGGGGAAATTTGGTGGTGGAAAAAGAAGGGCCTGGCGTCAAACCCAGAGAAAAACAAGAGCAAAAAACATTCCTACATTTTCTACAATGGCTGTTCTTGGAGATGAGAATGGGCATGTTGGAATTGGCACGGGAAAATCCATGGAAACCTTGCCGGCAAGAGACAAAGCAATAAGAAAAGCTAAATTAAATATTATCAAGGTTATTAGGGGGGATGGTAGCTTTGATAGCCTTGGAGAAGGGAATACAAGTATTCCGTTTAAAGTTGAGGGAAAATCAGGAAGTATAAAAATAATTTTGATGCCTGCTCCTCCTGGAACAGGGCTTGTTGCTGCAGATGAATTAAAAAAAATATTGCGAATGGCAGGAGTTAAAGACATTTACAGCAAAACTTTTGGGAAGAAAAGAACAACCTTTAATCTGGCAAAAGCCTGCATCAATGCTCTTGAAAAAACAAACAAGGTAATGGAAAAATGATTTGCGTTATAAGAATTCATGGACAGGTGGGATTGAGAAAAGAAATAGCTGAGACTCTGAACAGGTTAAGACTTAGAAAAAAATATTCCTGTGTTGTGCTAGAACCAACAAAAGAAAACCGGGGTATGATAAAAAAAGTAAGAAACCTTGTTGCATATGGGGAGATTGATAAAAAAACCTATGAAAAACTTGTTGAAAAAAGAGGTAAAAAAGATAAGCAAGGCAGGTTAAAACCCTTTTTCAGATTACATCCTCCACGAGGAGGAATCAAGAGCAAACTTCATTTCCCAAAAGGAGTTTTAGGAGATAATAAAGAAAAAATAAATAAGTTAGTAAAAAGAATGTTGTAAAATGGCTGAAGAATTAGAAAACGGGAAAGTATATGATTGCCCTATCTATTTTAAGGGATTAAAGGCATTATATATTGGAAAAAATCCGTATCCAAAAATAAAAACAAGGCATACAATCTCAATTAGAGACCGCAAAGGAAATATAGAAGTGATTAGATTTAATGATTATTTACTTGCTGGGTCAGAATTATTGCCTAAGCATCGTGTAAAACTAAAACCAACAAAACTCGAGGAAGAGTTTCTTAATTTAATCATGTTAAAAAAAGGATTATAGAATGAAAACAAAAAAAGGAAAAAATAAATGCGTTAGTAAAAAGGATGTTGTAAGATGAAACTAAAAGAAATTCAAGTTAAATCAATAATAACAAAAACAAATCTGCCAGAAGGAGATTTTGTAATAAACCCTTATGTTGGCTGCCCGCATGGATGTAAATATTGTTATGCCAGATTTATGAAAAGATTTACTGGACATAAAGAGCCATGGGGAGAATTTTGTGATATCAAAATAAATGCCCCAAATTTAATCCCAAAAAATACAGATAAATATAAATATAAACAAATAACAATCAGTTCTGTTACAGACCCCTACAATCCATTAGAAGAAAAATACAAAATAACAAGAAAAATCCTCAAAAAATTAATTTCTCTTCAATCAAATCTAGATATATTAACAAAATCTGATTTAGTAATAAGAGATATTTATCTATTAAAGCACTTTGATGATTGTGTTGTTGCCCTTTCTTTCTCAATGCTTAATGAAAAAATAAGAAAAAGATTAGAGCCAAGAACTCCTTCAGTTGAGAGAAGAATCAAAGCATTAAAAAAACTTCATGAAGAAGGTATTGAAACAGCGCTTTTTATTTCACCAATTTTTCCTTATTTAACAGATTGGAAAAAAATAATATTAAAAACAGAAGATTTTGTGGATGAATATTGGTTTGAAAATTTAAATCTTTATCCCTCGATTAAAGGCAATATTTTTAAATTTTTAAAAGAGATTAATCCTTCTTTAATAGAAAAATATAAAGAAATCTATTCAAAGAAGAATGATTATTGGAATGATGTAGAAAAAGAGATCAAACAATTTTGTAAAAAAGAGAAAGTAAAATACAGGATTTATTTTCATCATAAGATAAACAAAAAAGGATAAGATTACAAAAATGAAAACAAAAAAACCAAAAAAGTCCAAGAAAATGCGTGGAAGAGGCATGGGAACTCATGGATGGGGTGCCAGAAAAAAACATAAAAAATCAGGACACCGGGGAGGAAAAGGCATGTCTGGGTCTGGTAAGCGGGCTGATCATAAAAAAACTCTTATAACAAAAAAATATGGTAGCAGATATTTTGGAAAAAAAGGGATAACAAGTAAGAAAACTGAAAGAGATAAAAGAAAAAGAATAAATTTAGGAGAGATTAATGTAAATTTAGAAAAATACGGGAAAAAAGTTAATAGGGGGTGGGAAGTGAATTTAGCAGATTATAAAATTCTTGGTAATGGTGAAATAAAATATAAATTAATCATAATAGCGGGGTCTGCGTCAAAATCAGCCCTTGCTAAGGTAAAAAAAGCAGGCGGAGAAATTCGTCTAACAAGTAAACTTAATAAAAAAAAGAAAATAGATGAAAATAAGAAATAAAATTTTAAAATGACGTCCTCCCACACCTAAAGGTGTGGGTTTCCTGAAGACGCGCTGATG
>CAYXYT010000045.1:0-3894 GCA_964469785.1 Candidatus Woesearchaeota archaeon | reverse complement strand
GGAACCCCTGCTTTTGCTCAGTATTTTTATTAGTTTTTTTTGTGTGTATTTAATTATGCCTTACTGGATAAGAAAAGCAAAAGAAATTAAGTTCTTGTGGAAAGATATGAATAAACCAAAGCACCCAAAAAATGTTGCTGGATCAGGGGGGGCTGTTGTTCTTGGGGGATCTGCTATTGGAATATTATTATATATTGCGATAAATATTTTTGTTTTTAAAACAGGAGATGGAACTTTAACGCAAATTTTCGCTCTTTTATCTGTATTGTTTCTTGCGTCTTTACTCGGGCTTGTTGATGATTTTTTTGGGTGGCAAAGAGGAGGGCTTTCAATACGCTCTAGATTAATTTTAATGTTATTTGTAGCTATTCCTTTAATGGTCATTAATGCAGGAAATTCCACAATGCACCTGCCATTTCTTGGTGCACTTGATTTTGGAATTCTTTATCCATTGTTAATTATTCCGATAGGCATTATAGGTGCAACAACAACTTATAATTTTTTAGCAGGATATAACGGGCTTGAAGCTGGTCAAGGCATTATAATTTTAACTGCTATGTCAATTGTAACTTATATGACCGGAAATGCCTGGTTAAGCGTGATTGCTCTCTGCATGGTTGCTGCACTAGCTGGATTTTACATTTTCAACAAGTATCCTGCCAGGGTTTTTCCAGGAGATGTTTTAACTTATTTGGTGGGGGCATTAATTGCAGGAATTGCTATTTTAGGAAATATTGAAAAAATTGCTGTTATATTTTTTGCGCCTTATATTATTGAGACATGCTTAAAATTGCGCGGGGGGTTAGAAAAAGAGAGTTTGGCAAAACCAAATAAAGACGGGAGCTTAGAAATGCCTTTCAAAAAGATTTATGGATTAGAGCACTTAGCTATTAAAATCCTCAAAAAAATAAAACCAAGTAAAAAAGTTTGCGAAAAAGAAGTTGTGTATTTAATCCACTCATTTCAAATATTAATAATCTTGCTGGTTTTTCTAATATATTTCTAAGCAAACCAAGGTTTTTAAAACAAAATACATTCTTAATTTAGGATAAAAATGGACGAGGAAATTAAGATAAATGTCGGTGAAATAAAGAAGGGAATAAGTAAAACTATAGAATTTTTTAAACAAAAAAAAGTCATAAATATACTCTTAATAGTTTTATTTCTCTTTCTTCTTATAGGAAGCACTTGGATAAGATTGCAGAATTTACCTTTGCTCAAGGATTCAACTACCGGAGAATACCTTCCTCTAGCGTTAGATCCTTTTTATTTTTTGAGAGTTGCTGAGACTATAATTGAACAGGGGGGTTTGCCAGATGTTGATGCAATGAGGTATCCTTCTGCTAGTGTTGGGTTTACAAATGAAATTCTACCACAAGCTGTTATTTTCTTATATAAAATAAGTAGTGTATTTGATAAAGAAATAACTCTAAGATTTGTTGATGTTATTTCTCCGGTTATATTTTTTGCGCTTGGTTTGATTGTATTTTTCTTTTTAGTTTATGTGTTAACAAAATCCAAAGCAACTGCCTTAATAAGCTCTATATTTCTCGCAATAATCCCTACTTATCTTTACAGAACCTTAGCAGGATTTGCAGACCACGAATCAATTGGAATGTTTGCTTTTTTCTTAACCCTGCTTTGTTATGGTTTAGCTCTAAAATTTCTGAAAAAACTTGGGCGATTAGATAGTAAAAAGAAAGCTCTAATAAAAACTATCATCTGGGGTTTGATTGTTGGATTTGTTTCTGCCTTTACAATAGCGGCCTGGGGAGGGATTGCAAATTTTATTTTTATGATTATTCCGCTAAGCTTCGGTATATTTTGGTTAATTAAAACACAAAATCCAGAGGATTTAGATAAAAAATTGCTTTCTAAATTTCTCATTTTTTACATTGTTTGGTCCTTATCAAGTGTTTTATTCGGATCGATGTATGGTTTTGGTCTTTTTTCAGTATTCTCCAGGGTCTTTTTGAATTCCCATAGTTTAATCAATGGTGTGATTCTTTTGTTTCTAATTGTAGATTTTACAATAATTAAATTTAGAAACAAGTTTCCCTTTGTCAGAAGAGGAGAAGTAAAAAAATTTAGGGTTTTATATAGTGCAACCATAACTTTCATTCTTGGAATTATTCTTCTTTCTCTTCTTGGAATTAATGTTTTTTCTTTTGCTCCCCAGATAATAGAGAAATTATTGCATCCGTTTGGAACAGGAAGAACAGGCCTGACTGTTGCAGAAAATAAACAACCTTTTCTCAATGATTGGATAGCTCAGATAGGAAAATGGTTTTTTTGGTTGTTTTATCTCGGAATGGTTTTTGTTGGAATTAGTATTTCTAAGGGGATTAATAAAAAGAAAAACAAATTTTTATTTTCCCTTTTGTGGATTGTTATGATTTCTGGTATTTTGTTTAGTAGGATTTCTTCTTCATCTTTATTTGATGGAACCAATTTTATAAGCCAACTTGTTTATTTTGGAGCTTTAATTTTATTTTTTATATATATCATCTGGCTTTATTTTAATGATAAAATTAGAATAGGGGGTGAATTAATCTTAATTGCCTCATGGTTATTCTTTACACTAATTGCGGGAAGAGGAGCTGTGAGACTTTTTTTCGCTATTACCCCTTTTGTTTGTTTTATGGCTGGTTATTCTGCTGTAAAATTATTTCATTATACGAGGAAGAATAAAGAGGAATTACTAAAACTTATCTTATTTGTTGCTTTAATATTAACAATTATTATACTAATAACAAGTTTTCTCGGTTTTGTAAATTCCACAAACCAACAAGCAAAATATACCGGGCCAAGCGCAAATCTTCAGTGGCAAAGAGCAATGGCCTGGGTTAGAGAAAATACTCAATCAGAAAGTATTTTTGTTCATTGGTGGGACTATGGTTATTGGGTAGAGTATTTGGGAGAGAGGCCAAGTGTTACAGATGGTGGACATAGTGTTAAATACTGGGATCACTTAATAGGAAGATATTTACTTACTACACCAAAACCAGAGACAGCACTAAGTTTTATGAAATCGCACGATGTTTTGTATCTTCTAATAGACCCAACAGATCTCGGGAAATACGGGGCCTATGGTAAAATTGGAAGTGATAAGGAAGGGTATGATAGGTACTCTTACTCACCTATTATGCTCCTTGATGATAAACAAACACAGGAAAAACAAAACTCTACCCTTCGGGTTTATCAGGGGGGTGCTCCTGTCGACGAAGATATAATTTACAATTCTAGTGGGGGTCAGATATTTTTGCCTTATAATCAGGCGGTAATCGCGGCAATAGTTTTAGAAATTAGTAAATCTGAAAATGAAATTTCTTTCCAACAACCAAGCGGGGTTTTTATCTATAACAATCAACAAATATATGTACCATTAAGATATATTTATTTCAACGAAGAAATTTTTGATTTTGGTGGGGGGCTTGAAGCTATTGCTTTTGTTTTTCCGAGAATAGTGCAGATGGGTCAACAGAATACTCAAATAGATAATTTTGGTTCAATTATTTATTTATCTCCAAAGGTTTCTCGGGGTTTGTTTGCACAACTTTATTTAATGGATGATCCTTTTGAAAAATATCCAACAATTGAATTAGTCCACGGAGAACAAGAAGAGATTGTCCAAATATTAAACTCGCAAGGAGCCGGCATTGATGATTTTGTTTATTTCAGTGGTTTTCGGGGGCCTATAAAAATCTGGAAAGTTGATTATCCAGAAAATATCCTCGCAAGGGAAGAATTTTTAAGAAGAGAGGGAGAATATGCGGAGTTTGATGATCTTGAGTTTATAAAATAAAATGAACTACCCCGCGCTAAAGCGCGAGGTATCCCTAAATAAAATGTTAACGAAATTCAGTCCAAGGTTGAGAAGAATAGATGTAGTGG
>CAYXYT010000044.1:0-3925 GCA_964469785.1 Candidatus Woesearchaeota archaeon | reverse complement strand
ATTTTCTATTAGAAGAGAGGTTTTTTAAACTCTTTTTTTTATCTGTTTCCATGAAAACAAAAAAAATCAGACAGCCAATTGTAACACTTTGTGGTCATGTGGACCATGGTAAAACAAGTATTTTAGATAAAATTAGAGAAAGCTCTATTCAGGAAACAGAAGCCGGTGGTATAACTCAAAAAATTTCATTTACATTATATCCAATAGAGCAATTAAAAACAGCTTGTCCGCTCATAGAGAAATCAGGTATAAAGCTGGACCTCCCTGGATTCTTGTTTATTGATACGCCTGGGCATGCTGCTTTCACAAATCTGAGAAAGCGCGGAGGAAGCCTGGCTGACCTTGCTGTGCTTGTTATTGACATAAACGAAGGGATTAAGCCTCAAACAGCAGAAGTTATTCAGATTTTAAAGCATAATAAAACTCCTTTTATAATAGCTCTCAATAAGGTTGACAATATTTCTAGCTGGAGAAAACAAGATGAAGACTTGAAAAAGAGTATTGAAATGCAAATACAGCGTGTCAAACAAGATTTTGATGAAAAATACATGACCTTAATGGGCTCTTTAAACACTTATGAATTTGATGCTGATTTATTTTATAAGATAAAGGATTTTACAAAAAAAGTTGCTCTTGTGCCCTGCTCTGCAAAAACAGGTGAGGGTATTCAGGAGCTAGTAATGGTTCTCTGCGGGTTAAGTCAAAAATATCTTGAAGATAAGCTCGAGCTTGGAAAAGATGCAAAAGGGGTTATGCTTGAGATAAAAAAAGAAAGAGAGACAAATTATATTGAGGCTATTTTGTATGACGGCGGGCTCTCTAAGAAAGGTGAAATTGCTGTTTCAAGTTTTGAGGGAAAACCCATAATAAGCAGGATAAGAATTCTCGAGGAAATAGAGCCATTACAAGCGAAATTTAAACCTATGGAAAAGGTTGTGGCTGCAACAGGATTAAGAATGCAGCTTGTTGAAAAAGCAGAGATTCTTCCTGGAATGCCTTTTATAGCCTATAAAGGAAATAAAGAAGAGATTGAAAAAATATTCAAAAAAGAGCTTGCAGAAAACATTCAGACACAAAAGCAAGGGATTATTGCAAAAGCAGATTCTCTCGGAAGTTTAGAAGCTCTTCTTCTAATGCTAAAAGAAAACAATATTCCTGTTGTAAAAGCCGGGATTGGTAAAATAAACAAAAATGATATAATTTCTGCAAATGCAAATCTTGAGATAAATGAGCTTAATGCTGTTGTTATTGGATTTAATGTGGATACTGATGACGAGGCAAAAGAAATGCAAGGCAAGATTAAAGTTTTAAGAGACGATGTTATTTACAAGCTGATTGAAGATCTTGTTGAATTCAGGATAGAAAAGAAGAGAGAGATTGAGAAGAAAAGATTAATGGAGTTGGCTCACTTATGTAAAGTAAAAATACTGCCACAATGTGTTTTTAGAAATACAAAACCAGCTATTTTTGGTGTTAGAGTTGAGGTTGGAAGGCTTGTTCCTAGATTAAATCTTGTCGACGGCAAAGGAGAAAAAGTTGGCCGTATCAAAAACATGCAATCTGAAAATAAGGGTGTTGAAGAGGCAAGAGAAGGCATGGAATTAGCAATCTCAATACCTGGAACTAACTTTGAAAGAAAATTAAAAGATAAAAATTATTTATATGCTGATATAAGTGAATCGCATTTTAAAAATTTCAAAAAGAGCAAAGACTTGCTTTCTCCAAAAGAGATAAAACTTTTGCAGGAAATTGCAGAAGTTAAGAGAGAACAAAAAGCTGACTGGGGGATGTGATTATTTCAGAGTATAGGCATCTAGTTTTCTCACAAGATAGGCTCCTGGAAGTTCATCTGCACCCTGAACAAAAATGTAATCCCCTTTTTGCTCTAAAAATCTGATTCCATAATCCTTCAGCGTTGTTGCAAATCTATCATATGCTTTTAGAACCGCCTTTCTAACCTCATTCACACCCGCGCCATATTTCGCATAAAATTTACGTCCAGATTGCGTCTTTCTCTCATGTTGAATATACAAATATACAGAATCTATCGCCCCTCTATCATTGTTGTTTGAGATTTGTGCTTTAATATGTCCTATTGTGTTTTCAAAATGGTCAAAATTGTTCAAGAAAGAAGTAAGAACCCTTTTATTAGAAGAGCTCAGGTCTTCTCTTATCTTTTCTGAATTTTCCCTTAATAAGAACAAATCAGCATCCCTATACATTACTGGTGGGAAATCTATAGAAGTGAGATTCTCTCGTGTTGGCCTTATAAGAGCCCTGGCTTCACCATTCAGAGGATCATATATACTCCTGAAATGATTTTTCAGATATCTGAATGAACCGATAGCTTCGTTTAGTGATTTTTTAAGCAGTATTTTCTCGAGTTTTCTAAAATGTTTTCTTGCTTCGTGTTCAGTGAATTCTCCATGAGCTAAAGCAAATTTATACGTATCTTCTTCTCGTCGGGCAAAATAATAATCTGCAAATATATCCCTCATAAATCTCTTAAGATATTGTAAAAAACCAAAGCGTTGTTCTTGTTTTCCTTCTGTTTTGTCATAAAGCTCTTTTAATTCAGGAGAGAGATTAAAAGCCAATCCCTTAAGCCATTCCTCAAGAGGAAGATAAAACTCAGATACGTCTTCGTAAGTTCCCTTGCCTGACCTTGAAATTCCTTTTTTGTCAAGAGCCCGGTTTAAAGCCCCCCTCTTCATACTTGGGAACCTCTTCTTAAATATCTGAAGCTCATCTTCCCTTTCTTTTTGAGAGTATTTATAATATGGTAAATTTCGTGTTTGCTTAAAGTGAGTATATTCGTGAAGCTTGCTCATGCAATTTGTTGAAAAAGCTATCTCACTTAGTGTGCAATAAGGCATGGCTTTTTTTATTCCTAAAACCACGGGCAAGAAATCAATATTTTTTATTATAGCTCTTGTGGCGTCTACGTCTAGAACTGCGTATTTTAGCAAATCTCTCATAGCTTGTTTTCTTATTTCAGGGGTTTTTCCAAAGAGTCTTTTCAGTTCAACCCCTCTCAGTTCCTCGTGAGTAAAGGATTTTTCAAAATCTATTCCTCTAAATTGAGCAAGTGCTTCTAGTTTAAGGCTTGTTCCGAGGCTTCTCTGCTGTAAGTAAGGAGCAAATATTCTGTGAAGCCACAAAGTGTCAAAATAAATAAGGTCTTCTCTCAATCTTTGCAAAAATTTTCTGACAAAATCTCTCCTCGGCTTTACTTCTTTTACAATAGGGTCAAAGATTTTCTTCTTCGACGCTGAAGCAAATGTAAGCTGAGTTATATCATAGACCTGGTTTTGGCCTTTAGAGAACAGGGGTTTTATTTCGTGCAACTTTTCTGTTATAGCGTCGATAAGGCTTTCCTCTTTTTTAAATCTCAATACATCATAACCCAAAAATCTTGAAAATTCTCTTCCTTCAAATTCGCCATTCGGATCAAGAACATAAACCTCTTTTATCTCCTCGTCGTTCTTCCCCCAGATTGTTGTTACAAAAGAGATATCTGATTCATATTTGTCCTCGTAAAATCGAACCTTACCAACATCTTCAAATTTATAGGTTAACTTTTCATCTATCTTACTTATTCTCTCTCTTCTCTTTACGTGTTTTTCTACGTCAAGTATGGTTCTTTGGGGGAGTTTTTCATATTTTTTCTCTAATCTTAATAGTTTTCTTCTCTCTTTCAAATCTTCTCTTTCATTTTCTTTCTTCCAAAGGGGTTTTTCAATATCCAGAATCACAGAACGCATGGATTTGAGTTCCTGCTGTGTCGGGAAATCTCCAAAACTTATGTCATCTAGATTATCAAGCACTACCTCTTGCTCTGATATCAATCGCTTTTCTAAATCCTGACTAAAACTAACTTTTCTCTCAGGGTAAAATCCTCTAAACTTTAGAAATTTATCATAAT
>CAYXYT010000043.1:0-3948 GCA_964469785.1 Candidatus Woesearchaeota archaeon | reverse complement strand
CATAGACGACTAAGTTACTTTGAGGGGTTGGAGAAATAATTTATACGCAAAGCCTGTTTGGATATAAACAAATTATAAAAACACTGGCTCATAGATATTAAAATGCTTGAAAGTATTTTAGCTATTATTGGGATTAGTATCCTTGTTATATTCTTTATATTGTTCTTTTTTTTATTCATGCCATGGAGATTTGGAGCACCATTTCAACCCAGTTCGAAAAAAGAGACTAAGAACATCATCAAGCTAGCCAATGTTAAAAAAGGAGATAAAGTGGCTGAGCTTGGTTCTGGAAATGGGAAACTTGTTATTGAATTCGCAAAGCTTGGAGCAGAAGTTCACGGCTATGAGGTAAACCCTTTTCTTGTCTGCTGGTCTCGTCGGAAAATAAAGAAAACGGGCTTGGAAAAAAGAGCATTTATCCATAAGAAGAATTTTTGGAACGCGGACTTAAAAGATTTTGACGTTATAATTGTATTTCAGATATATTATGTTATGGAAAAGCTTGCTAGAAAGATAAAAAAGCAAGCTAAGAAGAATGCAAGAGTTGTTTCTAATACTTGGAGATTGCCAAAAATAAAACCAGTCAGAAAAATCTCGCATGTTTATCTGTATAAAGTTAGATAATGTTATATCTTTTTGGTGGTGACAAAAGGAAAGATTTAAAAAGATTTGATTTGGAATATTTCTATGACGTTATATAAATTTGAAAGCGGAAAAATAAGAGAAAATGATGTTGATACTTCTCCGCTTATAGAAATAAGTTCTAGTGAACTTCATGATCGTGACCCCTTAACAGCTGGAGTATTCACAACTATCTTGGTCAGAGAAAAAGTGCCTGTTTTTATGGAGGAACATCTTCAAAGACTTTTTAAAAACAGCGAAGAAATTGGCATGCAAATGGATAGTAAAACAAGGCATTCTCTTGAAGAAATAATAAAAAAAAGTATTGCTAAAAGCGATGACAGAGAATATGGAATAAGACCTGTTCTATGGAATTTATATGAGAATGAAGCATTCAATATAAAAACTGATTTTATATTATATCCCTTTAATTTATATTTTACAGACAAATGGTATTATGACGGTATTACAACAAGTCTTACTGGCTGGCCCAGAGAACAGGCACATATAAAATCACTTACATTTACTCCTAGTTTATCTGCTGAAAAAGAAGCTAAAAAAAGAGGAGCTCAAGAAGCTATAATTATAGATAATGAAGGAAGAGTATATGAAAGTGCCAGAAGTAATGTTTCCTGGGTTTATGATGGAGCAATTGAAACCCCTAAGATAGGAATATTAGAGGGCGTTACCATATCAAAAATTCTAGAGATATGCGAGAAAGAAGAAATAAAAGTTAGTGAAGGAACTTACAAGGATGAAAGGATTTTAAATGCTGATGAAGTTTTCATAACAGGCACCACGAAAAGAGTTATGCCTGTGGTGAAGATTGACTCTACAACTATCGGGGCTGGCAAACCAGGAGAATTAACTAAATTTTTAATGTCAGAGTATAATGGACTTGTTGAAAATTATATCTCTGAACACAGAACTCAATAAAAACTAAATAACAAAACGTTTATAAGCAAAACAAGATTTTTTTAAACATGGCTCGAGAAAAACCAAAAAAACAAGAACCTGAAATTCCGGAGATGAAAATTGAAAATAAGTATTCTACTAAAAAAGACATTATTCCTGAAACTCCTGACAAAATCAGGAAAAACATGGAGAAAATCAAGAAAGAGCTTGAAAAACTAAAAGGATTTATTTTAAAAAAATATCCTTTCACAACTGCAATAGGTATTTTACCACCCCAGTCTATTAAGCACTTTATAGAAGAGGAAGAAGTTCCAAAACAAACAGAAAAGCTTGTTCATTTATACGTGATTATTCCCGAGGAGAAACTCAAAGAGATTCCGAGCATGAAGAGAGAAATTATCAAACAGGCCGAGTCTCTGAAACAAAAGGTCTGGATTCAGATTAAAACACCTGTGGACATCTGGGAGATTTGTTTTGATAGTAAATTTGAGCTGGAAAGGGCAATAGCAATGTCATTTCCTCTTTATGATAAAAACTTTTTGAGCTCGCTTAGAGTTGCTGAGATTCACAAGTCCCTTGTTCTGCAGAAATTTGAAAAATACGTCGTAAGCTATGTTATTGCTGGAAGCCTTGTGCGAGGCGATATTAAAAAAACATCTGATGTTGACGCCTTTGTTATTATTAATGACACAGATGTAAAAAGAATGCCCCGCTTAGAATTAAAAGAGCGACTTAGGGGAATAATTTATCAGTATATATCAGAAGCCACAGCTCTTGCAGGTGTTAAAAAAAATGTTCTTAATGTCCAAATTTATCTACTAACTGATTTTTGGGAAAGTGTTAAGGACGCGCACCCGGTTATTTTCACATTTATCCGTGACGGAATTCCAATTTACGATCGTGGAACATTTATGCCGTGGAAAGCTCTTCTTAAAATGGGCAAGCTTAAACCAAGCCCGGAAGCTATTGACTTATTTATGTCTATGGGAGATAAAACAATTAAGCGCGCTAAAACAGCCCTGCTTGATATTTTAATTCATGATATTTATTGGGGGGTTATAACTCCAAGCCAGGCCCTCTTGATGTTATACGGGTTGCCCCCACCAACACCAAAAGATACTGTAAGAGATATGAAAAGGATTTTTACTGAAAAAGAAAAAATGCTTGAAAAAAGATATATCAATATTTTAGAAAAAATTATTGGTCTTTATAAAGATTTTGAGCATGAGAAACTAAAAGAAATTAAAGGAACAAAAATTGATGAATTACTTAAAGATACAGAAGATTATCTTAAGAGATTAAAAGAGTTAAGGGGGCAGATTGAAAAAAGAACTCAGGAAAAAACAATTGAGCAGATTTACAAAGATGTCTTTAATTTATTGCACGCTGTTTTCGGAAGAAAATCTCAGGAGGTGATGATTAAAGAATTTGAGAAAAAACTTGTTAAAAAAGGGAAGTTTACCAGACAGCACCTGAGAATACTGAAAGATATTGTTGGTGCAAGAAGTGAATTTAAAAAAGGAAGGTCAAATTTACATAAAATTGATGAAGCGCGGAAAAAAGCAACAATTTTGATAAGTGATCTTATTGAGTATTCTCAGAGAAAAGACCTTGTCTCTCTCGAGAAGGGAAGAATGCGTCTCAAATATAAAAAGGCGGGAAAACAACAAATTGCTGAATTACTAACACTTAATGGCCAGGCATTTTTATTCAGAAAGAACAAGATACAAAAAATAAGTGATAAAATCCAGAGTTCAAGTATGCAGGAGGTTTCTAAAACCCTTGCAGAGCAAAAAGAGAAAAAAAGTGTTGAAATCAATCCAAAAGTCTTTGAATTGTTGAAGAAAGAGCTGGGTGAATTTAAGCTTGTTCTTTAACTTTCTCTTAAGAAAAGAATAGAGAATCTTATCTTGAACTTTTTATTTTTTCTTGTATTGCTGAACAATTATCAAAATGTTTAATAGACTGAAAGATAAAAGGTAACGAGAATAATAAAGCAATAACAAAGGAATTTATTGCGGCTATTTCAAGTTGGATTCCTCCAAAAAAGACGGCAATTCCTCCACCTATACCGACACTTAGGAATAACGCGCCTTTTGTTTGATCTAGAGAGTGCTGCAAATCTAGTAAATTCTTCTTTTTTAGATTCATTTTATTTTAACTAAAAGCTCTTATTATAAAATATGCCCCAATCATTATCCCGACAAAAGCCAAGATTGGTTGTGCATTAAAAAAATAGAGGCTCACTCCAGCAAGCAAGGCCCCCCCTAAAAAAGAAAGTGTTTTTTTATCCTCTTTTTTCATAATTAAAATATTGTTTTATTCCTTAAAAACTTTATGATTTCGCCTTTTTATGTTGTGTTGCATGATTAGTGCAACATTGACTGTTTGATAATTATATCAAATACCTTG
>CAYXYT010000042.1:0-4349 GCA_964469785.1 Candidatus Woesearchaeota archaeon | reverse complement strand
TTAATTTCATATGGTTAAATATACCAGCCTTATGAAATAATTTCGGGATAGCACACTTAAAAAAAGAATTTTACAACTATTGATATTAAAAAACCAAGAACACCTAAAACTAATATCCCAAGAGCAGATACTTTTGTAATTGTTTCAAATTCTTTTCTGGTTGGCTTTTTCAAAATCTGCCATACTCGTCTGCATTTAATTGCAAATGATTTTGTTGTCTGAGGTAATTTTGCCATGATTTAAGTAAGGAGAAGGAGTTTTTAAGGTTTATTCAAAAAATTGTTTAATATAATCTGGTGCATGCGAAATTCTAAATGGTGCTTTTTCATTGATTAATATGCCCTCTAAACAATCACGAATTTTTTTAAAATATTCAAACTCTCCTCTTAGATCATCTATTGAAACCTGTGTAGAAACAAGTGAGGGCTGAATATAATGTTCACTTTTTACAAAAAGATTTGATGGTCTCTGGTTTAATATCTCACAAATACTATCATTTACTGCATCATAATCTTTCAATATTTGTTTTTTTACTTCTTCTTCCATCTTATTCAAAAAACTCAATTCCAAGCTCTTCTTCTATCTCTCGATGTTTTATATCCTCAAGAGTTTCGCCATGTCCTAGAATTTGAGCGCTTTTTACACCTGTAACAATTAATAAAACCCTAATTGATTTCTCCATATCTGCTGATATCTGAGCTCCCCAGATAAGCTTTGCATCGGGATTTAATTTCTCACCAATAGTTTCTATAATTGTTTTGCATTCGTCAAGATGCATGTCTGGTCCGCCAATAATATTTACCAGTGCACCAGAAGCGTCTGATATCTCAACATCAAGCAAAGGGTTACTAATTGATTTTTCAACAGCTTCCACAGCACGTTGAGCAGTATCTGATTCTCCCATTCCTATTAGGGAAACTCCCCCATCAGCCATTACTGCTTTTATATCTGCAAAATCCAGATTGACAAGGCCAGCAGTAGTCACTAACTCTGTAGTTCCTTTAACAGCATTTGTTAAAATTTCATCAGCAATCTTAAATGCGGTATGCAGGGGTAGTTCTGGAGCTAACTCAAGTAGTTTATCGTTTGGGATGACAATTAAAGTATCAACAACAGAATCCATTCTTTCAAGACCATCCATTGCATTCTCTATCCTTTTCCTTCCCTCAATTGTAAATGGCAGTGTAACAACCCCAATTGTTAAGGCGCCTTGCTTTTTCGCTATAGATGCTATGACCGGTGCCCCGCCTGTTCCTGTTCCTCCACCAAGACCACAGGTAATAAAAACCATGTCGCTCCCTATAAGTTTTTTCTTTATTTCAGAGGCAGACTCTTTTGCAGCTTCCTGGCCAATTTTTGGATTAGACCCTGCTCCAAGGCCCTGGGTCAGCTCTCTACCAATGAGAACTTTTTGATCTGCGTTAGCATATAATAAATCCTGAGCATCTGTATTTATAGCTATGAGCTCACCACCTTTAATGCCAATCTCTCTCATTCTGCTCAAAGAATTTCCTCCGCCACCCCCCACACCAATAACCTTAATCTTGGCGGATTGCTTTTTCAATAACTCTTCTAACTCCCGGTCAATATCCTGTAAACCAGAACCAATCCCCTGATTATATATCTCTTCCATGCCTGAAAGAACTAATAACTCTTTATAAAAATTATTGTGATTTTTTGGGGGTTTCCTCTCCAGCTTCTTTAACCTCTAAATCTAATCCCAAAACCTCTTTATACTTATCTTTGAGCCCCTCAACAAGCTTCATCATTGGCTTTTCAACATGCATAATAATTTTTTTATCTTTGATTTCAAATTTAAACTCTCTTCTAAATAAGAAATCACTAAGAGCCTTGGCTTTTTCATTAACACCCTCAACTTTTTTCAAAACCTTAATATTGTAAACAACATCTTTTCCTGCAATTGGGTTATTAAAATCAACCATAACTCTTCCACCAGAAACCGCAAGCACTTTTCCAAGACGACCATCAAAACTAAAAGCTATTCCTGGAGAAGGGTTTAGTTTATGTTCCCTGAAAACCTTTATTGGAATCCTCTGAATTAATTTTGGCTCTCTCTTGCCAAAAGCTTTCTCTGCAGGAAGTTCAATCTTATACTTTCCAACATCTTTTCCAATCAAAAAATCATCAATTCCTTTCAGAAACATTCCTTGCCCGAGAGAAAATACAAAAGGCCTTGCTTTTGCATCTGGATTTATTTTTTTCAAATCTTTCTCAATGTTTGAATCAAAAATTTCCCCCTCTTTAATCCTTGCTGTAAATTCTATCTCAACAAAATCTTTTTTCTTTAATGGCATTGAAATAGAATTGGGCAAGAGTTTTTAAGTTTTTTTAAAATTCAATTATATAAATGCCCAGATGAACTATTCGAAAAGCAGGATTCTGATTCAAGGGATTCCTGTTGCAATTCAGGTTAAGCCTGTTCGGGTTCGCGTAGAACCTCACAATCCTGTAGCCAACCAACCTTCTCTAAAAAGAGACCTCCTAGCCAATGAGCTCATATAAATTCTCTCAAAGGAAACCCCACCTCTTCAATATTTGCAATATTTCAGCTACTAATTGTTGGGGTTGAATTTTATGGCTTAAAACAAATTTAAATAATGCACTAATTAATTGGCGTGTAGTCCATCAAGTTTTCTCGTTGCTCATGCGAAAAAACTTTTCTGGGCAGAGATTCTAATAAAAAAATATTTAAAAATTTTTCCCTACCTCGCGGCGTCACAAAGAGACAAAAAACAATCTTGTTCAACCCTGCCAGCGAGCAATATAACAAGCTTACTCAATCTTTAATACCCGAAAAGCAGGATCCTGATACAAGGGATCCCTATCGCAACCCAGGCCAAGCTTGCCCAGGAACGCGCAGAACCCCACAAGTGTTTCGACTTTTGAATTGGGATTTGAATTTAATCTCCATACATACGCCCGGGTGCTATTTATTTTGTTAGAAATATCATTTATGTCTTCAATATTTTCATTTCCAAGAAGATAGCCAAGAAGTTTTTTAGGCTTAACTTCAGAAATCAATCCATCTGGACCAATTAATCTGCCTTGCTTATGATAAGAATCAGAAGTTCCTTTTTTATGAATAACCTTTGCATTTCCAGAAGCATACCAATTAATTCCAGTTAAAGTATTTACGAAATTATTTCTTAATATTTGTTGAATTCTTTGAACAAGATTTTTATCGCCAGAATTTGCGGCAGTAGTAATAACTGCCCAAGACAATTCAGCATTTGCGGGAATTGGATTTCCTTTTGATTTTTCTGTTTCATAAAATTCAGCAAGCTGTTGCAAATTCATTGCTGGAGTTAATTTATCATACAATCTATAAACACTACTCCCTCCTCTATAGAAAACTCCTCGAAGCTCATCATAACCTTCAATAGTAATTGGTTTAACACGTTTGTTTGTAGGTTTTTCAAATTTAGGCATATTCTTCAAGTAATGCTTGAGTATTTAAATTTTTCTATTGTAGTGATTTTAAAATTAAAACAAATAATTACTAAAAGAAATTTTTTAGATTTAGTATCAGTTGCATTTAATTAATAATAGTTTGCTGTTAAATTTATTAATATGTGAGCAACACAAATCTAACTTTTCGCAAAACGTTTATAAATATATTTCTTTTGAGTAAGTCATGGTTTTAAAAATTATTAATGCTACAGAAGCGAGAGTGGGAACAAACATTCTTCTCGAGGGCGGGCCATATATTATTAAGAAAATAGACATAAGCAGGACAGGTAAACACGGACATGCTAAAGCCCGCATAGAAGCTGTGGGAGTAATTAACCAGCAGAAAAAGGTTTTTGTTATTCCGGGGCATGACAGGCTTGAAGTTCCAATGGTTAACAAGAGAAAGGGGCAGGTTCTCTCAATTAGTGAATTAGTTAGTATTATGGACCTGGAAAATTTTGAGACAATAGAAATAAAATGTCCTGAAAAAATAAAGTCAGAACTACAAGAAAATTCCAATGTAGAGTATTGGGATATTGAAGGACAAAAAATAATTAAGAGGAAGTTATAAAATAAATTTTTCAAAAAATTTAGAGTAAACCAAGACAAGATAAAAAATAAAAAAATGGCAAAAATACCTGAGGCACAGAGTAGGCTTTTTAAGAACGTTTTTATATGCAAAAAATGCCGGGGAAAAATTAGGGCAGAGCCTCAAAAAATTCTAAAGGGAAAAATTAAATGTAGAAAGTGTGGCAGAAAGAGTTTTCGTCCATTAAGAAAGAAGTAAACCAAAGGGTCTAACAAAATGGGTTTTATGATTTATGATATTTTCTTATTGATATTATTTGTAATATTTATTTTTATCTTTTTTTTGCTTC
>CAYXYT010000041.1:0-4802 GCA_964469785.1 Candidatus Woesearchaeota archaeon | reverse complement strand
TCGACCCTCATAATATGGACAATAATAAGGATTATATAAAACTTTCTGATATGTTAAAATGAAACAGAGCAAAAACTAGATGAAATGGGTAAAAAGGTAGAAATAGAGAAAAAGAAGAGAAAGATTTATAAATACCCAGATGTATATAGTAGATATAAGTAAATACCTATTATATATTAAAATGTCACAAACATTTGGAAAAGAAAAAACAAACATTCACTGGCCAACTCTTAATACAGTAATAATGGTTGAAGATGTTTTAAAAAATATGGGTGAGAGTGTTATAACAGTAGCAGAGCTTAAAAGAAGATTGCCTAGGCAAGTGAATCATAATACCTTAATGCTTATTCTTCAATACCTAGAGGAAAGCAATAAAATATTTGTTAGTTTAAAAGGCATGACATGGATTCATAGCCCAAGCTACAAATTAAGAAAAGCTATTGCAGAGGGAGTAGAGGTATGAAAACAGTAAGAGTAATTTTTTCTTCTGAAGCTAAAGAGGTTTACAGATACTTGAGTAGAGAAGCTAAACATTCTAAAACAGAGAGAACAATTCTTAATTCGGTCAATCAAAAAATAGAATTTATCAGGGCAAATCCTCACTACTGAAAACCGATTGCAAAAGATAAAATTCCTAAGGAGTACAAGGTTAAATACGGGAATATAAATTTATTCTGGACTCAACTCTCAAATTTCTGGAGAATGCTTTACACACTAACAGAAGGAGACACAAAAGTTGAAGTTATAGCCTTTGTAATTGATCTTGTTGATCATAAAGATTATAATAAGAAATTTGGATATAAAGGAAAATAAGATTTTATTGAATATGATCAATTGTGAGGTAGAAATAAGGAATAAAAAAGATTAAAAGTTCTGATTTATTTATTTTTATAGGAATATCTATATATTTATACAAACAAAATGAAAAACCCATATATCTCATTATTTGTATTTTTATTTATCTTGTTATTTCCAAATCTAAATGCAGACGTTATTTCTCTAAATTCTGGAGGAACTGAAAACATTATACTTAATCCTAATGAGCAAATTGAGGGATTTTTTTCATGTGTTCCTTATACTTGTGCGGGTTTAGGTTATGAGTGTGATACCTGGTCCGATGGTTGTGGTGGAACACTGGACTGCGGAACATGTGCTTCAGGATATACATGCAGTGCAGGTGATTGCACAGCAGTGCCAGCACCAGCACCCTCTCCAGGAGCAGCAGCCGCACCAGGTGTAGTAGTCCCGGGAATAAATATTAAGGTTGCTCCAGCAAAAATAAACATAAATATAATTGTAAATACAGCTGTTGACCAAACAATAAGTGTTGAAAATTTAGGAACTAATTCTATAAACGTTTCTGTTTCACAAAAAGATATTGAAAATATGGTTATTTTAGATGTAGCATATCTTGAATTAGCAGGAAAGGAAACAAAAACGTTTAATGCGAGATTTGTAGCCCCCGGCACACCAGGAATTTACACAGGAAAAATAATTGTTGATGGGAAAGAAATCCCAGTGGTCTTAAATGTAAGGACAACAATTTTATTGTTTGATTCTAACATTGTTGTCTTAAATAAAGATTACCAAGTTCCACGGGGAGATAAATTAAAGACCCAGGTTACTTTAATCCCTCTTGGCGAGAAAGAAAGATTAGATGTAAAACTAAATTATGTTATTAAAGATTATAAAAATAAAATTTATTTGACAAAGAGCGAAACTCTTCTTGTTGAAGATAAGGTAGAATTTAAAAGAGACTTTGATACAGGTATGTTGCCTTTAGGGAAATATATTATTGGACTAGAGTTAATTTATTCAAACGGTATTGCGCCTTCAAGCGCACATTTTGAAGTTGTTGAAAAGCCACCAGTAAATATCTTTGCAAGAATTGTGCTTTATCTGATGATATTTATCCTGATAATCCTAATCCTAATAATCTTGTTATTGATAATTAGGTATTTAAAGAAAAGAAAAGAAAGAGCAGCACTAGCTGCTTGATTTGAAAAATGATAATCGGTATAACAGGCAGGATTGCGTCTGGAAAAAGCATTGTTACAGAATATTTTATAGAAAGAGGATTTACATACATGTCACTTTCTCAAGAAGTTAGAGATGAAGCAAAACAAAGAGGCATTAAAACAACAAGAAAAGATTTGCAAGATTTAGGAAATGAGCTTAGGGAGAAACAAGGACCTGGAGTTCTTGCAAAAAGAATAAAGGAAAAAATAAAAGATGGAGATTATATCATCGACGGCATAAGAAATCCCGGAGAAGTTGAGGAGTTAAAAAAACTTGAAGGGTTTAAATTGATTGGTATTGAAGCCCCTGAAAAATTTAGGTATGAAAGAGTTGTCTCAAGAGCAAGAGCTAGCGATTCAAAAAGCTGGGAAGGGTTTTTAGAAATGGACAAGCGTGATTTTGGAGAAGATTCTGAATTTGGGCAACAAGTCGGTAAGTGCATAGGAATCGCAGATTTTAAAATAAATAATGACTCTGATTTAAATGCTCTTTATAAGAAAACAGAAAAAATTTTTGAAAAAATAAGATGATAATCGGAATTGTTGGAGCTCCCAATGCAGGCAAATCAACTTTTTTCAAGGCAGCAACACTCGCAGAAGTTGCTATTGCAGAATACCCATTTACCACAATTAAAGCAAATCACGGCGCGGGTTATGTGAAAATTGATTGTGTTGATAAAGAATTTAATGTTAAATGTCAGCCAAAGCACGGGTTTTGTTTAAAAAACAATAGGTTTGTTCTTATTGAATTAATGGATGTTGCTGGATTAGTTCCCGGTGCAAGTGAGGGAAAAGGTCTTGGAAACCAGTTTCTTGATGATTTAAGACAGGCAGATGCCTTTATTCATATTGTAGATGCTTCCGGGACAATAGATGCAGAAGGAAAGCCTGTTGAAAATTATGATGTTGCACATAATATTTGGTTTTTAGAAGATGAATTAAATAAATGGTATTTTAATATTTTTATGAGGGTCTGGAAGGGGTTTGCAAAAAAAGCAGAACTTGAGGGCAATTTTTCAAGAGCTGTTGCAAAACAATTTTCTGGTTTAAAAGTTGATGAGAACCATGTCAAGAAGGTTTTAAAGAAATTGAATTTTTCAGAAAAACCAACACAATGGAATGAACAGCAACTAATGGAATTTGCTTCTGAATTGCGTCGGGAAACAAAGCCAATGATTATCGCGGCAAATAAAATTGATATGGAAAAAGCCAAGAAAAATTATCAGATGTTGAAGAAAGAATTTCCTGAGTTAATTATAATTCCTTGTTCTGCAGATTCAGAGCTTGCATTGCGAGAAGCAGCCAAGCACGAGCTTATAGATTATATTCCTGGAGATGGGGATTTTAAAATTTTAAATGAAGCAAAGATGAACGAAAAACAAAAAGCAGCTCTGGATAAAATAAAAAAACAGGTTTTAGATGGATTTGAGACAGGAACAGGGATTCAAGAGGTTTTGAATAAAGCTGTATTTGAGCTATTGAAATACATTGCTGTTTTTCCTGTAGATAGTGCAAATAAACTGACAGACAGCAAAGCCAGTATATTGCCTGATTGTTTCTTATTACCTAAAGAAAGCACGGCATTAGATTTTGCTTATCACTTACATACTGATCTTGGAAAAAATTTTATCAAGGCAATAAACGCAAAATCAAAAATAGCTGTTGGGAAAGATTATAAATTAAAAAGCAGAGATGTTTTGGAGATTATTACGAGATAAAAGAAAAAACAAAAAATTTATAAGGGTATATCAATTGATATAACTATGACATTAAGATTTATTAAAAGCTACAACCCAAGTGCAAGGTCACCAAGATTAGACACTGTTTTATTTGTAGAGGATTTCATAAGAGACCAGGATGGAGAGTTTAGAAAAAAGCAATTATGGCAAGCTCTCCCAAAAAAGATGATGTACCAAACATTTAGTTTAATATTAGATTACTTAATTTTATCTGGAAAAGTATCGGTAGATTCAGAAGGAAAAATAGGATGGATATTTTATCCTGAAGATGTTGAAAAAAGATTGAAGAAAGCACATTTGTTCTGGAAGAAAAAATGAAAAGTAAAATTCAATTTGCGAACGAAAAAGTTAAATCCTCTTTTGAAAGACTTGAGAAAGCAGACCCAAATCTCTACAAGTTTGTCCTAAGATCCTTTAAAGACATAGAACAAAATGCTTTTTGCGGGATTCAGGTGCCTAAAAGACAAATACCAAAAGGATATATTAAAAAGTTTGGGGTTAGAAATGTTTGGAAATATAATCTCCCTGGAGCCTGGAGATTAATGTATAGCATTGAAGGAAAAAATCTAATGGTGTTATCAATAATTCTTGAATGGATGGACCACAAAACATATGAGAGAATTTTTAAATACTAAAATGTGGAAAAAGAGGAGAGCCAGAAAAGGCGCACATGTTAAAAGACTTGCAGATAGAATTGTTAAAGCAATTAAACCTTATTGCAAGCGCATTCAGGTTGCTGGAAGCATTAGACGTGGAGAGAGAAGACCCAGTGATATTGACATAGTTCTTATATCTAAAGATAAAGATAAAATCAAAGAGGTTTTAGATAAAAAAGGAAAATACTTGTTTGGGGGTGAGCAGAAAGCTGTATTTAAGATTGAAGGGGTTAGGGTTGAGCTTTATTACACAATTCCGCGGGAATGGGGTGCTGCCTTATTAGCATATTCAAGCAGAGTTGGTGCCAGCATTGGATTAAGAGTTGTTGCAAAAAAGCTTTGCGTATAAACTCCGCCTAACCTTTTTGAATCATAACATAAACTTTCTT
>CAYXYT010000040.1:0-4887 GCA_964469785.1 Candidatus Woesearchaeota archaeon | reverse complement strand
GATAAAGCTATTTATTATAGTAATTACGGGAGAACAGGAACAAGAATTGCGTATTGTTTTATTTCTTTTAATGAATTTCTTGAAAAAAATTGTTATGGTGAAGATGGCTTTATTTGGGATAATATTGAAGAGATAAAAAAGCAGGAATTCAATGATTTTGTTTATGATTTTACAATAAAAAATGAAAATCATAATTTTATTGCTAATGGAATTGTTGTTTCAAATTGTTCTGTCCGTCTCCTCAAAACAAACCTCACAAAACAAGATATTTTAAAAAGACAAAAACAGATTGTAGAGGCGCTTTATAGAAAAGTTCCTTCTGGTGTTGGGCGTGGAAGTAAATTCCAGATTACAAAAGATGAGCTTAAAAAAGTCTTGAAAGCTGGTGCAAAATACATGGTGGAAAAAGGTTATGGCGTGAAAGAAGATTATCTGCATACAGAAGAAGAAGGGTGTATGAAGGGTGCTAATCCTGAAAAAGTCTCTCAAAGAGCAATGAAACGCGGGATAGGTCAGCTTGGAACACTCGGGGCTGGAAATCATTTTTTAGAAGTGCAGTATGTTGATGAAATCTTCGACGATAAAGTTGCTAATATATTGGGGCTGAAAAAAGACCAGATTATGATTATGATTCATTGTGGAAGTCGTGGATTTGGACACCAGGTAGCTTCAGATTATATCAAAAAAATGGAGCAGGTTTATGGATTTAAGAATCTGCCAGATAGAGAGCTTATAAATGCCCCTATAAAAAGTCAGCTTGGCCAGGATTATCTGGCTGCAATGGCTGCTGCAGTAAATTTTGCTTTTGCTAATAAACAGCTAATAACTCACTGGGTAAGGGAAGAAATGGAGTATTTATTTCCAGATATAAAAATTGAAACTCTTTATGATGTCTGCCATAATATTGCAAAATTTGAAGAGCACATAATAAACAACAAAAAGCAAACCGTTTGCATTCATCGAAAAGGCGCTACCAGAAACTTTGGTCCTGGAAAGAAAGAGATTCCAGACGCATATAAAGAAATAGGTCAGCCGGTTATGATTCCCGGGAGCATGGGAACTGCTTCCTACTTATTAATCGGAACAAAAAAAGCAGAAGAATTAACTTTTGGAAGCAGTGTGCACGGGGCTGGACGTGTGAAAAGCAGGAGCAAAGCACTGAAAACTTTCAGGGGCGAAAAAATAAAAAAGCAATTAGGCGAAAAAAACATAGAAGTAAAGGCAGGAAGCTGGAAATCTCTTGCAGAAGAAGCTCCTCAGGTTTACAAAGATATTGAAGAAGTTGTTCGTGTTGTCGACGAGCTTGGCATATCTAAAAAAATAGCAAGGCTAAAACCTCTTGCTGTTGTGAAGGGGTGACTAGAAGTTGATTCCCCCCTGTGCCTTAATTAAGAAATCTTTGAAATTTTTTCTATTATTTCATAAATGGATTTAATAAGTTTAAGGTTTATGAATTTTTATTTGTTCTTATGTTGTATTTAATTGCCAATGTCTAATTGAGATAACATTATTCTTTGATAATACAGATAACGAATTTAAAGCAAAAGTTTATATTACTAATAGACAAGAGCTTTTATTACCAATAGAAAGAAAAACAAATAAGGGAAAGCCCTTATCATTTTAAATCTCTAAGGAAACCTCTGCACATATTCTGGCGAGTGCACATGGGTAATTATGTCCTTATTTATTCTATAGATGAAAAGACCAAAACTATTATAATTGAGAGATACAAACATCATAAAGAAGCTTATAAAATTTAAATAAGAAATCTTTATAAAATATATTCTGCTAAAAAAGATATAAAATGAGGTCAAGATATAACTGGAGAGATATAATTATCTGGATACTGATTGGGTTTGCGCTTCTAATATGGGTTGTATCTTTTTTTAGAGGTGGTTAAAAAATGAAAATAGGAGATATTATACTTTGGATTTTGTTCATCATTTCTATATTTGTCGGGCTATGGTATCTCTTTGGGGGTCCTCCAACATTTGAGCAGACAATACTGATCTTCATACTAACAGCTGTTTTTGGTATTGCTATTAGTGTTAGTAAAATTAGAATAAGATTGAAATTGCTTGAAAATAGTTTTTCCAGATTAGCTCGTGATTTTAAAGAACATATAAAACTTAAAAAACATAAATAATAAATAAAATGGTTGGAAAAAAAGCAGGTGTGGTTTTCGGGTTTTTGCTTTTAGGAATATTGTTAATTGGGGTTGCTAACATTAAAGGAGGATGAAAAATTTAAGAAAAATGAGGGAAGAGGTTGTTAGGTGGTTAAAAAGCGGTAAAGATGATCTAAAAAAAGCAGAAGATAATTTTAAAATTAGAAATTATGATTTAACATCCTTTCTTTGTCAGCAAACTGTAGAAAAGCTCTTAAAAGCTGTTTTGATTGAAAAAACAAGGAAATTCCCAAAAATCCATGATCTTGTCAGGTTGGGGAAGCTTGCACAAATAGATAAAAACTTATTAAAAGATTGTGAAAAATTAACTTTTGTGTATACAGAAACAAGATATCCTGATGCTGGCATTAAAAAATATACGCGGGGTGAAGTTGAAGAAGATATTAAAGCTGCTAGAAGAATAATAAAATGGGCAACCAAACAATTAAAAAAAATTTAAGACAATTTAAAGAAAACTTGAAAAATAAAATTTCTGTAGAAAGAATTATATTCTTTGGTTCAAGAGCTTCTGGAAAATCCTATAAAGATAGTGATATTGATTTAATAATTGTCTCAAAGAGTTTTCGAGGTAAGAAATTTAGGTATAGGGCAATAGGATTTTATGATTATTGGAACCTAAACTATCCTGTTGATTTTTTATGTTACACCCCGGAAGAATTTAATAAACTCAAAAAACAAATTACAATTGTCTCAGAAGCCTTAAAAAAGGGTATTGAGATATAAAGATATAAAATGGTTGGAAAAAAAGCAGGTGTGGTTTTCGGGTTTTTGCTTTTAGGAATATTGTTAATTGGGGTTGCTAATACAGTCAGTGCTGATGATGGTTGCCAGGTTGTTGAGAGAACTGCGTGCTTAACATTACAAGGAAATTATATTGTTATGGGTCTTTCTGCATCAGAAAACGCTCACGGAGAAAAAGCTTTTGTTACTGCAAATAACAAATACATGTGTCTGGGGGTTGTAAATCCTTGTTCTGATTATTCAGACATGTTTAGTTGTCTCTCACAAGATGGATGCTCTTGGATAGAGGGTGGTGGTGTGGGCTATGTTATTACTGGCTTTCTTATTTCTGATGGGACTTGTTCTGGAACAGCCACTCCTTGTCCAAATTTTGAAGATGAACAGGTAAATTGTGAAAGCCAAGGAGGATGCACTTATGGAGTAAAATATGATTATGTTTTATGTTGTGACTTTGGAAATGGTGTGGGCGCTAACGAGTGTGGTGGAGGAGAAAGAATTTTGCGGTTATCTTCGTCAACAAATGCACATGTAGAAATACCTGAGCTAAGCACCTACACAGAAGAAGTTTGTTACCAGCATACAGGTCTTGGTTGTGTTAGCGGAGCACAAAATCCAGATCCAGTCATTTTTAACCCTGTATTAAGTTTATCGGGCGAGACAAACGCACATGTAGGACATCTAGACAATTATAATAATTTAAAAATTTGGTGTAATATAGGCAACACGATAAATACCGGAACATACTGCGGTGACTACCTTGTACAAAGACCAAATGATGATGGAATTATGGAAGAGTGCGATGATGGGAATGAAGGTGGTGTTAATAACAATGGGGGAGATGAGTCTTTTTGCACATTTGGGTGTTTGTGTGATGTTGAGAATGGATATCGATATGATCTATTTGACCAAACCTGTGAACCCTATGGACTCGGCGAACCAATAGTATACTGGGCTTCTGAAGACAATATGGATTTTGCAGTTGATTCCATAGATGTAATTATTGGAGAAACAAGTGTCTTGCTAGTATTTAAAAATTCAGGTTATTTAGAGGGTGAAGAGGTTAGTTTTGATATTTATGAAAAAGATTTTTGGACTCCAGATGATTTTATCAGGACAGTTATAGGAAGTGTTGTAGATTTTGAAGGAAATCTAGTTCTAGTTGCGAGTTGGACAATAACACAAGCAGATATAGAAGCAACAGGAGAAACTAATTTTGAAGGATTTTATTTTGAAGTATATGACAGCGATGCAACACTTTATACAAGCAATGATTTGGAAATAGATATTATTCAGGCCCCTATTTGCGAAGCAATAATCATGTGTATGGATTATAGCACACAGGAAAACTGTGAGAATGACCTTGGTCTTTGCCAGGTTGCTAGTTATAGTGTGTCTCTTAATAATCCTGAAATAGATTGTAGTAATCAGTATATAACATGTACATGTGCATGGAATGAGATAACTGGCTGTGGTCCTTCTTGGACAGCTGGTTATGGGGGATATGATATAGGAATGTGTGCATATAGCGAAAACACTGACGATAATTGTGATGATATGTTTTTAACTTATTCGTGGACAGCTATTTGGGAATGGGATGCTAGTAATAATTGGGACGACGAAATGTATTGTGTTACTAATTATAATGGTGATATGGGAGATTGCGTTGAAGACCCTCCTGAAAGTGGGTTCTGGCATTATGATCCTGAATTAATGAATGAAGAGTGTGCAAGTGGTCAGAATGTTGTCCCGTGCCCTGCACGAGTTCAATTGTCTTTCTTTAATATTTATAACCTAATTGGGGCTATTATAATAATTGTTTTGATTTATCTTGTTTTAAATTTGAGAAAGAAGAAAAAGATAAAGAGAAGAGTTGTTAAGAAAAGAAAAAGAAAGAAGAAAAAATAATTTTATTTAACCAACACCATCTTTTTTGTTTCAGCATAATCTTCTCCTCTTAA
>CAYXYT010000039.1:0-4999 GCA_964469785.1 Candidatus Woesearchaeota archaeon | reverse complement strand
GATCCTGGATGCTTGATTCTGGAGACTGGAAAAAAAAACAAAAAATTCCTTAAATATTTAACCCAATATATTTTTCTCATCATCAATAAGTATATTAATTTAAAAGGCGTTAAAAAGCCATGGAAAAATTCTTAGAGAATTTGAAAAATGCAGAGGCCACAATCCAGACAGCAGATCATTTAATTTATATGACTTTTCCGCTTGTTCAGGACAAGAAATTACTTTTGAAAATACTCTCTGAAATAAAAAACGCTGTTGCGAACTGCATTAATTCAATACTTCAGTATGAATACTTGTACAAAAGAATCTCTCTCTACAAAGACCCAAAAACAAATTTCAGGGTTTTCAGGGAAAAATGTGCTACAAGCTATGGAATTACTCAAGATGAAATTCGCCTGATTTTAGAGTTATTTGAGCTGGTTGAACAGCACAAACAAAGCCCTTTTGAATTTACAAAAGGAGAAAAACTAGTAATTTTATCAGATAACATGCGAAAAAAAACACTTAGTGTGGAAAAAACAAAAGAATTTCTAGCAATGGCAAAAGCCATTATAAAAAAAACTCAGAACCAATTTTTAAGAAAAGTATAAAAACTTAGATATCCATATATTGTACACTTCTCTGTGTTTTAACGGATGGAAATGGAAGATATAATTAAAGAAAAAATTAGTGCAGACCATTTATTATATGTTAGTCTGAAGTATACTAAAACTTGTGATGTGATGATTAACCTTATTTTTAGATGGCGCAAAATGATTGAAACAGGTATTGAGTCAATTCTTAAACATGCAAAAAAGAAAAAGAAGATAAAATCAATTTCGACCAATCCGCTTGGAAAAATAGAAGAAACGAGAAAATTGTTCAAAAAAGATAAGAATTTTCAAGAGGTTTTAGATATGTATGAGATGTTCAGAAAAATAAAGGATTTAAGAAAAGAGAGGATTGGGGAATTCAGAAAAAATGTCACACTAAAGGTTTTTTATAAAGGTAAGGAAGTAAATATTAATCTTGATCAGCTTAAAGAGTATGCAGAGAGGTTAGAAAAATTTATAAGCACAACAAAGCAATTTCTTCTATCCAAATAACCTTTTAAGAAAAGGTTAACGAAAACAAAACTTTCGAAAAGTTTTGGATCAAACCAGGAAAGAAAAGATTAAACAAAAATTAATTAAAATCAGAAAAAAAGATTAGGCGAAACTAAGTAAACCAGGATTAAAAAGTTTCATCAAAATCAGGATTTAAAATGCAGAAAGTAGTTGTTATAACATCTGGAAAGGGGGGCGTGGGTAAAACCACAAGTGCAATAAATCTTGGTGCAGCCCTCAATTATTTTGGAAAAGACGTTTTAATTATTGACGGGAACTTAACAACACCAAACATAGGAATTTTTTTAAACTCCCCTGAAGTTCCTGTATGTTTAAATCACATATTGCAAAAAAAAGCAGAGGTATATGATGCGGTTTACGAGCATGATTCCGGACTAAAGATTATTCCCTCTTCCATATCTGTAAAAGAACTAAAAAAAATCAAACCAGAAAAACTAAAAAACTTTAAAAAAGATTTTGAAAACATTGCAGATTATATTCTTGTGGATAGTGCTGCCGGCCTTGGTAAAGAATCTCTTGATGTTATTGACATGGCTGATGAATTAATTATAATTACTAACCCAGAACTTCCGGCAATCACAGACGCGTTAAAGACAATAAAACTTGCAGAAGGAATGAAAAAACCAGTTTTAGGAGTTATCATGGCGAGAGTTAAAAAAGATAGAATAGAAATACAACCAGGTGTGATAAAAGAGATGTTGGAAGTTCCTATTCTCGGAATGGTCCCTGAAGATATTTGTGTCAGAAAAGCTCTAAATAAAAAAGATGCTGTTATTCACACGCATCCAAAAAGCAAGGCGGCTCGTGCATATAAAGAAATAGCAGCAAACCTTGTTAATTTAAAGTATGATTCAAGAAAAGATCGTGAGAAAATGCTTAAAAGACTTCTCCAAAGATTGGGTTTGAGAGCTTGAAATATTAAGATATGATAAATTAACCAGACAATTTGGGATAGTTTCAATATAACATCCAACATAAGATATATAAATCCTTAGCTATAAAAATTAAAATGGCAGAAGAAAACAATATCATCAAATTCAAAGACTGGCAAAAGCTAGATATAAGAGTTGGTAAAATCATAAATGCTGAGGATGTGGGGGGTGCTGATAAACTCTATAAATTGGAAGTTGATTTAGGCTCTGAAAAAACAACACTTGTAGCAGGAATCAAAGAGTATTACACAAAAGAGCAGCTTAAAGATAAGAGGATTATTGTTTTCACGAATCTTGAACCTAAAAAACTTCGTGGAATTGAAAGCAAAGGCATGCTTCTTGCAGCTGTTAGATATGATGAAGACGACAACGAGGTAGAGTGCAAACTCCTTGAACCAGATGATGATATTGAATTGGGTGCAAGGGTTTGTTGAGAAGAATTTGTCCCTTACTGCCTAGAGCTAAAAGCTCTTTTCATATCTTTTAAATCAAATAAGAGTAAGTCCTTTGGCTTATTTCTGAAAGATTTTGCAAAAACAGCATATTGTTCTTTCCTATTATCATTTTTCCATTTAACTTCTTTTGCTTTTTCTTTTAGATTTTTTAATATTTTTATGGGATCAACGTTTTTTTTCCACTTACATTCTACAAATAAAATATGTTCTTTTTCTTCATTTAATGCTACAAGATCTATCTCCTTATCTCTGTGCCACCACTTACCTATCTTTGTAAATTTAAACATTTTAGTTTTTATCATATACTGTCTAGAAATTTCTTCGAAAACGAATCCTAGATAGGACCTATAGTTGTTTTTTATAATATTTGTATTAAAAATTCCCTCTTCTATAGAACTCAAATTTGGGTAGATATACTTAAACCAAAATTTCAGAAAGTTATCTGAAATAAAGTATCTGCCTTTTCTTGATTTTATGTTTTCTGTAACCGGGACTTCTCTCTTGACAAATCCAACATCTATAAGATTTTTTAAATAAGGAGTTATATCTGTCCTTTTAACTTTAATGAAATTTTTTATGTCATTTATCTTTGTATTGCCCTTTGCAATCGCCTCAAGAATTAGCTTATATGTTCCTGCATCATCAAATTCATATTTCACTAAAAAATCAACCTCATCTCTTAAAAAGGTCTTTTCTTGTTCTAACTCCTTTCTTAACCAATACCAAAAAGGCTTATCTATTCTTATAAGATAAAAAGGAATCCCATCAGTAAATCCATATATTTCTGCTAGTTGTTCTATATTTATATTTGGAAAAAATTCATGTAAATTAAAAAATGCAACAGGTTTTAAGTTTATGGATCCTGAACGCCTGCCATATAGGGGGCTTTTATAGCTCAAAACTTTTGAAGTTATTATTGAAACAGAAGACCCCAGCAAAAATAATTTTAGTTTTGAATTTTTAAGGGTGATGTCAACTATAGATTGGAAAATATTTAAAATGTTTTTGTTTTCATGGATTAAATTCTGAAACTCATCTATTATAACAATATCTGCTTTGTCCTTTAAAAAATCAAATAAGACTTCCCAATCTTTCTTTAATTTAGATGCTTTTATATTATAGTTTAGACATGTATTGTAAAATCTCTCCAAATTGTTTTCTCCAGTGGCAAGATAATAAACTCTCTTTTTATTTTTAGTTGCATGTAATATAAGCTCTGTCTTTCCTATCCTTCTTCTACCATAAATAATAAACATCTGAAACTCTCTAGAATTTATAACTTCTTTTAATTCTTTCATCTCCTTCTTCCTGTTCTTAAATTGTATATTCATGATTATACTAATGTAGATTATACTATTTAAAACTTTTGGTATATTTTGGATTTTCCAACCAGATAGATGATGATATTGAACTCGGCGCAAGGGTTTGTTGAGCTATTCCAAACAACCTAAAACCCTTTTCCTAAATTTTTTTGGATAAACTCTTAAATATGAGTTTAATTTTTTTGAATTGAGGTTCTTAATCATGTTTTTCCTTGTCTCCTCACTTAATTGTTCATTAAAGTAAACCATATCAATAAATGTTTTTTCAATATCTGAAACAGGAGCATAAAAATCGCCAACTCTTTTATATTCAAATCCAAAGAGATATTTTTTATTAATCCTCCTTAGTAAAATATTGCTTCCCATTACTCTACGTATTCCCGGTCTAATCTGTTTTGTAGTAATTATCACAGGGACTGCTTCTTGCTCCCATAGATTATGAATACTAAGGGCGTCTTGTAAACCTAAGTATGAGGGCTTAAAGCAAAAAACAGATAAAGATATTTCGTCGTGTTGTGTATAATAACCTTTTGTTAATCTTTTCACTTTTCCTTTTAATATTAAATTCCTTATTAATTGTTTAGTATATTGTTTAGTATATTGTTTAAATCTTACTATCCTTGATATAGACGAAAAACTAACAACAGGGCTTTTCTTAAATAAGTTTTCAACTTGCCGAATATACTTTTCTTTTCCCATTTTAAACCTGTCTTTTTAGATAATATAACATCTCATTAAAATTAGGAGCTAACCCTTCAATGATTAAAACCCTTAACTGCTTTTCATCTCTTGGTCTTCTGGATCTTTTAATTAAGTCCTTTATTTCTTTTTTTAATTTATTCTTATTTGCATATCTTAACAAAAAGAATATATCATAAATGTCTCTTATCTTGGCTCTTTTTAGATATGTATTAATTTTTTCTCTTATAAAATCCTCTGTAGTCAAGGTACGAATTGTAATTATTTCTCCTTCTGCTGTTTCATAATCCCCCAATACACTTTTCTTGCTTTGAAATGTTGCTTCAAATCTAACATTTGTTCTGTTAAATTCCAAATTTGAATAAATACTTCTGTCACTTATTTTTTTCTTTAATATGAGGAATCCTTTTTTCTTTAGGTTATCAAAAAATATATTTATCTTGGCTAAGTTTTTTGGGATATAAACATCAACATCTTCTGAAAAT
>CAYXYT010000038.1:0-5198 GCA_964469785.1 Candidatus Woesearchaeota archaeon | reverse complement strand
TCTCACCAAAAGCCTTAAAAACTTCTTTAAACATCTCTAAATAACAGAAAAATACTGATTAGAGATTATTATTAATCATAAATCACAATCACATTCAATTGGCCTTGAGTTATTCTTAAGGAAGTTGGTTATTCAGTTTGGGTGAAAAGAGCTTATTGGTATTTTTCTAGCAATTAAATTAAGGAGAAAGAACAAAATGGCAAAAGTAAGTCCTGTATCAATTAAATATATGATACATGCGAATTTTATGGCAGAAGGGGCCTTGGAAAAGCCAGATGTAATTGGGGCTATCTTCGGGCAAACAGAGGGTTTGCTTGGAAGTGAACTAGAAATGCGTGATTTGCAAAAAGAGGGAAAGATTGGAAGAATTGAGGTAGAATTACGCAGAGAAAAGAGAAAAACAACAGGTCGCATTAAAATTCCAACTGCTTTAGATCAGTCAGAAACAACCCTTATAGGTGCTGCAATAGAGACAATTGAACGTATTGGACCAAGTGATGCACAAATAGAAGTTGAAAGAATTGAAGATGTTCGTGGAAGTAAGCGTGAATATATTATCGAAAGAGCCAAGAAACTAATGAAATCTATTGAAGGAACCGCGGATTCTCGTGAGATTTCATATCAAATCAAGAGTTCTGCAAGAACTTCTAAAATTAAGGAGTATGGTTCAGAAAAACTACCTTATGGAGACCTTTCTGGCAATGAAATAATTGTTGTGGAAGGAAGAGCAGATGTCTTGAACCTGGTAAGAAATGGGATAAATAATGTAATTGGAATGAGTGGTACAAAACTTCCTGATAGCATTAAAAAATTAAGTGAAGAAAAAGAAATTACTCTTTTTATCGATGGAGATAGGGGGGGTAAATTAATTGCGAGAAACGTGGTTGATAATGCAAAGGTAAGGTATATTGCGGTTGCTCCTGATGGCAAAGAGGTAGAAGAACTAACAGGTAAGGAGGTCTTAATCTGCCTAAGAAGAAAACTTTCTATAGAAGACTTCTTTAAGAAAAAAGCTTACAAAAAAGTTTTTAAAGAAGAGAAAAAAACAAAGTTAGATGAGATAAATAAAGAAAAGTTGAGAGAGCTTTCAGAGAAAAATCATGGAAGCGGGAAAGCAATTCTTCTTGACCGGCAATTAGAAGAAATAAAAGAAATCTCTGTGAGAGGATTAAGCAGTACCTTAAGAAAAATGAGAAAAAAGCCTTATGCAATGATAATTGATGGCACAGTAACTCGTTCTGTGATAGATACTGCAGAAGATTCAGATTGTGAAATAATTGTTGCCAAAAACTTCGCAACAACAGATACAAAAATAGAGTTATTGAGTTTGTAAGCGGGATTTTTCTCGCTTTTTTATTTTTATAAAATAGTTATTTTAGAAAGATTTATAAATAAGTTAAACTTAGTTAAACTAAGGAAAGAGAAAATGGTAAATGCCTTAATAAAAATTGATGAAAACACCAATAGAGTGCTGAATATTGTAAAAGCCAGATACGGGCTTAAAGATAAGGGAAAAGCTATAGAAATAGTGGTCAGCAAATATATTGACGCGGAAAATGAGCCAGAATTAAAACCAGAATTTATAGAAAAAATCAAGAAAATAGAAAAACAAAAAAGCATTCTAGTGAAAGATTTTGCTAAGAGATACAGACTAAAATAGAATGTATAGCCTAAAAGTAAAAGAAGAAGCTGATAAAATATTTAAAAAATTATCAAGGAAAAACCCAAAACAATTAAGAATTATTAATAAAAAAATTTTTCAGATTAGAAAGAAGCCGAACCATAGATATAAATTTCTAAGGAAACCTCTTCAAACATTTAACAGAGTTCACATTGATAAGCATTTTGTATTAATTTTTAAAATAGACCACATAAAAAATACAATAATTGTCTATCACTTTGACCATCATGATTGTGTATATAGGTGGAGACCAAAAAGCCAGATATAAGTTGCGTATACTTGGCTGACACAGAAATAGGGTTAATGGGTTTGTGAAGGTTGCCCCAGATATTGTTCTTCCCTTCTATCTAATTCAGACATTAATTCTCTTCGCCTCTGTTCATACCCCCCCTAATTTTTTTATTATATCCCCGAACCCCCCCACATCCATTAAAAATTTCTGGGTATGGGCCAGGGTCGTCTTCTTTTACTAATGCTCTTATGTGTCTCTCCATTAGTGTAGAAAGCTCATCTACTAATTCTCCTAAACTCATATTTTTTACTTCTTTTACCATATTTCAAAAAAACTCAAAAGCTTTTTAATCATTATTATACTGAAAAAGACATGCCAATTGAAACACAATTAGATGAGTGCCAGTCTTGTGCTATGTGTTGTATGGGGCAAGATATTCTTGTAAAAGACGAAGAAATTGTTAGAATAGCAACGAAAATTGGAAAGAATTCTAAAGATTTCACAGAAAAACGTTATCATCATGGTTTAACCAGGGGTTTTAAGTATCATATACTTAAGCGCCAACCAAATGGTGATTGTTTTTTCTTAATAAGAAATATGGAACTTTTTTTCTGCAGCATATATGAATTCAGACCAGAATTGTGCGCTGAATATCCAAACACTGATGGAGAATTGGTCTGGTGTGAAGAACATGGGCAAAAGAGAGCATAAGCGAAAAATTTCTAAGTAATAATTTCATTTAAGAAATTTTGAGGTATTAAAATATAAAAACCCTCTTTCTTATCTTTTTAAATCATGCCAGTAAAATTCGGACCTGCAGGACTTGGAAGTGTAAAAGATGCTGTCTCTACCTTACAGCATTATCATAAACTTGGTTTTAAGGCGTGCGAGATTGCTTTCACATATAGTGTTTATATTAAAAGAAAAGAAGACGCCCTGAAAATAGGCAGGGCTGCAAAAAAATTTGGGATTACTCTTAGTGCACATGCACCTTATTATATTAACCTTAATTCAGCTGATAAGAAAAAGCTTGAGCAGAGCAAACAAAGAATCTTAAAGTGTCTGGAAGTTGGAACCTGGCTGGGTGTGAAAAAAGTTGTGTTCCATCCTGGATATTACGTGAAAAGCGACAAAAAAAAGACTTATGAAAATATCAAAAAACAAATTCTTGAGCTGCAAAAAATCAGAAAACAGAAAAAATATACTCCAAAACTTGCTCCAGAAACAACAGGAAAGGTGAATGTTTTTGGAAGCCTGGATGAAATACAAAAACTTGTGAAAGAAACCAGGTGTGGTTTTTGCATTGATTTTGCCCACATACTTGCAAGATATAAAAATTATAATTTCAAAGAGGTTTTAAAAAAATTTAAAAGTTTTAAAAATCTTCACATGCATTTCTCAGGCATAATATACGGGAAAAAAGGCGAACGCCATCATAAAAAAACTTCACCAGGTGAGTTAAAAAACTTGATTTCAAATTTACCTAAGAATAAAAACATAACAATCATAAATGAAAGCCCGTATCCTATTGAGGACTCTGTTTTAGGATTGAAACTTTACGTCGATAAACAGCGATTTACTAAAAGCCCAAACAATTAGTGACAAAACCCCTATAATTTAGCTAATTTTCACTGGGTGTTATTGGCATTTAGTTAAATTATTGTCACTTTACAATTAATTATTTATGTAATCACCACAAAGTTTATAAATAAATTTTATATCGGTATATCACAGAAGACAAAGTTTTCTGTGCAATTAAAATGAATATAAATCTTAATAAGATGGAAGCAAAAAACCTTTTTGGTTTTTTCTTGGCAATTGCAACTATTTTGCTTTTTACAGCCATTGTGAGTGCTGATGAGATAACAAGCGATGCATATGTTGAGGTTGAGGGTTCCTGTGTATATGGATGTAGTGAAACTACACACAACGTGAGTGTTGTTGCTGGTGAAACCATTACTATTAAACTATGGTTTACTTCGCTTGTTAATGACACTGATGTTAGGGTGGAAGCAGAGCTTGAAGGAGAAAAACTAGATGAAAAAACTGTATCTGAAGTCTTTGACGTTGAACCTGGACAAAGATACAGAAAAGTCTTAACACTTCAGGTTCCTTACGAGCTTAAAGACGATTTTAGTAATGAAATCACTCTTAGCATTGAAATAGATGGTAAAGAACACAAAACAGAGCTTGATATTTTGTTAAAAGTTCAGAGACCATCATATAATGCAGACATCATGTCTATAAACACGCCTCAATCAATTAAGGCTGGAGATTTGATCGCAATTGATATTGTTTTGAAAAATATCGGTTATAATGACCTTGATGACCTCTATTTAACTGCAAGAATTCCTGCCTTAAGTGCTGAAAAAACAACTTATGTTGGAGATTTAGTGGCAATAGAGCCTGAAGATGACAATGATGATGAAGACACCTTAAGTGCAAGAATTTATCTTAGGGTGCCGTACAATGCGCCATCTGGTCTTTACGCTCTTGAAGTAGAAGCAAATAACGATGACTTAGTATTAAGCGGAACTAAGCAAATTGCAATAAACAATGAGTTTACAAACAATTTAATTGTTAGTGAATACAGGAAAATATTTGGGGTTGGCGGGTCTGCTGAATATGAGCTATTGATTATAAATCCAACAAACAGTGTTAAGGTTTACAGAATTGTTGCAGAACCTAGTGGAGCTTTATCTGTAAGTCTAAGTAGAAGTGTTGTTGCTATTCAGCCAGATTCAAGTGCAGCAGTTACCTTAACTGCAACGTCAGTATCAGGAGGAGAGTATCAATTTCATGTTAGTGTACTCTCTGGAGAAGAGCTTGTTGGTCAGGTGACTCTTAGTGCAAGTGTTGAAGGCGGAGTTACAACTAATGACGCTATCATTATCCTGACAGTTGTTTTAGCAATTATCTTTATTGTATTGCTGGTGGTCTTAATTATTTTGCTGAGAAAACGGCCTGAAAAAGCTGAAGAATTCGGGGAAAGCTATTACTAAATTCCTTTTTAGTTTTTTATTTTTATTTTTTAGCTTTCTCGTTTTTTATATTTTAAAGAAATTATAAAAAAACAAACACAAAGAAATGAAACTCAGAAGAATTTTATCCAATGCAAATATGAGAATTAAGACAATCAAATCAGAAACTTCAGATGAATATATTGCAAATTTATTTGCCCAGTTGATAAGGCCCTAAATTAGGGGAGCTATTTTTGGAGGATTGATGGGCTACGGCATTTCTGGAGGAGATAATTATGATACTGCTGAGTTTATGGTTGGGGGG
>CAYXYT010000037.1:0-5320 GCA_964469785.1 Candidatus Woesearchaeota archaeon | reverse complement strand
GGCGATTCCTCCCGAAACTTAAAAGTTTGGGTATCCTCGCCGTGGATGTAATGAAATCAAAAAAAATAATTGCTTCAGGAAAAAGAAAAAGAGCTATTGCAAGAGCTGTTCTTACAAAAGGCGCTGGGAAAATTACAATAAACAAAAAAAATTATAAAAATTTACATTTTTTAGACAGGTTAAAAATAGAGGAACCCTTAAGAATTGCTCAAAAAATCCTCGGGAAGATGGATTTTGATGTTGCAGTGAGTGTTCGTGGTGGTGGTGAGAAAGGGCAGCTTGAAGCAGCAAGACTTGCTTTAGCAAGAGCAATTTCTAATTTTGCACATTCAAAACAATTAACAGATGCTTTTGTGGCTTATGACAGAAATCTCTTGGTTGCAGATATCAGAAGAAAAGAGGCATATAAACCAGGGGATAGTAAAGCGAGAAAAAAGAGGCAGAGCTCTAAAAGATAAATTTTTCAAAAAAATTTAGAGTAAACCAGGACGAGATAAAAGATAAATTTTTCAAAAAAATTTAGAGTAAACCAAAATTAAAACAAGAGGCTATTAAAAATGGGAGAAAGGTCAGAGATTTTCATGAGGATTGTTGTAGCTATTGTCTCTGGAATTGTCCTCGCTGTCTGGAGGTGGTTTATAATTATACTGGCCATTATTAATTGGTTTTATACTTTGTTTGCCGGAAGAAGAAATAAAGAGCTGGCAGAGTTAAGTGAAATCTGGAATACTCAATTATATTCTTATATAAGGTATTTGACTTTTGTCACAAACAAAAGGCCGTTCCCATTTAATAAGTTGAAAAAGAATATAAGTAGGTTTAAGAAATAATTTAGATTATCTTATTCCTACTCTCTCAATCTTATTCTGAACATGATTAAAAAGTGTTGAAGAAATTATGGGCTCGTGGTTTCCCTCGTAGATTTGATTATTAAACTTAATCTTGCCAATATAGGTAAAATTTGTTAGAATTTTCTTTAAGCCGTTAACAGAAAGCTTGTGTTTTTCTGCAAGTCTCCTTAGACTTATTTTCTCTCGTAAAAATTCTTCAAAAATCTCTTCAACTTCCTGAAAGTTCTCAGCAGGAACTAGGTTTTTGTCCTTTATCTTGTAACCAAAAGGAGCGCGCGACATAAGATTCCCTTTAATGGCTTTTTTTATCATGCCTTTTTTCTGTTGCTCTCCCCGAGAAGAAACTCTATCTTTTAATTCTTCTAATTGCTTCTTAAGTCTCTCGTTTTCTTTTTTTAGTGTTGAAACATCGCCTTTTGTCATTTTGTTAAATCTTTTTAATGTAATTTCTAATAATGTGGTCTGAATTTTTAGAAATTTTTAGTTCTACTTCGAGTTTCCTCAAAAATTCTTGTTTGTTCATTTTACCTAACACCTAGTTTTTCCAAATCTCTGAAAGTTTGTTCATTATCTTTGAATAAAATTGTTTTCATGCCAAGTTTTTTTGCCGGGGCAAGATTCCATTTCTGATTGTCTATAAAAACTGTTTGTTTTGCCAGAAGTTTTAACTTTTTTAAAGTAAGTTTATACATTTTTGGATTTGGTTTTCTCATCCCGACATTGCAGGAAATAACAGCGACATTGAATTTTTTTGTAATTTTTTTTGGAGTTAGGATTTCTTTTGAGACCTGCCACTGATCAGAAAGAATTGCAATTTTATATCCTTTCTTTTTTAACTTAAATGCATATCTTAGTAATTTTCTGTTTTTCTTAAATTGCCTTTTGTAAGACTTAATATATAATTTTTCTAATTTTCTCGGCGTGGTCTTTAAATTTCGTGCCATTATATGAAGAACTTGTTTTTTCGGAAGTTTGCCTTCTATTGATTTTGCATAAGCTGTATCAATAGAATCAAAATACTGGTCTAGACTGGCTCTGAGTTTTTTAGCAACATATTCGTGAACCCCTGATATGTGTTCTCTAGCTGGTTTCTTTAAAAGACTTCCTCTAATCAAAACATTTCCAATATCAAAAATAATCGCCTTAATCCTCTTTCTTTTACTGGACATACTAGAAAATTGTACAAACTCCCTTAAATAAGTTATGTTTTTAATCTAATCTAAAATATGTTTTCCAACATACATTTATTTAAAAGTAATTTATCTCTGGAAAATTATGAGCATTTGCAAAAAAATTTTTGGAGTTAAGGAGACAGAAATATTTTCTAGTGAATCAGATGTCTCCATGTATAAGCTATCTAAAAAAATGAAAAGATTAGAAATTCCTGGGATAAAGAGAAGAGAGTATATTACTCTGGTTTATGGTGGCTTTTTAAGGAGGTCTCTCGGGTGGCCTGAAATGTTTTATGAAAAGTTAGAGGATTTTTCTGATGGAGGACTAAAAAGCGCGGACTTAGTTAGAGAGATTGATGATTATTTTGAAGAGATTTTAAGTAATACTCAAAAATATTTTGAAGAAGATTTGTCTTTTGATGAGATATAAAATTATTTCTTTTTCATCAGCTCTTTCTGATTAATTATCATTAGAATAACAGCAGGAATGATAAAAAGCCAGTGAAGAAAAATTGCTAAAAAAATAAAAATTAGTGCGATTATGGAATATAAAACTACTTTTGGATTTTTCATTTTAAGAACATTAAAAAATAAAGAAAAAGAATTTTTTATACTTACCTATTAGAACATTGGTTGTGCAGATTCTGTTGGGGTTTTTTCCAGAACCTTGTAGTTTTCATCACCCCCATTTAGCTTTTGGACAGTATATTTTCGTCCGTCATAACTAAATGTAGAGATATCTCCATTCTGAGTTTCAAATTCAGTAACTCCAATCTTATCTAAATCGCGTCCTGTAATCAGGGTTTTTTTGCTTAAGTCTCTTGTCATTTTAAATTAAAAAGTAGTGTTAAGAAAAACTTTTTTGCTTTTAAACATTTCTGCAAAAAATAGGTTATTTCTTCTTCCTCTTCTTTTTCTTCTTTTTCTTTCTTCCGCGCCTATCACGAGAAAAAGCTTCTACTAGCTTATCATCAACCTTAATTCTTCTATATGTTTTCCCTGTTTTTGTCCTGACAGCACTTTTTCTCAAAATATCTTCAATCTGCTCTCTCAGGGTTAAAAGATTTTTTCCTGCTCTCTTAGAAATAATTCTCTTAACGTCATCGTCTATGTTTATTGTTATTTTTGGCATTCTAACTTTTACTTTTACAAATATTTTTTTCTTTCAAAAATAATTAAAAATCAAAGCTTAAAATAAAGCAATCAGTGTCCAGATAACTAAGATTAGCCAAATAAGTACTGGTAACCATGCTTTCTTAAGTAAGCCTTTTTGCTTCATAAGCTTGTTTGACCAAGCCATTGTCTCTTTAGCATAAACCGCAAAACCCATTCCTGTCAAAAGAGCTCCGAGTACTACTGCTGCCATGATTTGAACAATGCTTAAACTCTGAAGCAAGTAGTAAAAGATAATCAATACTAAGATGAGTTCAACAATTACTAAGACTCTGGGTGAGCCATAGATCTTCTTAGCAAAATTAAACCACGACTTAGGGCTAAATAAGACAAACAATAACTTCACAATTATCAAAATAGCAAAAATCAGGGCTATGATTTCTATAGCGCCAAAAACCATTTGTTTTTACCTCCTTTTACCTCTCTTTAACATAAGTTTTTTGCACTTTAAAACTTTTGTATATGCCTTCAAGTATGTCTGTCCCGGCATAACCTGCAAGAAGCGATAATCTTGGGTCAAAATCAAATATAATTCCGACAAAAACTCCAATAATTAATGCAACTGCGACAGTTATAACATAATATGCCCATAAAATTCGCCGACGAAGAGACAGTGCTTTAAGAAGTCCGACAACTCCTCTTGTTAAACCCCCAATTCCACCTAATAATCCTGCTAAAACAATGCCTTCCATTTTCCCTCTTTTCTTCAGTAAAAAAAGAGAAAACATAACTTTATAAATCCTCTTTTGTGCTTTATTTTGTATCAAGGGTAAGGAGATTTGGATTCGACTTGTTCTTGTATGTAAATAAATGAATTTGGAGGAAAGATGGGTAAAAAAGTTTATGTTGGAAATCTGCCTTGGAGTGTTGACCAGGCCAAACTGAAAGAGCTTTTTGATTCTTATGGCGAGATAGAAGAAGCATCAATCATTTCAGACAGGTTTTCTGGTCGGTCTAAAGGATTTGGCTTTGTGACTTTTGTCAATGATGCAGATGCTGATAAAGCAGTTGCAGAAATGAATGAGAAAGAAATTGAAGGAAGAGCACTTAAAGTGAACGAAGCTAGACCAATGAGAGAAAGATAGATTTGGGATTAGTTAGAATTAATTCTTGTATTTTTGTTTTTTATTTTATATTATTTTTTGTATTTCTTTTGCAGTCTCATCGGCGGTTTTGCCTTCTGTGTTAATAATCATTCCATAATCAAACCTAGAAACAAGTTTGTGAACTGCTTTTGCTGCGTCTTTCCCGTGTGTCTTTTTTCTCTTGCTATCTCTTTCTATACAGACTTTAAGAGGTGCCTTAAGTGTAAATATGTAATGCCTATAATCTGATAACCTGTTTAGTATATGCTCAGGTGGTTCTTTATGATAAAAACAAGCGTCAAAAACCAGTATTTTGCCCTTGCCTAGTTTTTCTCTTGCTTTAGGTAATATTATCCCATTGGCTTTGATAAAATTCTCCGCTGGAATGCACTCTACATCTTTATCTACTTTATCTAAATCATGCTTTTCAAGAACCTTGTCTATAGGTATATGCTCTCCATTTAAACGCTCGGCTAGTTTTTTAGCAATAGTTGATTTGCCGATCCCAAGGGGGCCCCTAATTATTATATAATAGCTCATGATTTTTTGAAATTTTATGGGTTTATTAACGTGTCTATAGAAAAATCTAAAAGTTTTGGGTTCTTCGCGAATCTATGAGTAAACATAGGAGGATGAAATTTTCAGTCTGGGTAAAAAGATTAGAAAAAAGAGGAATTGTTTCAAGAAAACCCCACCCGGCAATGGCTTTTATTTTAAGTTTTATAATCCTTATATTAGGAATTGTGATGTTATATTTAGAGCAGAATAAAATTTGGAGCTATGTTGTTTTCTTTATTGCGGGCTTTAGCTTTATCTTTGCCATTTTGCACTGGATAGTTGTGAGGATTGTGGGTGGTGTGGCGGTGCTTAAATAAAACTCAAAGAAAATCATTAAAAACCCTTATGTCAGGAGATAAAAGATATATGCTGTCTGATTCTGATCTTAATCCCCTGTATATTCTTTGTAAAAATTCTCTTCTTGCTTTATCCATATAAAAAGGCCTGTAATGTTGAGGACGGGTTCTCCTTAATACTTTCC
>CAYXYT010000036.1:0-5458 GCA_964469785.1 Candidatus Woesearchaeota archaeon | reverse complement strand
ATATTCTTAAAGTATTTGATTTCTACAAGAAACATCAGTAATTTTTACACATAGCCCGTTATATTAAGAATATATCGCACTAAATGATAATTCTTAGGTGTTCCTCAGACAATATTTTGCGATGAGCCACAACAATATTTATAAAAAAACAAAACCTTAATCAAGAATGATAAATAAGAAAGAAATTGCTATACTCCTTGTGATAACAATAATTCTTGGTTTTCTTATAAGTTTAATAAAAACTCTTGAGATTTTTCTTTATAGTTTATTGGCAGTATTTTTAGTTATTTTAATAAATATATTTGCGAAAAAAATCGTGAGTTATTATGTTGATTCAGAAATCGAGATAAAATTGTGGGAAATGAAAAGATACGGATATAAAACACACCATTATTTCAAGAAGCCGTTTCCTATTGGAGCATTTTTGCCAATACTAACAACAGCTCTTTCTTTTGGATATATTGTCTGGATGGCTTGTTTAGTATTTGATGTAAAGCCCAAAACCTATCGGGCTGCAAAAAGACACGGGCTTTATAGTTTTTCTGAGATGACCGAGCACCACCTTGCACTAATAGCTGCAGCAGGAATTGCGGCTAATTTGGTTTTTGCAATAATGGGGTATCTTATTGGATTGGGCGATTTTGCAAGATTAAATATCTATTATGCTTTTTTTAATATGCTTCCCCTGTCTAACCTTGATGGAAATAAAATATTCTTTGGCAACCTAACATTGTGGAGCTTCTTAGCAGCAGTTGTCTTAATTGCAGTAGGATATGCTCTTTTGTTAGTATAAAAAAAGAAATAAAAAGAGCTTTTCTTTAACTCTAATATGGAATTTTTACGAGACATAGAGCCAAGAGAATACCAGCAAAAAATTTTTCAGACTTGTGCAAAAAAGAACTGCCTGGTTGTGCTTCCGACAGGTATCGGGAAAACCCTAATCGGACTAATGCTTTCTATCCAGAGAATGGAAAAATATCCTGGAGAAAAAGTGGTTTTTCTAGCCCCAACAAAACCATTAGCAGAACAACATATAGCTACTTTTAAAAAACACCTTCCAGAATTATTTGGTGAGATGCAATTATTTACTGGAAAAGTAAAGGCAGAACAAAGAAAAAAAATCTGGCAGACAGCAGACATAATTTTTTCAACACCTCAGTGCGTTGCAAATGATATAAGAAACAGGCTTTACAATTTAAAAGAGGTGTGCTTGCTGATTGAAGATGAGGCTCACAGGTGTGTCCGAAACTATGACTATAATTATGTTGCTCAGATGTATATAAAACAATCTGAACACCCAAGATTTCTTGGTCTAACAGCCTCCCCTGGAAGTGAGGCTAAAAAAATAAAAGAAATTTGTAAAAATTTATTTATAGAGGAGGTTGAATTGAGAACGAGAGAAAGCCATGATGTAAAAAAATATCTCCAGAAGCTGGAATTCAAAAAAATAATTGTTCATCTTCCCCCGGAATTTGAAGAAATTAGGCAGGTTTTAGAAAAACTTTTTCAAGAATACATAGAAAAACTAAAAAAAAGAAAACTTCTTTGGGAATTTCCTTCTAAAACCAACCTTATCAAGCTTCAAAAAAAATTATCATTAAGTTTAGCAAAAGGAAATAGGAGTTTTATTTATATGCACGGGGTAAGTGAGTGTGCTCAAGCAATAAAACTACAGCATGCTCTTGAACTTCTCGAGACACAAACTCTTTCTATGTTTAACAAATATCTAAAAAACCTGTTTAAACAGGCGGCTGAAGAAAAAAGCCGCGGGGTGAAAATACTTGTCAAAAAACCAGAATTTAATTTTGCTTTTATAAAATCAAATGAACTAATAGCAAAAAAACACGAACACCCCAAGATAAAAAAATTAATAGGACTTGTGGAAGATGAAAAATCAAGAAATAAAAAGGTAAAAATTATTGTCTTTACCCAGTTTAGAGATACTGCTACACAAATCTCTAAAAAACTTAATAAAATTTTGGGAATAAAAGCGCTGGTTTTTGTAGGCCAGGCAAAAAGAGAAGATGGTTCTGGATTAAGCCAGAAAGAACAAAAACAAATAATCACGGATTTCTCGTCAGGAAAAGTAAACGTGCTTTGTGCAACTTCGATCGGCGAGGAAGGTTTGGATATCCCCGAGGTTAACGCAGTTATCTTTTACGAGCCAATCCCATCAGCTATCCGTGCAATCCAGAGAGCAGGAAGAACAGCAAGATTGATGAAAGGAAAACTGATTATTCTCATAACAAAAAAAACCCGCGATGAAGCTTATTATTATGTTTCAAGGTCAAAAGAGAAAAAAATGCACTCTGCAATTGATAAAATAAAGAAAGAGCTATCAAAAGGAAATAAACTAGATTTTCAAAAAAAACTAAGATGAAGCCCTTTTTAATAAAAATTAAAGATAAAACAATAATAAGTGAAAAAAGATGTTGTCCTTCACACTACCTCCCCCATAAATTTCCTTTTGGACAAAGAGTTACTGATGAACCCTGCCACTTTCATAAAAGAAAATGGAGGATGGCACACCATATTTTATTCTGTAGATATTTAAAATGCCCCCGCTATAAATTTATGCTCAAAAAATACAAACAATCAAAAAAATCTTCAGAAAACTCTTAAGTAATACCAAAAAGTATTTATAGAAAGCTTTTCTTTCACTATAAAGTATGGCAAGAATTATCGGAAAAGGCTATTCTTTTGATGACGTCTTAATTGTCCCAAAATATAATAAAGTTATTTCTAGAAAAGATGTGGACTTCAAAACAAAAGTCACTAGAAACCATGGTCTAGATATTCCTTTAATTGCGGCAAATATGGACACTGTTTGTGAATCAGAAATGGCAATAGCAATTGGTAAGTTAGGGGGTCTTGGTGTTATTCATAGATTTATAACAATAGAAAAACAGGCGAAAGATGTTGAAAAAATAAAAAAACACAATTTGATTGCAGCAGCTGCAATAGGTATAAAAGACTTTAAAGAAAGAGCAAAAGCTCTGGCAAAATCTGGCGTAAATATTCTTGTAATAGATATTGCACACGGACACTCAAAATATGCTGGAAAAACCCTAGACTATCTTAAAGAAAACTATCCAAAAATAGATATTATGGTGGGAAATATTGCTACAAAAGATGCTGCAGAATATTTCCTAAGCAAGGGGGCTGATGCTATAAAGGTGGGGGTTGGACCTGGTTCTCTGTGTACAACAAGACTAATGGCTGGCGCAGGAGTTCCTCAAATAACAGCAATAATGGATGTTTATGAAGCAACAAAGGGGGAAATCCCTATATGCGCAGATGGTGGAATAAGAAGGCCTGCAGATGTTGTTAAAGCGCTTGGGGCTGGTGCAAATACTGCAATGATGGGTTTTGTGTTTGCAGGAACAGAAGAAGCTCCGGAAAAGATTACTGAAAAAAATGGGAAAAAATTCAAACTCTACCGGGGCTCTGCAAGTTATGATGCCTCACTAAAAAAAGCAGAAATTGACGGAAAAAAGGATAAAGAAGTAATTAGTATTGAAGGAGAGCAGACTCTTGTTAAGTATAAAGGAACAATAAAACCAATACTTAAAAAATTCCTTGGTGGCTTGGCTTCTGGAATGACCTATATTGGAGCAAAAGAGATGAAAAATATTATTGGGAAAGCTGATTTTGTTCAGTTAACAGCTGCTGGAAGAAAAGAAAGCATTGCTCATGGCAATAATAAAAAATAAGAATGACCACAAAAAAAGAAAAACCAAAGATAATTATTGATTATAGAGAGAAAAACTCTTTAATTCCTGCAGAGCTAATAGAATCTGGTTTTAAAATTAAATTCCAAAATCTAAAGGTCGCAGACTATCTCGTCGGAGATGTGGCTATTGAGCGTAAAACCATCTCTGATTTTATCACTTCTATGAAAAATCGCAGGCTTGTTAAACAGCTTGAAGAATTACAACAATATGAAAAAAGACTCCTAATTGTCGAGGGAATTGACGAACAAGAGCTCTATACAGACTCTAAAGATTGGGCAGGAATGCATCCAAATTCAATCAGGGGCTTTTTATTATCCATATTATTAAAATACAAGGTCCCGATAATTTTTACAAAAAATTGTGAAGATACTTCCAACTTTATCTCGCTTATTGCTAAAAAAAGGAAAAGCAACGAGCTTCCTTTAAATGTGAAAAAGAAAACCCTAAATAAAAAAGAAAAGCTACAATTCATCGTCGAAGGATTTCCTGGCATAGGCCCTAAAACAGCTAAAAAACTTCTGAAAAAATTCAAAACAATAAAAAACATTATTAACGCGAGTGAAGAAGAACTTAAAAAAGTCATTGGAAAAAAAGCAGAAATTATGAAAGAGCTTATTGCTAAAAAATACTAATTCAAAGCATATTCTTCAAGAGTCTCATAAACAGGGCCTTTCTCAGTCAGGGTAGATTTTTTTAATTTAAATCTATCAACTAAGAATTTTACCTCAGGAATCTTAATTTTCCTTAACTCGCTTAAAAATTCTTGTTTATCTTTAACATTTTTCACGCGGGCAATTGTCAGGTGGCTCATAAATCTTCTCTCTGGTTCAAACAAACCACTAAGTTTTTCATCAACCTCTTTCTGCAACGCCCCGCAATTAGTTAGATGCAACCAAATGATTTTAATAAATTTCTCTGAAAAAACACCTAAATTATCAATCTCTGTTTCAAATTTGCTTAATTTTATTTCCCCTAATTTTTCTTTAACTTTCGAGAGGTTTTCCTCGGAAATTTCGCTAAGGAACTTCAATGTCAAATGCAAATTTTCCGGTTCTGTCTTTTTGCCCATAAATTCTGGCAATAAATTTTGGATTTTCTCTATCTCTCCCTGCACTTTTTCAGGAATGTCAATTGAAATGAAAGACCTCATATTAAAAAGAATCACTCATCTCTTTTATAAGTTTTCGTCTAATATTAAAAGCATCTGCCCATTTTGCATAAGCGTTCCAACCCTGAAAAATCTCTGCTAGTTTTTCTTTGCTAATTTCTCCACGAGCAAACCGCCTTATTTTAGTCTCCATATTTTTTATATTTCTTTTTCTCAATAATCTAAAATAATAAAAATTTCTAAATCCAACAAAATCTATTCCTCGAGATAGAGGTATTACTCTTGATTTATCTGGATGGAGTTCAAGCTTTAATTCTTTTCTTAAAAATTCATTAATCTCTTTCTTCCAGATTTTCAATTGTGATTTTGAAGAATGCAGAATTACAAAATCATCAACATATCTTATATAATATTTTGCTCTTAATTTATGTTTAACAAATTTATCTAACTCGTTTAAATAAACATTTGCGAAAAACTGCGAAGTTAAATTGCCCAAAGGCATTCCTTTATTATAATTCTTCTCGCGTCTCTCTCTCTCTCTCTCTCTCTCTGATGCTCTTGATTAACCACATGACTTTTTCATCTCTTATTTTTCTTTGAATTATTTTCAGCAAAA
>CAYXYT010000035.1:0-5928 GCA_964469785.1 Candidatus Woesearchaeota archaeon | reverse complement strand
GGCAACGTCGGCATCGGCACGACAAACCCTTTAGATGAATTAAGTGTTGTAGGCACTATAAATGCAACAGATTTCCAGTGTGCAAGTGGAAGCAGTTGTCTTGGAACAGATGTAATTGATGATATTTATTTGCTTAATACAGGTGACATTGCTACTGGTAATTATACTTTTGATACCTCTACGTTGTTTATTGATAGTTCAAGTGATAGGGTGGGGATTGGGACAAAGAGTCCTGAATATAAGTTGGAAATAGTTAATGCAACAAATGTGTTTAATGCTTCAAATACTTTATTTGTTCAAGGGACAGGGAGAGTGGGGATTGGGACAAAGAGCCCAGCCAATGGCAGACTTGAGGTTATGCAGGCTGCTGATGGAAATGATGAAGGCATAGCTATTCAGGGAATATCTGAAGGAAATACTTTAAGGTTATGGGTAGATGGCACTGCCGGAAGAATAAATGCCGGCACCACGAATATGATAGCATTCAGCACTTCAAATGTATGGTTTCCTACAGGGAATGTCGGCATCGGAACAAGTAGTCCATCAACAAGGCTCCATGCTCTAATAGATGACACATCAAACACATCTATAACAAACTTATTAACACTTGACCATACTTCAAGTACTGTGGCAGGTGCTGGGATGGGGTCAGGAATTTTGTTGAGAGCTGAAGATTCTGTTGGTCATGTTGAAGATATTGCAAGAATAGCTGGGTTATTGACAACAGCAACAAATGGAAGTGAGGCAAGTGGATTAGCATTTTATACAGGTAGTGGCACAGGAAGTGTTAGTTTATCAGAAGCTATGAGGATTGATAGTGCGGGCAACGTCGGCATAAACACGACAACACCTCAGCAAACCCTGAATGTTGTTGGAGATGCGAATATAACAAGTAAATTAACTGTTCAAGGCGATATAAATGGAAGTGGTGATATGTATTTAGCATCAATGACTACAGGAACAGGAGGAGATGTAAAGGTAACTGCTGGAACAGGAAAGCTTGTATATGTATCTTCTGATATATCATTAAAGGAAAACATAAAATCATTAAATTCAAGTATTGACAGGGTTCTTTCATTAGAGCCAAGAAAATTTAATTGGAAAGAAACAGGTGAGCTAGATATAGGTTTAGTTGCACAAGAAGTTGAAAAATTTGTTCCAGAATTAGTATATGAAATCAATGGTAAAAAAGGTGTTCATTATGATAAGTTAGGTGTTTATCTTTTGGATGTTGTAAAACAATGGTCTGTTGAAGTCGAAGCAATCCAAGAACAACAAGGGCAGATTGAGGGTTTGCAGAACAAGACCGAGGAAATCCAGCAGTCTATAAATGAAACCGAGCAAAAACTAGATGAGCTGGAAAAGGAAATAGAATCACTAACATCTGAAGAACAGAGGATTTCGGAATTAGAGCAAAAACTAGAAGAAATGAGCAAAAAAATAGAAGAACTTGAGGAAAAGGGAGTTGCAGGAGATGAAAATAAAAACACTCATGAAGTCATTGAAAACCCAGCAATTAAATTAGGATTTATAGAAATTTTATCAAGTATTGTGAATTCTGTTAAGGGTTATTTAGGTGTTGTGAGGTAGGAAAGAATAAAGAGAGCATGAATAAACCATATCACGAATTTTTCACATACCCCCTAAATTCGGAAAAATTCGTTGCTTTTTTCCAACCAAATCCGTGAGGTGATTTTTAGGCACTACATCTGGAACATTTACTAAAACAAACATGAAAACAACATAAAAGTGAAAAATATTAAATAAAAGGAAATAAAGGGGAAATTCAGGAGAAACCTGAAAAAACCAGAAGAAAAACCAGTGAAAATAGCATAAAATGCATAGAATTGAAGAACACACCAAGTGAAAACTATTTAAATAAATAATTCTTGATAAGAAAATGAAAAGAGAAAATAATAAAGTAAGAAAATTAAAACCAAAGATAATTAGAATTTTAAAAAAGAGAGGCATCAGAAAGGCAGGAATTTTTGGAAGTTATGCTTTGGGTGAGCAAAACAAAAACAGTGATATTGATATTTTAATTGAGCTTCCAAAGAAAAGAAAATTTAGTTTGTTTGACTTAGCAGGATTAGAATTAGAACTTGAAAGAATTTTAGGGATAAAAGTAGACCTCTTAACTTACGGGGGAATTCATCCTCTTTTAAAAAAAATAATTTTAAATGAAGAAGTAAAGATAATATGAAGAAAGACCCGGTAATATTTATAGAGCATATTTTAGAAAGTATAAAAAATATAGAATCTTTTATAGAAAGATTTATAAAAGATATTTCCTAATAAGTAGTATGAAAATAGATATAAATAAGGTTATAAAGAAAAATAAGAAATTTGGTGGAAGTTTAATTAACAGAGGTAATTTAGAATTTGCCATAGATAAAGCCAATAAAGAAAAAAATATATTTAAGAGTAATGCTCATTTAGTAAGAGGAATAATTATTAACCACCCATTTTTAGATGGAAACAAACGGACTACAATTGATTTAATAACCAGAAGATTTGCAAAACAAAACATTAAATGTGATTCAAAAGCCCTACCAAGAGGGATAGTTAATATAGCAAAACAAAACATTTGGGATATAAATAAAATATCAAATAGATTAAGAAAATGGTGCAAAAAAATTTAGAAAAACAGATAAATAAAATGTGTTCCTATTTGGAATTCTATGATAAGAATGGCTTTTTCCCATTTGAAAAAGAAAAAATTAGTATAACTTTATCTAAAGATTTAGTAAAAAAGATAAGAAGAAAAAAGAATATGTCCAGATATGTGGAAAGTTTGATTTTAAAAAATTAAAAATATTCAGCTAAATAATAAAAAATGGAATACAGATACCGGGTAAAATCACCAATAAAAACATTTAGGGATTTAGAAGTCTATCAGAAAACAATCAGGTTATCAGAGGAGATTACAAATTTATCTTTCCTGAAAACCGAGGAAGACATTAAGGAAATCAAATCAGTTGCAGAGAAAATACCAAAACTAATAGCAGAGGCTTATGGAGACAGGTTTGACTCAAAGGAGGTGGCGCACAAAAAGATTACAGAATCAGTAACATTAATTACAAATATAATTACAAAAATAGATTTATTGAGAGAAAAATTTTCTGAAGATAAAGAAGCAAAAGGCATTCTAGATAAGCTTCTTACAAGATACCAAACCCAAAAAAGAAAAGTTCTTAATTTGAGAAAAGCATGGGACCGGGTTTTTACTAATGAAAGAAGAAAATTCAGTAGTCCAAAAAAAGATACTAGAAGAGACTATGGAAGAGGGTGGCGAAGATAACTACAAAAAACTGACAAATTGTATTTATTGCGGAGCAAAGATTATTAAAAGAGGAAAAAGAAAAAAGAAATATGAAATAATACAATTATATTATTGCAAGAATTGTGAAAAGAGTTTTACATCTCAAATTACCAAACACAAAACATATCCTTTGAGAGTTATAAGTGATTCATTAACCCTGCATAACAGATTAAATTCTCTTGAAGAAATTTCAGATATTATCAGAGAGAGATATGGCATAGCGGTAGCTCCCAGGACAATTTCAGGATGGGTTAAGGAGTATGAAAAATATATTCCTTTTTTGAGAATGCGTGAGTTTGCATTAAAAAAATACTCACAGAAAGACTTGATAGAAGAAGCAAAGCTAATCCATCAGCAGATTTATGAATTCAAATACCATAGGGCAAAACTAGATATGTTGCTGGAAGAAGAATTTCGGCATTATCGTTTCAAGCCTCTTCAGGAATTCTTGGAGCTGGCAGTTGCAGAATGCCCTCATCAGCTTTTTCAAAACCCGGTCAAGAGGTCTTCTGAATTTAAAAAAATTTTCAATCTTGACCAGGTAAAAATTACTCCAAAAAACAACGCCGCTGTTAAAATCGCAAATTTCGTTATGCAGGCGGTCTCCAACAACAAATTAAGGCATCAGGTATTGCAGGATTTTATGCTTTCAAACGACACAGTCAGTGTGGCTGTAGAAGTTCCTGTTCTGATAAGCAGCGATGATATGAGGCATATTAAACACGAGCTTAATTTTGATATTCCAATAACTCTTGAAGATGGAGAATACATAACCGGACATATTGATTTGGTGCAGGTAAGAAACGGCTCAATTTATGTAATGGATTTCAAGCCGTCTGCGGCAAAAGAAAAACCCGTGGAGCAGTTAACCTTGTATGCCCTGGCACTGAGCAGACTGACCGGACTCAGACTCTATCATTTCAGATGCGCATGGTTTGATGACAAAAATTATTACGAGTTCTTTCCTCTGCACGTGGTTTATAAACTGAGCAAGAAGAGAAGGAAAATTCCCAGGGACCAGAAAAAACTTGAAATTCATGAAGAGTGAAGAGTTTGATAAGAAATTGAAGGATAATATAGAGCAGAAAGTTTCTAGTTCTGTTAATGGCGGGAGCATCAATACAACCAGAACTCATCCTTATTTGGTTATGTCTTCCTTACTTGGGATTGGAGATGATTTAAGATTACCATCTTCTTTTAATTCAATTAAAAACCCTTCAAAATCCCCTGGTTTAGATTTATCTTTAAGCAAAATGGAAAAAGATTTTAATAAAGCTTCTGGTTTATCTTGTGGAATTTTTAGCCAAACAACTGAAAATATCTCCTCTTTAGTAAATTCAACAAAATCTTCATCATTTGTAACTAATACTCTTTGTTCTGATTTAGAGAATTCAGCTAGTTTTCCATTGGAAAGTCCTTTTGGTTTGGATATTATGTCAAATCCTCGTTGTGTAAGAAATACTTCTAATCTTCTTTTTACATTCTCGTCTCTGAGAAATTTAGGCTTTGAGGGGGACACTGAATTGGACATTGTCTCTACCTCTAGTGAGATCTGCTGCATACTGCAAAGCTGCTTTGATATGACTCTTAGTCAAAGAAGGGAAGTCTTCAATAATTTCATTTACACTGATTCCTCCTTCAAGCATCTCCAAAACCTGCCAGACCATAACTCTTGTTCCTTTGAAAGTGGGCTTTCCATGGCAGATTTCAGTATCTGCAACAATGTATTTATTGATTTCAACTCTCATAATATGGACAATAATAAGGATTATATAAAACTTTCTGATATGTTAAAATGAAACAGAGCAAAAACTAGAAGAGATGAGCAAAAAAATAGAAGAACTTGAGGAAAGAGGAGTTGCAGGAGATGAAAATAAAAACACCCGGGAAGTTATTGAAAACCCGGCAATTAAATTAGGATTTACAGAAATTTTATCAAGTATTGTGAATTCTGTTGCAGGGTATTTAGGTGTTGTGAGGTAATGAAGTTTTTAATAATATTTAAATATTGAAGTGTTTTGAAGTGATTATGAAAGCTCCAAAGGTGATAAGAGGCGAGAAGATAATCAAGGTTCTGGTAAAGCATGGCTATCATGTAAAAAGTAGGAGAGGGAGCCATGTTTCTTTATCAAATGGGAAAATTCATATCACTCTTGTTTTGCCTTTGACAACAATTGGAGTTTATAAAAAAATCTCTCGGCTTACTGGAGTTTCTAAAGAAGAGTTTTATTGAGTATTTTGTAAGAATCATAAAAAAATCCGTTGAATCATAGGCATTTCAAATTTTTCTTCCTCGTCTATGAGCAGGGATTCTTTATCTTCTGGAAATGCTTTAAGGTGACTTTTTACCCCTTCCACAAATCTCTTTCTAGCTTCATCAATATCTTTTCCTTCTGCAAAAACATTTATATCTGGACTGGAAGCCATGAAAGTAATTCTATCTCCTTTCTTTTCTCTTTCTATAACAATATTAATTCCAAATCTTTTTTCCATATATTATTAATACTTTAAGATTTTAAAAACATTTCTGTTTCTTTTTGTTGAGTGTTACCCCGAAATTATTTCATAAGGCCCTTATATTTAGCCATATGAAATTAAGCAAAAAC
>CAYXYT010000034.1:0-5994 GCA_964469785.1 Candidatus Woesearchaeota archaeon | reverse complement strand
ATAATGACCATTATTATGTTAAACTCTCTAGTTCAGAATTAGGTATATATCACCAATTTTGCATAGGAAGCCAAGATAAAAAGTATGCGGAAGCTCAATTTGAGATAAATCTAAAAAAATTAAAAGAGGGAGAATATGATTTATTATATGATCCTCATTTTAGAATGTTAACTTCTGACCCACTTGATGTAGAAGAAATTTAATTTTTTTATTTTTTATTTTTATAATATAAATGCCTATAAAGAAAGAAAACTCTTTTTTTGCATGGCTAAAACATATCCCAAAATTCTAAGGGAAGAGAGTATTTCTTTAGATACCACCGGAGTGGAATTGCCCAAGGAATTATCCGCTCCTAAAGTAACAATAAAACTTGAAGAAACATTGGAAAATCTGTATACTGTAAGTGTTGAAGGCCCCCCTATAAAACCACAAAGATTATCGTCTGAAGGGCCAAGGGAAATATCAGAGGAACTATATGATAAATTTTTACAAGGGTTAAAAAAGGGAAAATACAATATCTTATTTGAGCAACCATTTCATCTAAGCCCTAGTTTGCGCGAATACTCCTCTCGTAAATAAGCACTTATTTTAACATATTTAAATCCCATTGCCTTTTTATATTTTTTAACAACAGATTTATATAATTAAAAGATAAATAATTATTATGGCATGGTTCAAGAAATTTTTAAGTTTTATATTTATTGTTGGAGCAATTTATTTGTTAGTGCTTTACTGGTTTTTTCCATTTAGAACAATGGAATTTAGCAGAGAGCCGGGAAGTGCTAATTTTAGTTTAAATACTTCTGGTTTTGTGGGAATGCAGTTTTATGATAACATGAGATATGTAAATTCCAATATTTCTTACCTAATTTATGAGTGTCCACTGGCAAAACAAAATGAGATGCAAAGGGCCTTTGAAATAATTGAAAATGAATCTGTTTTAGAATTTTATTCTGTAAATTCTGACGAAGAAATTTCTGTTACGTGTGAAAGCAAAAGCAAGATTAAAGAAGGAATGTTTATCGGTGGTGAGGGTGGTCCGACAAATATAACAAAAACAAATAATTTCAATGTTATTCTCCATGGAAGTGTTTTGCTGATAAGAGAAACAAAATGTCAGAATCCAAATATTGCTTTACACGAACTCCTGCATGCCCTTGGTTTTGACCATTCTTCAAATAAAAATAATGTAATGTACGGTGTTGTGAAATGCCCCCAGACAATGGGCCAGGACATTCCCAGTTTAATAAATGAGCTTTACTCATATCCTAGCTATCCTGACCTTGCTCTTGAAAATGTCTCTGCTTCAATGAGTGGAAGACTTTTAAACCTGAATTTAACCATCAGAAATCACGGGCTTAAAAAATCAGCCGAGGCAGAGGTTGTGATTTATGCAGAAGATAAAATCATAAAGGAGTTATACCTAACACCTCTTGAAATTGGGACAGGAAGAATGATGCTCTTGACTAATGTCTGGGTTTCAAAAATAAATTTTGATCAGCTAGTAATTCTAATAAAAGCAGATTTTGATGAACTTAATAAACAAAATAACAGGGTGATTTTACAAATAAAAAAATAAAAAAGAATTAGTCATCATCAAGAAAGTCTAACTCTTCTGAGAACTCGTCATCATCTTGAAGATTTTCTTCAATAAGGTCCAGATCTTCATCCATTTTCAACCTCATTTTTTGTTGCTCTTTTAAGCGAGAATTAGTTTTTAAATATTTCTATCAAGGATAATATATATAATCACATATGTAATCATCTCTATAATATGACCTGCATTTTGTTTCAGGACGTCGTGATTCTGAGGTGACTTTATAATCCCAGCCATAATAATCATGTCCTCTATGAGAAATATCCCGGTAACTAAATGTTTTTTCCTTGAGGGGGCCAATGTAATATGTCATCATCTCTGTGTCTTCTCCTCCATAATAATCATAAAAATAAAACCTGACTGTGAAATATCCTCCAACACGCTCTTTATTTTTAACATAGACATTATAGATATCTATATAATTTCCAAATACTCCTTTTACTCTTTTGTGTTCTCCCCTAGAATCATACCCTAAATGACCCCTGTATTTATCCCTGTGTTTTCTTTCTGGTTCATAATATATCTCTTGATAATCTCTGTCTGCATAAACATATGAATTATATGAATTTGAAATAACAAGACCTGGCTCCCTGCCTGCAGAAACACTTGTAAATAAAAAAATCATAATAATGAGAAAAACTATAAGGACTATTCCGAGAAAAATCTGGATTATCCTCACCTCTTCTTTTTCCATATTTAATAGATGAAAGCATTATATATAAAAATTATTGAGATAAAAAACATGTTTTGGGAGTTAGGATAAAAAATCCCCGCACCCAGATTCGAACTGGGGATCTCTCGGGTTCTGCAGAGCATTATTTTCCTCGACTAATCGCATTTCATCCAATAACCTCCAAAAGGTCTGTCCGTGTTAGGTTTCTACAGCCGAGCGCTCTAACCATTGCTCCCTTCTTCACGTTTTACCGTTAGGAAAGTCTGAGCTATGCGGGGATAAAATTTAGAATAATGATGGATTTTTAAAGTTTATCTTAATTTCACCCCTCTTCAATATCTCTCTTCCTCTGCTCAGCAACAAAGAAAGCCTTATTTGACTCTGCCTCTTGAATCTTTCCATCACGTTCATAAACAGCTGTTGTCGCGGGCAGGGCAAATCTTCCAAGCACTCCTACTTTTGAATAAATTATATAATTTAAAACTCTTGTCTCGCCAGCTTCAAGTTTTTCAAAATCCCATTCCACACTCCTCTTTTTTTGACTAACTCTTGTGGGTTTTTCAACGCCAAATTTTTCATAAACTTTCACTAATGGAGGCAATCTATCTGTAACACTTATTCTCTCAACATATTTTCTAGCGTGTACAAAAACCGAGACCTTTAATCCGAAATCTGCTCCTTTTGTTTTAACAAATGAAACTTTTTTTCTCAGAACAAGATGGGTTGTAGAGTATTTTTTTATTAAAACCACGATTACAATCAATAAAATTATAATTAGGAAAGGGAATAACCAGTTTGTTTTAACAATAATTTCCATGCCCTCTCCCGGGTTTATTTCTCTTGCCCAGGTATAATATATTTTAAATCCATCTCTATCAACACTGTCTGGCTCTGGACTAAAGCTCGTGAAAAGTCTAGAAATAATATTTTTTTTGATAATGGTTTCAGATTCAGCTGCAACATTTCCCTCGTTTGTTTTTGTTATTATCAGGGTGCTAATAACAAGCCCGTATTCTTTCTTGGTGGTTGTTAAAATATCTTTTTCAACAAATTTTATTATTCCTTCAACACTCGTTGTTTTATCCTGAATACTTAATTCTCCAGTTAGGGTGTAAAATCCCGCCATTAATTTTTTAAACTCGCTTTTATCTAACTCAACTGTGAATTCTTTTCTCTCTTTTGGACCAAGGCTAAAATCCTCTTCAATATCAAAGAAAGGTGATGAGAATTTTGCACTCATATTCCCAAAATCAAAATTAAGCGTGTTATATATGTAGATTTTCATAGAATTTGAGACCGGATCAATTTCACCAGAACCAATTTCAAAAGCACCATCAATATCTCTCACCCTGAATGTTATTTTTTCGTTTTGTTCAGAGTCATCCTGCCCACGAATAAGATAGTTAAAAGTATATGAACCCCGGATACTAAACTCCCCAATTGGCAAAATCTTTAATTGTATGTTTTTTGATTGACCCTGACCTATGTAGACAGTTCCTTTTGGAAACATCTCAAAACCAAGAAGATTGTAAAACTTAAAACTATCTTCTTGCCCAAGATTGGTTACTCTTAAATCAAATACAACGAATTTGTCTAAATCAGGAATTAATACCTCATCAGAACTCTGTTTTTCAACTCTTAAATTTACTGCAGAGACCAGAGGTAAAACAAGCATTAAGATAAATATTGTTATTAATATTTTTTTCATATCAAATTCAAATCTGAATGCTATTTAAGGATTTCGGTTATAAGACAAATATTTACCTTCTCCCTTCTAAAGCTAAATAAGCTTTAGCTTGACTTAGGAATTCATCACACTCTCCAATTATCTTGTCTTCAAATTGTTCTATTCTTGAAGGAATGACCCATTTTTCATAAATAGCTCTTAAGAATTTTCTAAATGCAGTTCTTTCAAATTTTCCGTCATAGTCACGGACCAGGATTCCCTTAGTTTTAACCTTTACACTTCCCTGATTAGTTCTAACCTTTGCATTTCCTTTAGCTACTTCTACTTCTTTTAGATTATCTATTTCAAACTCAACTTTTGCATCAAATCTAAAGTAATCTGTAAGTTCAAGCTCCCCTGTCCACTGAACTCTTATTTCTTTTGAATCTCCAATTAGCTTTTCTTTATATTTATCCTCAACAACGCCTAATCCTGTTTCTTCTGTTAACCACTCATAACAAAATTTATAGAAATCTTTGAATGAGAAAATCCCAATATATTTAACAGCGCTTGAAAAGATCTTTTCTTTTTCTGGCATTTTATAATCTCTTTTTATAGATATAGAATAAAATCTTTATTTAAATATTTTCTTATGCGGGCTCATATGGAATTTTTGCAAGATTCGCAAACCAGCATGCCGTTAATTCTATAAAGAATGTCTGTATCGCCACACTCTTCGCAGATTCCTTCATGCATAAAATCTCTGCTTTTTGCTTTTTTTACTCTTTTCAATTTTCTTGCTTCTTCTCTAATTTGTGCATACTCCTCTAATTCAGGGTAAAATTCTGGGTTGAAACTTAAAATGTCTTTTACAGTAACCATGCCAAGCACTTCGCCCTTTTGAATAACAGGCAAGGTATGAAATTTTAATTTTTTCATTCGGTTGATAGCGTCTTTAATTGTGAGAGAGGGCTTTACTGTTGATATTTTTTTTGGAGAGATATCAACTGCCTTGATTTCTTTCAGAACTTTTCTTGATTTTTTTATTAACGCCCACAAAATATCTCTTCTGGAAACAAAACCCACAAGCTTTTTTTTATCAACTATAAGAAGACTTCCAACCCTTTTTCTCACCATCTTTTTTGCGCATTCTAATAGGTTAACATTTGGTTTAATTGTGATCGGCCTCCGAGTCATCACATCAACCACAAGTATTTCTCTCATATCTTTATGATAAACTTCTTACTTATAAATTTTGTGAAAAATAGACCCACAATATTCTTAATTAACTAAGGGTTACATATATTTAGTTCAAAAAGATATTATGCGCTAGCGGGGAATTGAACCCCGATTTGATCGTTGGCAACGACCTGTTCTACCATTAAACTACTAACGCCTGTAGTATAACACATCATGGAAGTTTAAAAAATTTGTTAAGGGCTTGAAGGAAGAGTATTCCACCCCTAAACAAAAAAAAAGACCTTAATGTTAAAAGTAGTTGTAGCTCTGTGCATATAGTCTAATTTTTCTAAGATATCTTCATCATTATCAATTCAAGAAGAGTGGTCCCACCCAGAATCGAACTGGGGTCGCGTCGGTGTAAACGACGTGTCTTAAACCACTGGACTATGGGACCCTGTAATTAAGATATATTTTTACTTTTTAAGGTTTTTTATGAGGGAAATTTAAGAATTATTGTTATTGAGAACAGGAAACTTTATATACTATGTATATACATAATATATATGGAAAAAAGAAAGAAAAAACTGCTAAAACAATCTGTAGAAGTTATGTTTAGGGGAGACATAGAAGAGATTTTAGATAAGAAGGCTTCTGCCTTTGGCTCTGGAGCCCATGTTGTATTGCCTACAAAACACAAAGGAAAGAAAGTTAAAGTTATTGTTTATAAATAAAATGTCAACATTTAAACTATCCCCTTCTGCACTAAATCTAATGAAAGAGTGTCCAAGATGTTTTTTCTTAAAAAACCTTTCTGTTTGGATAGCTTTGCGTATAAACTCCGCCTAACCTTTTTGAATCATAACATAAACTTTCTTG
>CAYXYT010000033.1:0-6069 GCA_964469785.1 Candidatus Woesearchaeota archaeon | reverse complement strand
CAAGAAAGTTTATGTTATGATTCAAAAAGGTTAGGCGGAGTTTATACGCAAAGCTGGAAGAATAAGTGTTAGTAGGACAAGATACTTTTTTATACTTCTCTTGAATTATATCTTTGGATTTCATTGTCTTGCCGGACGTGGAATCTGGGGATTCTTCGGAAACCCTTTATTTACTTATAGTAATATATCATAGGTAATCAGAGTTTGTAAACTTTATTATACTATATTACTATAATAAACTATTTAAAGAGATAAAACATTAATTTTATATGGCAAAAAAAGAGATAAAGGTTTATGAATGTGAATGCGAGAGATGTGGGCATAAATGGATAACTAGAAGTGAAGAAGTTCCGACGGTGTGCCCAAAGTGTAAATCTCCTTACTGGAATAAACCCGTAAATAATAAGGATAAAAAGTAAAATGAAAAGCATAAAAGATTTTGAAGACAAAATTATTGAAGGTGATGTTTTAGAAGTAATGAAACAAATACCTAATAATAGCGTTCATTTAGCTATAACTTCTCCACCCTATAATGTTGGTAAAGATTATGATAATCATAATGATAAAATGAATTATCAAGAATATCTTGACTGGTTAAATAAAGTATGGAAAGAAACACAGAGAATATTAGTTCACGGTGGAAGATTTTGTCTTAACATCGCCCCAACCGGAATAAAAGATTTTGTTCCGATACATCATGATTTTACAAATCACTTAAGAAAATTAGGAATGAAATTTAGGACAGAAATTATTTGGTATAAGCAAACAATGCTTAAAAGAACAGCTTGGGGAAGTTGGAAAAGCCCCGCTAACCCCCACATAGTTCCGTCCTGGGAATATGTTTTAATTTTTTCTAAAAATGGAGATAGATTACAAGGCAATCCAAAAGATGCAGATATTACAGCAGAAGAATTTAAGAAATTTTCAGATGGATTTTGGGAAATTCAACCTGAAAGACAAAGAAATGGTCATCCTGCTCCATTTCCAGAAGACTTGATTTATAGATTAATAAAATTCTATTCTTACAAAGGAAATGTTGTTTTAGACATGTTTGGCGGAACAGGAACGGTAGCTATAGTTTCCCATAAAAATAATAGAAAGTTTATTCATATAGACATTTCTAAAGAATATTGTAAAACTGCACAAAATAGGTTAGACAATACGAAAAAACAGAAGATGCAACAGAAACTAATTTCTAAATAGAATAAAATGGATGATGAAATAAAACAAAGAGTTTTCCAACAAGTTATAGACTTATGGGTGAACCCGGAAATAGAAAGAAGAAAAAAATTGGGAAAGATTAAGGAGGGTCTTGTTTTATCAAAAATTCAGATAGTCTTCTCCTTAGAGAGGGGATATAATAAGGTAAGATTTAATGAAGAAGTTAAAGTAAACCGAAGAATAGAAAAGGGAGAAATAGTAACTGAAAATGATGTGGATGAAATAAAAAACATTAAGTTGTCAGATGACGATAAAAACTGCGCGCACATAACTTTACTAAGATTTAAGGATAAGTGGATAATTGCCTTTGATGCAAGATATCATCAAAAATTAAGAGCAGAATATCTTAAAGCATCTAAAGAATTTTATGAGGGTGCGATTGATAATCTGGAAAAGGGGAGACTAAGGGTTTTTTACGACAATGCTTTTTCCTCTGCTGAGCTATGTGTAATGAGCATATTATTAGGTTGGTTAAAAAAAGATATAATAGATAATAAAAAACATCACCAAAGATATAGTGTTTTTAAAAATTTTACAGATCTGGGAAATGGGAAAGCCGTATATTCAGATATATTAAAAGAACTTGATGGAATAAGAAAATCTGCAAGATACTTGACTTCCAATGTTTATGAACAAAAAGACCACTATAAAATATCCTCAACATTAAAAGAGATGATGGGGTTTGCAGAAAAATCTATTGTATAAAAAACTTTAATTTAATCCATATTTTTTCAAGGTTTCTAATATTTCCTTAAACATCTTTTCGGTTTTTTCATCTTTAAACTTCTTTGCCTTTTCAATCATTCTTTTAGAATATTTTCCTAAAAAATCTACAGTACCATACCTTTTTTTCATCAGATTATGTTCACTACATAATGTTTGTCCATTTTCTGCGGTAGATTTTCCTCCTTTTGCTTGTGGAACAATATGGTCTGCATGAATTTCATAACCATTATGTCTACCATTTCCACAAACAACACACCTATAATTATCTCTTTTGAATATTTTTTCTTTTACTTCAGAAGAAAAAGGAGCTAAGATATTATGTCCTTTATAACCGGGAATTCTTTTGTAAACTCCCTTTCTAACTTGTATTAGCCAACCTTCTTGATATAATTTTCTAATTGCTCTCCAAGGGTCTCTCGCTTTCGGAATATGTTCAAAAACATAATCCACTACTCTTCCGTGTTCTACCTCTTCATTTGGATGTTTCTCAAAAAATTCTTTAATATAATGTGTTACGGTGTTATTGTTCTTTTCGGCCATTGAAAAAATAAAGAATTGATTACTTAAAAGACTTTTGAAAACAGTCGCTTATGCAACAATGTTCGGAAGATTCACCCCTCAATCCCTGAAACACCATCAACCTTTCTTAACCTGACAAGATTCTCAACAAAACTCTCTATTTTCTGTTCGTGGCTGACAATTATAAGTTGTTTTACATTAAGCTGCTGAAGAACCTCCCGCATTTTATCCAGCTGCTGGTCAGAAAATCCATCTGTTGGCTCGTCTAAAATTACAAAATCCCTTGTCTTGATTTTGCTAAGAAGAGAGTTAATAACCTGATTAAGTGCAAGTCTATAAGCCAGGGCAATTGCTGTCCTCTCTCCTCCTGAAAGATATGCATAATCAATCTCATAATCCTGGTGTTCTATTATTGGAGTAAAATCATCTTTTAAACCCACATTAAATTCATCAGTGACAAGCATGGAAAACCATTCTGCAAATAAGCGTGAAAACTCTACCTGAAGTTTAATCATAACATTTTTTTCAATAAAGGAAATAATAGGAACAAATTTTTGAGAGAGCCAGTCTTCTAATTTTGAGAGATAATTCAGCTGGTCTTTTATTTCTTCTATCTTTTTGATTCTTTCTTTAACTTCTTCTATTTGCGCAGAATACACCTCAATCTCTTTTCTTAATTCTGCAGATTTTATTTCTGCGGATTTTTCTTCTTCAACAGCGTCTCTGAGTTTTCTTTGTTTTGCCTCAAACAGTTTATCAAACCTGCTTAGCTCAAGAACAGAATCTTTCAGGGTTTTTAGATGCTCATTTAAAAGCTTGATATCTTTCTCAAGAGAAGAATTTGATTTTTCAATTTCTTCTATCTGGTCCTGTTTCTCTTGTAAATTTTGGAGTTTAATTATCAACGTCTCTAACTCTTGAATCTTTTTTTCTTTCAGAGAGATTTCATTGTTTAGTTTGTTCATTTTTTCTGAAAGTTCCTGCTTTTCTAAATTAAGTGTTTTTATTTTTCGCACATTCTCAAAAATTTCTGAATCAAGTCTGTTAAAAACATTGCTCTTGTATACTGGCTCAACATCCTGCAAACAAGTTGGACAAATTTCTATTTTTTTTAATTTATTTTTAATAATCTCATTTTCTTTGTTTTTAAAATCTAAAGAAGATATTCTCGCTGTTGTATTTAGATTTTTCTCAGCAAGTTCTTCTTTTTCTTTTTTCAGCTGCTTTATCTCTTCTCCAAACTCAGCAATTTTTGATTCATCAAATTTCAGGCTTTCAAGGTCTTTTAACTGCTCTTTTAATCTATCTATTGTTTTTATGTTATCATAAATAGATTCATTTTTATTTGCAACCATGATTTTTGCTTTTTCAATCTCTTGTTCAAGTTTATTTTTCTCATTGATTTTCTTCTCAATCTCTTTTTGTTCCTCTTCAATTTTCCTTCTTTTCTCTTTTTTAAGGAAAAGTTCTTTTTCAATTGAGGAAAGATTATAATGTTTTGCTTCAAGTTCATCTTCTTTAGAGGCCAGATTTTCTTTATCTTTCTCTAAATCTGCTGTAAGAGCTTCTTTTATTCTTCTCTCTTCCCTTATTTTTGAGATAACCAGAGAGGCACTCTCTAAAATTTTTTTATATTTATCTATGCCAAAAACATGTCTTAGCGTATTTATTCTTGTTATAGGGTCTTGAAGAATTATTTGCTTCATCTCTTCTTGCGGAGTATAAACTGTAAACTTGTAGAGAATGTTTTGTTTTTTTGAAAATTCTTTTGGATAATTTAAAAGTTCAAGCACCTTGTTTTTCAGCTCCATGACAGAAGTCTCCTCTTTTACATCATCCATTGTTATTGCGCAATAATCCTGAGAAATTGTTCTTCCTCTTTTCAGGCTTCTTTCAATCAAGATATTTTTTCCTTCAACCTCAAACTCAATTATAACCCTTCCAGAATTTTTTCCATTTCGCAAAAGAAATGAACCTCTTTGTCCTGGCTGCAGCCCAAATAAAGCAAATTCTATTCCTAAAAGAACAGAGGTTTTTCCAGAACCAATATCTCCTGATAATAATGTGGATCCTTCTGGGAAGTTTATCTCTTGATGTTTATAGCTTCTTATATTATCCAGGATTATTTTTTTCAGTTTCATTCAAAGCTTACCGGGATTTAATTATCTAAAACCTTAAGATTCTTTTAGAGTCCTCAATAACTCTATTTCTAAAATTTTCATTAGTTTCTCCTTCCTGCTTTTCTGTTGAGAATGAATTTATTAATTGCGGAATTAGTTTATTAAATTCAGACGGGTTTTCTTGTGAGTAAAGTTTTATCGCCTCTTCCTCAATATTTTCTGTCTGACTAATCTCAATTTCAATTTCAGGCTCTTTTACTTTTAAATTATGGGTGTTTCTTAGCATAAAATATGCGCCCTTGTTTTTTACATGCTCTCCTATTTGCTGGAACTTTATATCTGAATGCTTGCCAGTTTCTAACTCTCCGCTTACTCTCAAAAGAAGTATTTTATCTTCAATATCTCGTTTATTTATCTCAGAAATTATCTGCTCTGTTGCTCTGACAGCATCTCTAACCTCAACCTCTATCGGTTCCACCTCTTTAATTTTTAGGTCTATTTTCTTTAGATTTTTTTCTGAATCAGTATCAACAATATAAAACCCCCCGTGGTGAAGGTCTTCAAGTTCTGCAAAATTATTTGGAAATATGGGGCCTGGGTAAACAAAATTCTGGTGTTGAAAATCCATATGTAAATGACCGAGTGCATAATAATCTACCTCTGGCAATCTCTCTGATTCAATAGCATCTACTGGTAAGGTTCCACGGGCTTTGTCAATTGTGGTATGCAGGATTAAAATTTTAAACATTCCGGGAGCATCATTTAGTTTTATTTTTCTTAGGTCTTTTATTTCAAGACTTGATTTTCTCCCTGGATAACCATAAATAGCAACCCCTTCATAAACCACTGGGTTTAAAATCAAGAAACCATCTTTTTCTTCAAAATTCTCCACGTTTTTGCAAAATCCTGCTTTTTCTAAAACATCTAAAAAGGTCTTTCCAGAAACAGAGTAATCATGAGAACCGGCAATAATAAAACACGGAATTTTTTTGTCTTTAAGTTTTTTGAATTCTGCAAAAGTTTGTTTAAGAGTGTCTATTGGCGGGTAGGGTGAATCAAACAAATCTCCGGCAATCAAAACAAAATCCAGTTTTTCCTTAATACAAGCATCAACAGCCATTTGAAACGAGATAGAATTTAGAGCTTGTAATGGCTTTTGCTTCCATCCTCCTAAATGCACGTCTGCAATGTGGGCAAATTTTGGCATAGTAATTTCATATGGCTCTAGTATATAAAATTGATTGTGATGAAAATTAAATATTATTGTTTAGCTTCAGGGTAATGGCTTCTGCAGTTTCCTTGACTTCCCTCGTGAAAATCTTCATCTTTTGGTCACTGAGATTCGTTTTGAATCCGACCACCCACAGGGCGATCAACTGATCAATGAATCCTTTGATGGGCGCAGCTACAGCTCGGGCACCTGAAATGTATTCTTCATAATCCGTTGCATACCCCTGCTCCCTGACACATTCTATCTCGTCGA
>CAYXYT010000032.1:0-6564 GCA_964469785.1 Candidatus Woesearchaeota archaeon | reverse complement strand
CTTTGTTAATCTCTCTTCCGTCATCTCCGCCTAAAAAACCAGCTTGCGGAATAAACTTTGGAATTTCTATGATGGGTCTTGCTTCTTTTACTGGAAGTTGTGAATTAGTTTGCGTTTTCATGATTTTTCTTAGAAATTAGTGTTTATAAATCTTTCTATTCTGTTACTTTTTGAAAGAAGTAACACTTCTCTTTGGTTTCTGCTTATGTGAAATAGTTTAAATATGACTAATCTTTTAATTAAATATGGAAGAAGAAAAATTTAAGTGTAAAAAATGTGATAAAGAAATAGGTGGGCATAATCAGTATTGTCACGATGCTATGTGTGATGATTGTTTTTTTGAGAGATATTTTCCAAAGAAGGATAATAAATAACCTATTGGGTTCTAAATATATGTTAATAAATAGCACATTTGGTTCTTTAACCAAATCTATATAAATCAAATTTCATAATTCTATTTATGGTTGTTATAAAAGAAGTGAGTGCTAAATCAATTCTAGATTCCAGAAAAGAAAAAACAATTTTTGTTAAAATAAAAACAAATGTGGGTGTTTTTTCTGCCTCCTCGCCAAACGGAAAATCCCGGGGTAAAAATGAAGCTAAGCCGTATAAAAAATCACTTGAGCAGGATATTAAAACACTAAAACAATTCAGTGATTATTTTTCTGAAGAAAAAATAGAAAAATTTCAGGATTTACGCAGGATTGAAGATATCATTGACGGGCATGTTGGGGCTAACACTTTTTTTGCATTTGAATCAGCGGTTCTTAAAGCCCTGGCAAAAGAGCAAAAAAAACAGGTCTGGCAAGTGATAAACTCAAAAGAAAAAAAATTTCCACGCCTGGTTGGAAATTGTATTGGCGGTGGAAAACACACCAAAGCAGACAAAAAACCAGATTTTCAGGAATTCTTATTGATCCCAAAATCAAAATCACTTCAAAAAGCTTGGGATATGAATAAAAAAGCAAAGAAAGAAACAGAAAGTTTGTTAAAAATCGCTGATAAAAATTTCAAATCAAAAAAGAGTGATGAAGATGCATGGGTGACCTCTCTTAATGAAAAAGAGGTTCTTGACATTCTTAAAAAATTAAAAATCCCGCTTGGATTAGATATAGCTGCTTCAAGTTTTTACAAAAGAAAAAAATATAATTACAAAAACCCACTTCTCAAAAGAACTCCTGACGAGCAATTATCATATCTTTCAAATTTAATCAAAAATCTTAATTTGTTTTATATAGAAGACCTATTTCACGAAGAGGATTTTGAAAGTTTTGCAAGAGTATTAAAGAAGTTTCCAAATAGGTTGATTGTCGGAGACGATTTAACAACAACAAATCCGAAACGTTTTGAAAAAGCGATAAAAAACAAAAGCATAAACGCAATAATTGTCAAACCAAATCAAATTGGTCCTCTCCTGCAGGTTAAAAAAGTCTGTGAATTGGCAAAAAAGAGTAATATTAAAATTGTTTTCTCGCATCGAAGCGGAGAAACTAGTGAAAACATTCTCGCAGACCTTGCTTTTGGATTTGGTGCTGATTTCTTCAAGTGTGGAATTACTGGAAAAGAGCGTGAGGTTAAGATAAAAAGATTGATTGAAATTGAGGGGGGTTTGAAATAGAAACCCTTAAAAATATCTTCCACTCTGAATTCTCATGGCAAAAAAAACTGAAGAGATTGAAAAAGTTCAAGAAATATCTAAAGAAAAATTAGAGAAAACAGCTAAAGCTGAATCTTTAAAATCAAAAGAAATTGAGGCAAAGAAAAAAGAGCTTTTGAAAAAAGCTGAAAAGCTGAAAGAGAAACTTGAAAAAGCTAAAACAGAAGAACTGAAGGAAAAAGTTAGAGGTAAGAAAAAAACAGCGATGCTTATCCCCCTTGAAGATTATGTTAAATCCGGGATTTACATTGGAACAAAAGTTGTAACACCACAAATGAGGCCTTTTGTTTACAGAAGAAGAGCTGATGGACTTGCTATTTTTAATACAGATTTAATTGACGAGAAAATAAAAGAGAGCATAGAATACTTATCAAAATTTGATCCGGAAAAGGTTATTCTTGTTTGCAAGAGACCTGTTGGGTGGAAAGCTGTTGAGAAATTTGGAGAATTAACTGGAATAAGGGTATTCACAAAAAAATATCCTGCTGGAATATTAACAAATACAACCCTTTCTGATTTTTTTGAAAACGAGTTAACAATAGTCACAGACTCGTGGCTTGATAAAAACGCTTTGAATGATACTTTAAAAGTTCGCAAAAAGGTCTTGATGATTTGCGACACAAACAATTTCGCAAAAGGTGCTGACCAGATTATAATTGGTAACAATAAAAGCGGGAAAAGTCTTGGTGTGATTTTCTACTTGCTTACACGAGGATATTGCAAGGCTCGAGAAATTGACGCAGATATTCCTGAGCTTGAGTGGTGGACTGGTGGGGATTGAAGTAAAAAAACAAAAAATTTAAATGCTCTTCACTCTTAATAATAAGATGGCTAAGAAATTCAGAACAAAAATTTATAGATTAGGTAATATTATTAATTCTAGAAGTTATTATAATTATTAATAGCATCACTAGATTTCTAAATTCTCTCCCCATAGCTCAAGGGTAGAGCAATCGGCCGTAGCCCGATGTGTGCCAGTTCAAGTCTGGCTGGGGAGATTTTCTCTATATTTTCACACCCTAAAAAACAACCAGGATTTTTCACCCGCATACTTTGTTTTTATTAAAACATATTTTCCTTTGAGTTTTTTGCCGTTAAGTTCAAAAACAATTTTGCTCGGCTTTTTTTCCTCTAATTCATAAGTTCCTTTATCCCAAATTTTAACTGTTCCAGCTCCATAATGCCCTTCTGGAATTACTCCCTCAAATTTTGCATAACTTAATGGATGGTCTTCAACTTGTATTGCAAGACGCTTTATGCCTTTTGTCTTCGGCGGCTCTTTTGGAACAGCCCATGATTTTAAAACTCCTTCGATTTCTAATCTTAAATCATAATGGTCATGGCTTGCCCTATGAAAATGTATTACAAAAAGGTGTTTTTTCGCTTTTGATTTCTTTATCCTGCCTCGTGGCTCAGGAGTTTCAGCGAATTTTCTCTTTTTCTGATATTCTTTTAGTGACATATCTTTTACAGGATAATTATTCTTATAAATGTTATTTCATTTTAGATAAGAATGTTTAAAAAATTAAGAAGACCCCTACAAGCACTTTTATTAGATTCTGATGAGGAGGTGTGGAATGCAGTACTAACAGGAGAGAGAAAAATAACAATACGGAAAGGGCATAGAAACTATGCTCCTGGTTCTTCAATATTGTGCTGTCCATATAAAGGAGTATCTGTAGCTTGTGATATAATTAGTGTAAGACATTGTAAAGCATCAAAAGTAAGAAAAGAAGAGTATACTGCTAATGGTTACGAAAATATTAAACATATGTTAAAGGATCTCAGAATTTATTATCCCAGCCTGGCCTTTGAAAGTCCTGTGACTGTTATTGGGTGGGATAATGTTCGGGGAAAACTTGTTGATGCATTTTATAAAAATGAAAAAAGCTCCTAAAAAAAAGATTTTTATAATCTGTCCGGTGAGGGGTGCTACAAAAAAAGAGAAAAAATTAATTGAAAAGCATATTTCTGATTTAGAAGAAGAGGGCCACAAGGTATATTATCCTCCGAGGGACACAAATCAAGATGATCCAATCGGTTTAAGAATTTGTTTTGATAATCGAAATGCAATTAAAAGAGCTGACGAGATTCATGTCTACTGGAATGGAAAAAGTAGCGGAAGTCTTTTTGATCTCGGAATGTGTTTTATGTACGGAAAACTGGTCTTTTTAATTAATAATAAGGACGTTAAACGTGATGCTAAGAAAGGTAAAAAAAGCTTTCAAAATTTTCTCTTAGCTTTGGAGAGAAAATCTAGAGAATTAATGCCCCCCCTGTATTGTTAAGTCTTCGGTGTCTTTTTGGTTGTTTAGAAAGGTAAATTTTATTAATAACACAAACATGGTAAGAATATGGTTGTGGAAAAAGTTATTTTAGTTGATAAGGACAATAGAAAAATTGGAATTGAAGAAAAGATAAAGGCCCATAAAGAAGGAAAACTTCATAGAGCTTTCTCGATTTTTATTTTCAATTCGAAAGGAGAATTACTAATTCAACAAAGAGCTAAAACAAAATATCATTCTGGTGGTTTGTGGTCTAATACAGTTTGTAGCCATCCAAAACCAAATGAAACTTATCAACAAGCAAGCCATAGAAGATTAAAAGAAGAAATGGGTTTCGATTGTAAACTTAAAAAATTATTCTGTTTTATTTATAACACGGGATTTCAAAATGGCTTAATCGAAAATGAATATGACTGTGTTTTTATTGGGAAATTTGATGGAAAAATAAAACCAAACCCAAAAGAAGTTATGAATTACAAATGGATCCCTATAGAAAAATTAAAACAAAAGATTAATAAAAATCTAAGTAAATATACTATTTGGTTAAAATTAGCTTTAAATAGGATTAAATCTTCACAAATTAAGGAGATAATAAAATGAATAAGAAATTAACTAAAAAGGAAAAACGGGCGAAACAAAAAGAAATAATGGAATTGCTTGATCAATATTTTCAAGGAATGAAAGAGACATCTGAATTAGTTGATCCTATTATCATCTCTTATTTTAAAGAATCTTTAGGAAGAATTTGTAGAGATGATAAAATTTATCAAAAATTATATGAAGCTGCAATGGGAAGATTAGGAAAACCTAAGATGAGATCTTGGATTTCAAGAATGGGTTATGAAATTTGTAGTGGCAAAAACCTTGAAGGCTTTTTACCAATAGCAGTTGCAATGGATTTGCTTGAATTTTCTTACTATTGTAGCGATGTTATATTTGATACAGAATTATATAATAATCGTGAAGCTACTGAAGATAAAATTATTGTATCTAATATTTTAGTTAGTATAGTCTTTAAGTTGATTAGCGATTCTATAAAAAAACTTGATTTGGGGGGAGAGCAAAGTTCTGAAATTCTATCGTCAACATACACATTTATACGGGATATTTATGAGGGTTTCTTTATTGAAAATCATAATAAAGAACCTTCAAAAGAGATTTATGAAAGACGAACCTACGCATACAATTATTGGGAGCACATCTTAAGGATATCGGCTATGGTTGCTGACGCCGATAAAAAAAAGATTGAAGCACTATCAAATTTTGGAAAATATATTGGTATGGCTTACATGGTGACAAATGACATTTCAGATATAACAAAAGATTTTGAAGATATAAGATATGGAAGATATACACTCCCAAATATAGTTTTTCTAGAAAAAGCTGATAATAGTGAAAGAAAGTTGTTTTTGAAAGTCTTTGGGGGCAAAACCACAGATAAAAAGAATCTTAAAAAAATAGGTCAAATTATGGTTGATAAAAAAGTCGTTGAAGAGTGTCAGCTTTATGCATCATGCCTTGTTGAAAAAGCTCTTCCACACCTAAAAATATTTAAAGATTCTCATTGGAAACGAATGCTTGCTATTGCTACAGGAGCTGTGTACAAAAATCAATGGTATAGATCTATGAGTAAAATATACGGGTTTCAAAGGACAGTTATCCCAGCAGATTTAAAACTTGCTGGAATAAAAATATGAATTTTAACAATGATCCCCCCCCAAACATTTATAAATAAAACTCATCTTGTTTTTTTGTAACTAAGATGAGTGCCTTAACAATGTGCATACGATATCAATCTTGCATTAGGGTATGATGTATGTAAAAGCAGTCATCTAGATGTAGTTCTCATAAAGGGCACCGAGTTTCCCTTTATTAAACCCTCCTTTTAATAGGGTTAAGGGAAGTTTCTAAAAGCTGAGAAAATCTCAAAAGGATTTTCTAAGCCCCAGAGATTTCATGGGGGAAATCTCTAAGGAAACCGAAGGTGTCTTTTAAAGCCAATAGTAGGAGTAGAGTGAAGTGTTCTTGATATCTTTCGTCGAGAATGCGCAATGGAGATTTATTCTCTTTTAATTAAATTTATGATATTGTTTAAATCCAGTTGATCCTGCTGGCGGCTGCGGCTCTCTGGTTTGTATTTAGACATGCAAGTTTTTTCTGTTTTTTAGTAAGTGGAAAAGCGAACTGCTCAGTAACACGTAGCTAACCTACCCTTTGGTCAGGCATAAGCTTGGGAAACTAAGTCTAATACCTGATAGGAGATACACCCTGGAATGATTTATCTCTGAAACTCGTGCCTAAGGATGGGGCTGCGGCGGATTAGGTTGTTGGCGGGGTAATGGCCCACCAAGCCTGTGATCTGTAAGGGCTCTTAGCGGAGAGGCCCTGAGAGGGAATCTGAGACACTATTCCCAGCCCTACGGGGTGCAGCAGTTAAGAATAATCTGCAATGCGCGCAAGCGTGACAGTTTGAACCAGAGTGCTTCTCTATTGAGAAGCTTTTGCCAAATGTAAAAAGTTTGGCGAATAAGGACTGGGTAAGACTAGTGCCAGCCGCCGCGGTAATACTAGCGGTCCAAGTCGCAGCCATTTTTATTGGGTCTAAAACATCCGTAGCTTGCT
>CAYXYT010000031.1:0-6676 GCA_964469785.1 Candidatus Woesearchaeota archaeon | reverse complement strand
TCCCAAAAATAAAAATTTCCCCTTTTATAAAAAGCAATTTAATAGGAAGAATTTTAACTTCATTAAATATAACAAATCAAGGAATACTTTTATCAAATCCTTGGTCATATGATTCAAATGGAAATCCTGAAAAATATTGCATTTTAGGAGATTTAACAAAAAAAAGATTATCTGAATTAGCAGGAGCAAACATTTATCAAAGATTTTTTATTCAATTAAATAAGAATCTATTAAAATGAAAATAAGTAAAGTAAAAATAAAATATACCCCTGTGGGTGAAAAGATAATTATCTCTACAAATAAACCCGGGCTTGTAATTGGTAGAAAAGGGGAAAAAATAAATGAATTAACGAGAGTTTTAAAAATCGGATTTGAGCTTGAAAATCCCCACGTAGAAATAGATGAAATAAAACATCCTGAATTTGATGCTCAAATAATTGCAGATGAAATTGCTCTTGCACTTGAAAGGTTTGGGCCCTTAAGATTTAAAGTAACTGCATACAGAACACTGGAAAAAATAATGAAAGCAGGAGCACTTGGCGCTGAGATACGATTGTCTGGTAAACTGCCCGGAGCAAGGGCAAAATCCTGGAGGTTTGCGCAAGGATACCTGAAAAAAGTAGGGGATAGCGCAAAAGTAGTTGATAAAGCACAATCAAAAGCTCAAACAAAACCAGGCATAGTTGGTGTAAAAGTAAGCATATTGTCTCCTGATGCAGAATTAAAAGATAAAATCAAAATTGACGACGAATTTATTAAAAAATTAAAAAAGTCAGCTGAAAAAGAAGTAGATGCAAAAAAATCAGAGAAAACTAAAAAATAAAGAAAAAATAAAATGGAATCACAAAAAATAAGAAAACTCAAGGAAATTGGAAAAAAAGGAAGAGATAAGAAACTGAAAGAACTAAAACTAGAACTAATCAAATCCAAGGCAAGCTCTGTAAAAAAAACATCAAAAACAGAAGAAATCAAAAAAACCATTGCCCGCATACTTACGCTCAACAAATCTGAAAAGGATAAGTTGAAAAATAAATAACATGGAAATAGATCCAAAAACAGGACTGCCTGTTGAGGCAATAGAATGGGAAGACCTTGCAAAAGGTTCTCAAAGGATAAAAGTGACAACAGATAGGAAAAGATATGGAAAAATTGTTACCCTGATAAGTGGCTTTGACAAAGGAATTAGCCTGAAGAAAATCGCAAAAACTCTAAAAAACGAGTTGGCTTGCGGAGGGACTTTCAAAAAAGACAGGATTGTGCTTCAGGGAAATCATAAAGAAAAAGTAAAGCCCTTGCTTATAAAACTTGGTTTTGAAGAAAACTCAATAGAAGATTAAACCCATTCAAAAGGAAAAGAAAATGAAAAGAAAAGGAAGAAAGAAAAATTTAGAGAAAGAAAAGAAAGCAAAACTAGCTAAAGCTCAGAAGAAAGAGAAAATAAATCCAAGAGGGAGGGTGTTTGAAGGAAGGGTTGTAAAAAAATTTCACAAACGAGTTGCAATTGAGTTTGAGAGGATGATTTATATAAGAAAATATGAAAGATATGCAAAAACAAAAACAAAAATCCATGCCCGGCTTCCTGAGGAAATGGAAAAAGAAATAGATGTTGGGAATCTTATAAAAATTCAAGAGTGCCGGCCATTGAGTAAATTAATTCATTTTGTGGTTATAAAGAAAATAAAAGATAAAAAGGAAAAATGAAAGCAATAAGTGCAAGGGCAACAGAAGGCTTAAATATTGGAGCAAAAATAATTGTGGCTGATAATAGCGGGGCAAAAATAATAAGAATAGTTTCTGTAAAAAAAGGAAAGGGAAGAAAAAGAAAACAAGTTCCTGCAAAAATTGCAGACCAGGTTAAAGTAAGCATAAAAAAAGGTATCCCTGATATGAAAGGAAAGGTTTTTGATGCTGTTATAATCAGAATAAAAAAACCCTATAGGAGATTAGACGGAGAAAGGGTTTCTTTTGAAGATAACGCTGTTACAATATTGAAAGATGACCGGGGAAACCCAAAAGGAACCCAAATTAAAGGACCAATTGCAAGAGAAATTGCGGAAAGGTGGCCGCAGATTGCAAAAATAGCTTCAATTGTATATTAAATAAATTTTTCAAAAAAATTTAGAGTAAACCAAGAAAAAGATAAAAGATGAAAAAAGAATTTAGCAAGCACTGGAAAAAAAGCAGACAACCAAGAAAACAGAGGAAATACTTAGCAAATGCCCCCTTGCATATTAGAAAAAAATTTGTTAGTATTAATTTATCAAAAGAGTTAAGAAAAAAATACAAAATAAGAAATATTCCAGTAAGGAAAGGGGATGTTGTAAAAATTATGCGCGGGGGATTCAGGGGGAAGAAAGGAAAAATAACTAATGTAAGGTTGAAAAAATCAAAAGTAAGTGTTGAAGGTATTCAGATAAAAAAATTAGACGGGTCAAAAGTTGATGTGTTCATGCAGCCTTCAAATTTACAGATTGTGGAATTAAATTTAGAAGATAGAAAAAGAAAAATTGTAAAAAAGGATAAACAAAAGGAGGAGGAGAAAAAAGAAAAAAATGCACCTAAAAAGACAAAAAGTTCCTAAGAATTGGCCTGTGAAAAGAAAAGGCACTGCTTATGTAGTCAGAGCTAATTTTAACCTTTATCAAGGGGTTCCAGTATTAGTTATCTTAAGAGATTTATTGGGGTTGGCTAAGAATAGAAAAGAGGCAAAAAGGATTATTCACTCAAAAGATGTCTTACTTAACAATAGGATAATAAAAGATGAGAAAAATGCGGCTAACTTGTTTGATATAATAAGTGTTGTTCCCACAAAAGAATATTACAGAATAGAACTCTCAGAAAAAGGGGTTTTTAGTTCTAAAAAAGTACAAGAAAAAGAGGCAAACCAGAAGATATGCAAAATTGTGAATAAAACACTTCTTAAAGGTAAAAAAACCCAATTAAACCTTAGCGACGGGAGAAATTTTATTTCAGATATTAATTGCAATGTTAATGATTCTGTTTTAATTGATCTTAAAAAAGCAAAAATAAAGAAATGCGTGGCTTTAAAGGAAAAAAAGAAAGCGGCAGTGTTCGCTGGTAAACACTCTGGGAAAAAAGGCGTGATAAACAAAATAAATCTCGAGGAAAAAATGGTAGAACTTAAAATTGGTAAAAAAACAATTCACGTTTTAATTAAACAAATGATGGTTATAGAGTAAAATGCTGAAGAAAACAAATCCTATGCGAGAGATAAAAATTGAAAAGGTTGTTCTAAGTGTGGGTGGGACTGGCGAGAATTTAGAAAAAGGAGTTAAACTATTAAAATTACTCACTCAAAAAAAGCCTGCAAAAATAAAATCAAAAAAGAGAATCCCTTCTTTCGAAGTAAAACCAGGATTAGAGGTTGGCGCTGTTGTAACTATAAGAAAAAATCCGGAAGAACAATTAAAAAAAATGTTGTCAACAATAGATAATGCTCTAAATAAAAAACAAATAACTCAAAATAATTTTTCGTTTGGAATAAAAGAGTATATTGAAATTCCGGGAATTGAGTACCAACATGATATTGGAATTATTGGCTTAGATGTTAGTGTTGTCTTTAAAAGAGCAGGAAAAAGAGTGAAAATGAAAAAAATAAAAAAAGGAAAATTTCCAAAAAGACAAATGGTGCCAAAAAAAGAGATTATCAAATTCATGGAAAATAAATTTAAAACAAAATTTGTATAAAATGACGGCAAGTGACTGGAAAAAAATCTTGAAACAGCTTAAAAACAAGCCAGTAATACATAAAAAATTTCTCAAACATAATAAACCCAAAAAAAGAAAAATTGGAACAGCTGTAAGAAAATGTGGAAAATGTGGTAGATACGGGGCTCATATCAAATCATATGGATTAAATTTATGTCGCCACTGCTTCAGAGAAATAGCTGAAGAGATTGGTTTTAAAAAATATACTTAAAATGTGTGAAAGAAAAACAGATGTTCTCGTTAAAATTGCACAAGGAATAGAAATTGCAGATTGTAGAAAAATAGAGAACACTTTAACAAAATACGAATGTAAAACTTGTGAGGATTATGACTCAAAAAATGACAGATGCACTAGATATGATGGTTTTAATAATAAAATATTAGTGGGAGAAACAGGTTAAAATGTCACAAGATATCGTCGCTGATGCTTTAAATATGATAAAGAACGCAAAAAAGGCTAAAAAAGAAGTTGTAAACATAAATAGAATTTCAAATTTGCTAATTGAAATTCTGAAAATAATGAAACAAAAAAATGTCGTAAAACGATATAAAATTGATAGTAAAAATAAATCTATTGAGGTTGTGATTGGAAACTTATTTGAGTGCCGCGCAATAAAACCCAGATTTACAGTCAAGGTTGATCAAATTGAAAAATATCAGAGAAGATACCTGCCAGCCAGAGATATTGGAACTCTTATCATCTCAACTAATCTGGGTTTAATGACTCACGAAGAAGCAAAAGAAGAAAATAAAGGGGGGTGTTTAATTGCATATTTTTATTAGAGAATGAGAAAAGAAATTTTTCAAAATATTGAAATTCCAGAAGGAGTGGAGGTTGGAGTAGAAAGAGATGCACTAATTGTGGGGGGCAAGGAAGGGGAAAATAAGAGAACTTTCAAAATAAATAAACTAACTTTTGAGAAAAAAAACAATAAAATAATTCTTGGAGCTAAAAATTCAACAAAAAAAGAAAAGAAAATGATAAATACTATCGCAGCACATATTCAAAATATGATTTCCGGGGTTCAAAAGAAATTTGTATATAAGCTAAAAGTTTGTTTCACACATTTTCCGATTAGTGTTGAGGTAAAAGGTAATGAGTTTATAATTAAAAATTTCTTGGGTGAGAAAATATCAAGAAAATCCAAAATTCTCTCAGGTGTTGACGTTAAAGTTGATAAGGATATAATAACCATTACTTCTCAAAATAAAGAGCTTGCCGGGCAGACAGCAGCAAATCTTGAAACTGCAACAAAAATTAAGAGAAAAGATTTAAGAATTTTTCAAGACGGAATTTGGATTACCAGCCGTGCTGGTAAGGGGGTTTAATAAAAATGACTAAAGTAAATTTAACACGCGAAAAACAAATGATAAGATTATATAAACAAGGGTTAGGTACAAATAAGATAGCTAAAAAACTAAATCTTGGTAAGACAACTATAAGAAAATACTTATTAAAAAATAAAATAAAATTTAGAAAAGCTTCAAAAGAGAAAATCAACATTGATTTACACAAAAAATTTATTAAATTATATGGGAGAGATTTATCAATAAAACAAATAGCTCAGATGTGTGGTGTCTCTTTTAGTGCAGTTAGAAGGCACTTACATAAAGAACATATTGATTTAAAAAAACGAGGAAACCCTAAAAAGATTATTAATTCCAATTATCATAAACTGATTCCAGAAAAAGCATATATTTTGGGGGTCGTTGGACCTGGAGATGGTTTTATTGAATATAGAATAAGTAATGGCCAGTATCGAGTTGTTCTTGAAGCAGTCAATAAAGATTTTGTTGATTATTTTGTTTTCTGCCTCAAAAAAGTATATGGAATTGAACCAAGAAAAGAAAAAATAAAAAAAAGACGAGAAAATGAAAAAATAAGATCAAAAATTGTTTTGCAATCTAAAGAAGTATGTAAGGATGTTTTAGGATATGATTGTGATTTTAAAGAAAAAACATGGGGCGTTCCTAAGGCCATAAAAGAAGCACCAAAAAATATACAAACTAAATATATACAGGGATTTGCAGATTCTCAGGGATGTGTGTCTAAAAGGCAAATCATACTTGCCAATCAGAATAAAGAAGGGTTAAAAGAAATTATTGATTTATTTCATAATATTGGGATTTCTAATATCAAATATTGTAAAGCGGGCGTTATATTATGTGATAGAAAATCGGTTGAACTATTTTCTAAACTTGTTAATTTTAATATATCGTATAAAAAAGAAAAATTAGAAGAAGAGATTAATAATTATAAGGTGTGGAAAACTCTTCAAAAAGATGTGGATAAAATTAAACCCAAAGTTATAATATTAAGAAAAAGTGGATTGAGTTATCCACAAATAGCCAATAAATTAAATATTTCTATATCATTTGCATGGAATCACTCAAAACATCTTAAAATAAATCGTGTTAATCAATATAAATAAAGTGGGGAGGAAAATATAATGGCTAAAACTAAGTTTCTGAGAAGGACTTGGAACAGGTATTCAAAGTTAGGAAAGAAGAGAAAGAAAAAGCAGACCTGGAGAAGGCCAAGAGGCAGAGATAATAAAATGCGTGAAAAAAGAAGAGGATATCCTGCGAGTGTTGGTCTTGGTTATAAAAAGAGCAAAAAAAAGGCCCATAAAATTCTTGGGAAAAAACCTGTGCTTGTTAATACACTTAAAGACCTTAGAAACATCAAAAAAAATGAAATACTTATCCTTGGTCACATAGGAAAAAAGAAAAAAATAGAAATCCTGAAGGAAGTTAGGAAGAAAAAATTTCCGGTTTACAATGTAAATGTTGAAAAGTTTTTAAAAGAAGTAAGAAAGAAAGAAGAAAAGTTAAAAGAAACCAAGCAAAAAGAGAAGAAAAAACAGGATAAAAAAAGAGAGAAAGGAGTTAAAAAATGAACTACCCCGCGCTAAAGCGCGAGGTATCACTAAATAAAATGTTAACG
>CAYXYT010000030.1:0-6726 GCA_964469785.1 Candidatus Woesearchaeota archaeon | reverse complement strand
TATTCTTAAAGTATTTGATTTCTACAAGAAACATCAGTAATTTTTACACATAGCTGTTTATTCACATTTCTTCAACCACTTCTATACCCAATAATTTCACTGAATTTTTTAAAATCTCTCTGAATGAATCAACTAGAGAAAGTCTGAATGCTTCTTGCTCTGAGCCAATCACAGGGCAGGCATGATAAAACTCATTAAATATTTGTGCTAATTGATAAGAGTAATTCGCAATTAGTGATGGATTTAAATTCTTATAAGCTCCAGATACACACTCTTGAAATTGAGAGAGTTTTTTAATTAACTCAAATTCTATTGGTTCTAATTCCAGTCCAGAGGTCTTAAATTTGGCTTTCTTGTTTTTTGTCTTTCTAAGTTTTGCTTTTCTCAAAATAGAATTTGCACGAGCATATGAATAAAGTAAATAAGATCCGGTGTTCCCTTCAAAAGTTATCTCTTTTTTTGGATCAAAAATAATGCTTTTGGCAGGATTTTGTTTAAGCATAGAGTATTTCATTGCAGCTATTGAGATTTTCAGTGCTCTGTTTTCCAGTTCTTTTTTAGGAATTTTTGGCCATTTCTTTTTAATGTTTTTTTCCGCATATTTCATTAGTTCTCTCAAAAAGTCAGAATAAAAAACATTTTCTCCTGTTCTCGACGACATTTTTCCGTATGGAAATCTAACCATTCCAAAAGAAACATGATTGAGTTTGCTAACTTCTTTAAATTTCATCAGTTCCAGGGTTTTGAAAAGTTGCTTAAAGTATAAATCTTGTTCAACTGCCACTACATAAATCGATTTGTCTAGCTTGTATTTGCTAAATTTAGATTTTGCAAGTGCTAAATCTTTTGCCGGATAAAGCAGAGTTCCATCTTTTCTTAATAAAACCCAGATGCCCAAGCCATATTTTTCTAAATCCACAATCAGAGCCCCTTCACTTACCTTTGCAATTTTCTTTTTCACTAGTTTTTTTGAGATTCTCTTCCCTAGATTCTCCATCTCTCTTTCAAAGAAGTAAACATCAAAATGCGTATTCAAGTCTTTGTAGATTTTTTCAAAATTATCCAAACTAGCTTGTCTTGTTTTTCTCCACAAAGAATCTAACTTTTTGTCTTTACGTGTTCCAATTTTTCTGTTAATCTCATCAACCCTTTCCTGAAGTTCTTCATTGTCTGCTAATTTTTTAACAGCATCAACATAAATAGAAGCTATCCATTTTTCATCTTTTTTTATTTTCTCTTCTGAATGGTGCTTCTGATAACACCAAATCCATTTTGCTACATGCATCCCTGTATCTCCCTGATAGTTTGCTCTTATAACTTTATACCCCTGAAATTCGAAGATCCTTGCCAAACTCTCTCCCAGTGATGTCCCCCTTATGTGTCCAACATGAAATGCCTTGTGTGTATTTGGCTGAGAAAACTCTATCATTATTTTTTTTTGTTTTTTCAATTTTGCACTTCCAAATTTCTCTTTCCTGGACAAAATCTCATTAATAAATTTTTTAGCAAAAGTTTTTCTGTTTAAGAAAAAGTTAAGATAAGGTCCTTTAACTTCTAATTTTTGAATTGACTTTGGAGGCTTTATTCTTTTTTTGAGGTCTAGTGCAATCTGCTCTGGATTTTTTTTCAGTTTTTTAGATAAAATAAAACAGGGAAAAGCATAATCTCCCAACTCTGAAGACGGAGGAATTTCCAGAACCTGCTCAATCTCTTCCCCGCTCACTCTTAGCTTTTTTTCTTTCAGAGTTTTTTTCAAAAGTTTTATTACCTCTTGTTTCATGACTTAAAATATAAAAAAAGATTAATAAATGTTGTCTTATTTAAAGGAGAAGTGAGTGTCAAGGAAAGTTAGGCCCCTGTAGCTCAATTGGTTAGAGTGCCATCCTCGTAAGATGGAAGTTCTGGGTTCGAGTCCCAGCAGGGGCTTTTTATAGAAGGATTTATATGTCTTAAAAACAGCCCATATATATGAAAATAGATGGGGACTTGGCTGAGATTATAGGTATGCATATTGGGGATGGTTGTATAAGCATAACTCCAAGATATTATGAATATTATCTCGGAGGAGATTTAAAAGAGGAAAAAGAATATCATGATACTTGGGTGGCTCCTCTATTTAATAAAAAAATAATGATTCCTTTATTTAATAAAAAGGTAACTTATAAAGAACATCCGAAAGTTGGTGTTTATGGCTTTCATATATTTAAAAAAGAGCTTGTTAACTTTTTTAGAAAATTAGGAATTTCATCTGGTCCAAAAATTAATATTGAAATACCAGAGGAAATATTAAAGAATAATAAGCTTTATCTCAGATTTTTGAGAGGATTATTTGATACAGATGGCAATGTTTATTTTGATAAAAACAGGTCTGCTAAAAATCCAAAGAATAATAGACCCACTATAAAATTGGGAATGGTTTCCAGAAAATTAGTTGAACAGGTCTTTGGTCTACTTCAAGAATTAGGGCTCCATCCTAGAATGAAGAACCCTTATAAAGGAAAAGGAAATAGAAACTTCGTTTACACTGTTTTAATTTATAGAAAGGCAGACATAGAGTTTTTTATCAATAATATAGGTTTTAAAAATCCCAAACATTACACTAAATGGCAAGTTTTTAAGAAATTTGGTCATTGCCTACCAAGGACAACCTTACAGGATAGAATGATTCTCTTATCTGATACTCATAAAAAGATTTATAAGTAAAATAAAAGAGATATACTTATGCGGGGGTGCCGGAGTGGTCAAACGGGCAGGATTTGTTCGTGGTTCTCAATCAGGTTCCGCGAGAGATGTCAAACTTAAGATCACTCTATAATGAAATGATAAGATATCCTGTAGCTTAGTGCTTACGCAGGTTCGAATCCTGTCCCCCGCATAAAACTTTTGAAAAGTTTTAGATCAAACCAGGAAAGAAGATTAGACAAAACCAGGAAAAATTTCTCACTCAAAAGTAAAAAGTTAGATTTAAATACCCCTAAAACCACTTCCTTAGAGTAGGGGGTATTGACTTCGGTTGATATTGGGTGCTTCGGTATCCTTTTCCTCCTACACCCCATAGTTCTAAGATCTTATTTTTGTTTAGAATTATGCATCACTCAAGCCATTAGTCTTCTGTTCATATGCTAACTTAATATTTCCATATAATAAGCCCCGCTACAATTCTTGCTCTCTTATAAAATCTCATTATATCACCTTAATTTATTTAAATTAATTTAGGTTATAAAGCATATAAAATGGATAAAAAACAAAAAGAAATTCTTCTGCTGGCATTTCTCATATTTCTACTTCTCTTCATAAACTATCCCTTCCTCGACAGAGCTCTTGAAAATTTTTTAATTGATTATGAAGTTGTAAACGTTGAGAGAATTATTGACGGTGATACCCTTGTGGCTAATGGGGAAGACATCAGATTATTAGGAATAAATTCTCCTGAAAAAGGCGAGTTGTATTACCAAGAAGCCAAGAGCTTTTTAGAAGAACTCGGCCTAAACAAGACAGCGCGTCTTGAATTTGGAAAGGAAAAAGAGGATAAATATCAGAGAACTCTAGCATATATCTTCATCGACGGAGAAAACATAAACCTAAAATTAGTTGAAAACGGGTTTGCTAATTTTTATTTTCCAACCGGAAAAGACAGATATTATAATACTTTTAAAGAGGCATGGGAATTATGCATTGAAAATAATAAAAATCTGTGTGAAAAATCAGAAGATATGTGTGCAAGTTGCATTGAATTAAAAGAATTTGATTATCAAAGCCAGGAAGTTGTTTTTTACAATCAATGTGAACATGGTTGTAATTTAACTGGCTGGGAGATTAAACATGAGGGAAGAAAGAAGTTTATATTTCCGATATTTGTTCTAGAAAAAGGAAAAGAGATTAGAGTTATTGTCGGAGAGGGAGCTAATAATGAGAATGAATTGTTTTGGGGCGGGGAGGATTATGTCTGGACTTCAAGAGGAGATGGTTTGTTTTTAAGAGATGCTGGTGGGGGGCTTGTTTTGTGGGAGAGTTATTAGTAGTCCTCTATTAGCTTAAAGGTTGGTGATGAATTAAAAGCTGATGTTAAAGGTGGGAAGTTGGTAATTGAGAAATCAAAATAATCTTTCATCAGCGTTTCCGACTATTTCTTGACTAGAATAATTATTCCAAAGAGCTTGTGCAATTGCTTCAGAGTCCTTATCTCCTTTCAGCACATTTACTAAAAATTTGTTTATTGCTTTCAACATACTTTTCCTAGAATTCTCATTTGACTCTCCCGTAGTATGTCCTTTAATAATACCTATAGGAACTAAATTTGAAGTATCAAAGAAAATTTTTGCCTTTTTATCTTTAATTGGATTTGCAGCTCGTGTTTTATCTATAATAAACATAAAAGGTATCCTATAACCTATAAAACATCCTTTTTTGCTTCTCTTCATACATTTTTTCCCTAATTCCATGATTGTCCAGCATGTTCGTGCATATGTAATTCTATCTTTTAGTAAATTGTCATTCTTGTCGACAATAATTAAATCTTTATTTTTATGCCCCTGTATAGTTTTTGGAGACCCATGCCCGTTAAAAATAACCATCTTATAATCAAGCTTTTTTATTCCATTTTCAACATTTTTTCTTGTTACATTCTCTTTTTCGATTGTTTTAATCTTAATTTGCTTTCCAGAACACTCAGATATTATTTCTTTAGAAAAAATAGAAAGATATTCTGTAACATCATCCGATGTTGGCAGAGTCATTAAAATTCCTTTCTTCATTATACAGAAGTAAGAGCGGAAACTAACTGCCCACTTGCTTGTGCTTTAATAAAATTTAGATGAGCTTCTACTATTTGCTTACCTGTCTCGTCTCCTTTCTCAACATGTTCTATCATTTCCTCTTTATCTAGACTTCCCTCTGCTCCAACAGATAATCTTAAATTGGGGGACATTTGTGCTTCTACACGAGCTATGACTAGTTCTCTTGCCCTTTCATCAATCTCATTTTTTGTAGAATCAGTTTTTTTGTTCATATTAATTTCATAGCAAAAAGAGTATTTAAAAGTTTCTCGGATAAGGGGGTCTTATTCTTTACTTCAAAATAAACTGCATCCCATGTATATGGTTTTTCGTCCACTACGACGATAATTTGAGATGTAAGAGCCTTTGGCAGTTGAGCATAAGCTCTAAAAAATCTTACCCTCTTCTCTTCTTCCATATCAATAATAGAAAATTCCTCTTTAAATTCTTTGTTGTTTTCCAGAAAGCTAAGCACAATTAACCAATAATATTAAATACCCCTGAATCACATTAATTTCGTAGGCTAGGTTGGCGGGTCAGCCCTCCGCCGCTTGCAAATGGGCTTTATGGCAGACTGCAAGGAGGGGCGTGATTAGTGCGTTAGAAAGTCTTTATTCGGACGCTGACGTTCTGTCTGTTTTGATCTTGCAGATGCGAATTGGGTCAGGCCTTGATCGGAGCAGCCCTAAACATTTGTTTAGATGCTTAGCAGGTCGCAGAACTGAGAAAGAGTAAAGGTAGCTTTCCGGCAATCCATGAGCAAACCTTCGAGCCTACACTGAAAACACTAAATTAATAAACTTATTTTCTCTTTTTTATTTATGGAAAAAAGGGGGCAATTTTATTTGATTGGTGCAATAATAATTATCGCAATAATTTTTGGATTTGCTACAATAACAAACACACTAAAAAAAGAGGAATTCAGAGAGTCTTATGATGCTGCTGAAGAGTTAGAAATTGAAAGCAGATATGTCCTAGATAATGCAGTGCTCAATACAGACATGTCTGTAAAAGATAAATTGCTGGATTTTACTGAAAAATATTCAACTTACTCAAATGCAGAAAATTTATATTTTGTTTTTGGAGATACTGATGAAATCAGTGTGGCGGCTCGGCAGAAAAATTATCCGGGAAGAATTCTTGTGAATGGCGCAGAATTTGAGATTGGACAAGGTGTATATACTTCAAATTCATATCTATCTCCCCCAAACCCAACAATAATTATGATAAACGAAATTGAACACGAATTTGAATTAAAGCAGGGAAGTAATTTTTATTTTATCCTCGCTGAAGGAAAAGAAGAGGGGGGTTATTTTTTCACCGGAAATATGATTAAAAAATCTTAGAAAATGCTGAAGAATAAAAAAGGGGTTGGTGTAATGGTTGGGTATGTTTTACTAATAACAGCTGCAGTAGTTATGGGAGTTATTGTTTACCAGTGGCTGAAAACTTATGTTCCTCTGGAACCGCCCGAGTGCCCTGATGAAGTGTCTTTTTTTATCAAAAAGTATACTTGTGATTCTCCTTTTTTTAATCTAACTTTAAAAAACAATGGAAAATTTAATATTGGGGGATATTTTATACATCTTGCAAACCAGTCTGATCAGGAAATAGCAACAATTGATATCTCTGAGTATATTGAATCCGGTGGTATGTGGGCAGGAAATGCTGTTGTATTTGTGGCGGGGGCTGATAATCCTATAAAACCAGGTGATGAAGTAATAAGTGTTTTTAAGCTTGATACTCTTGCCCCAAATCAGGTTTACCTGGTTGAAATAATTCCCGCAAGATTTCAGGAAATAGAAAATAAATTAACATTTATTAGTTGCGGGGATGCAAAGGTCCAGGAAAGAATCGATGATGAAAGTTGTATATTTTAAGCACCAGCAAGTTAATTTAAAAATGAACTACCCCGCGCTAAAGCGCGAGGTATCACTAAATAAAATGTTAA
>CAYXYT010000029.1:0-6781 GCA_964469785.1 Candidatus Woesearchaeota archaeon | reverse complement strand
AAGGATTCAATTCCTCTGATAGCTGAAGCTATCAGTATCCTTGAAACTTAAATGACAAAACAGATAATAAACATCTTTGAAATAAGTGAGCTCAGGATGGTAAAGGAGGGAAGTGTTATAGCTAGAAATGGGATAGAGGCTAATCCTCTCGAACTGGTTGTTTTTAATGGGTTTGGTTCTAAAACTAAAAATGAATTTTATAATGAAGTGCAGACAGCAAGGAAAAGTCGCGACCTAAAAGGGTATGTATTAGAATTCGCATATGATGTCGGGCCTTATAAGAGGTCTTTAGAGCCAGTAAGAGTTGTTTTGAGTCAAAATCAGATTCTCCTAAGGATGTTAGAAAATGAGGGTTTATAAAATGCATAAACAAACAATGTTCACATTATCAACACTGGTTTTTTTAGTTCTGTTTCTATCTTTAACATCTGCTGTTTCAATCATTGATGTAGATAGTCTCCCAACACAGGTTGCTCCGGGAGAAACAGTGGATATTTTAATTAAAATAGAAAATATATTTGAATATGATGTTTTTAATTTAAATGTTAAATTAGATTTGTCTGGAGATATTCCTTTTGCGCCTTTTCAATCAAGTTCTGAGAAATTTTTAGATGAGCTAGAAGAAGGAGATGAAGAGAGGTTTAGCTTTAAGCTGATTGTTTTGCCTTCTGCTAGTTCTGGTATTTACAAAATTCCTGTAGAAATAACTTATGAAGATGAGGATAGAAACTCTTCTTCAAAATCAGAATTAATAAGCATAACTATCAATTCAGAACCAGAATTAAAAGTTTCCTTAGAAGATGCCATACTAATCAAAGGAAGAGAAAATGCTCTTTCAATACGGGTGGTTAATTCTGGTTTATCAGACGTTAAATTTATGTATTTAAAAGTGGGCGATGCTTTGGGGGTAAGGTTTCTTTCTGAAAACGAACAATATCTCGGAGATATAGATAGTGATGATTTTGATGCTGCTGAATTTGACATATACCTAAGTGAAAGTGCCTCTGGGCTGATAAACTTGCAGGTTACCTTGGGATTTAAAGACTCAACAAATAAAGAGTTTACAGAAACCAAAAGTATAACATTAAGAACTTATTCATTAAAAGAAGCTCAAGAACTTGGTTTGGTAAAAAAACCAAATTATACCATATATGTTGTGATTGGAGTCTTGGTTGTTGCCTACATAATCCGTAGAATTCTAAAAAAAAGAAAGAGAAGAAAAAGTAGAGGGTAGCTCCTAAAATGAAAGATTACTTTTCGCTCGGATTGAATAATCTTAAGAGAAGAAAACTTAGAAGCTGGTTAACTATGATTGGGATTTTTATAGGAATAGCAGCTGTTGTTGCTCTGATTTCTCTTGGACAGGGGCTGCAAACCTCTATTGAAGAACAATTCGAAATAATGGGTGCAAACAAACTAATCGTCATGCCTGGAAGAGGGATGGGACTTATGTCCCTGGCTGCTGCTCAAAAATTAACATCTGAAGATCTCGAAAGTGTTCGAAAAACAAAAGGTGTTGATATAGCTGCGGAATTTATTTATGGTGCTAGTTTAGTGGAATTTGGAGATGAAGCAAAACAAACGCTAATTGTTGGCTTACCAACAGATGAAACAGCAGAGATTATGAAAGAAATGCAGGGATTTGAGGCTGAAAAAGGCAGAGATTTGAAAGAAGGCGATAAAGAAAAGGTGAGCATAGGCTACTTGATTGCTAAAGAGGATGGTTTTTTTGAAAAAGCTGTTGATTTACGAGACAAACTTGTTATTCAAGGAAGAGATTTTAGAGTAGTTGGGATAATGAAACAAATAGGTAATCCTCAAGATGATACTCAAATTTATATGCCTATTGATGCAGCTAGAGAAATTCTTGGAAAAGAAGATGAAATAGACATGATTTATGTTCAAATAAAACCTGGTTTTGAGCCTTCAGGGGTTGCAGAAAACATTGAAAAAGAATTAAGAGATTCTAGAAACGAAAAAGAGGGTGAAGAAACTTTCTCGGTTCAAACCTTTGAGCAACTTCTTGAAACTTTTTCAAAAGTTTTTGGAGTTATTCAGGCGGTTCTTGTAGGAATTGCTGCTATCTCTCTTCTCGTCGGAGGAATAGGCATTATGAATACAATGTATACTGCTGTGCTTGAAAGAACAAAAGAAATAGGAACTATGAAAGCTGTGGGTGCGAAAAACTCTGATATTTTATACATATTTTTATTTGAATCTGGTCTTTTAGGGCTGGTTGGGGGGGGTATTGGAATAGGTATTGGAATGGGACTAGCAAAAGCCACAGAGTATATTGCAGCTACCATGCTTGGGACGCCCTTATTAAAAGCTTCTTTCCCTTTATCTCTGATTGTCGGCGCTCTTGCGTTCTCTTTTTTTATTGGCGCTGCATCTGGAATTTTTCCTGCAATGCAGGCTGCAAGATTAAAGCCAGCAGATGCTTTGAGATATGAGTAAATCAAAATCAAACAAAAATTTAAAAACTAGTTTTTCTTTTAAAATAATTAAAAGAGGAAAATGACAAAAAAATGTATTTATTGTAGTTCTGAAATCCCGTTAGAAAGGGTTATAGATTTTTGTGATCGTTGTGGCAAGAGTGTTTGGGGAGAAAAAATGTTCAATGCTATCGTCGAGAATATGGAAAATGCGAGGAAAAATAATGACCTGCTTCCTCCGGGTTTCAGCAGTGCTTCTGAAAATGTGGACATTGATGGTGATTCTTCTCTATGATTTTAAATAAATTAAAAATTAGCTTATCTTTTTTTCTTCTTTGATTTCTTTTTCACTTTTTTCTTGGCTCTCTTCTTTGCTTTTTTCTTTGCCATGGGTTTCACCTCCTTACAAATCTTAATCTATCTCATAAAACTTTCTTCTCTATTTAAATTTATTATCTCAAAACTCTAAAAGATAGTTTTTTAAATAGAATCTTTCTGACTAATTTATGGGTAGAAGAAAGAAAATCAGGACTCGTGGCAAGTTGCAACTTAGTAAGTACTTTCAAGAGCTGAAAGAGGGGGACTCTGTAGCTATTGTAAAAGAGAGGTCTGTTAAATCTAATTTTCCGGAAAGGCTTCAGGGAAAAACAGGGATGGTTGAAAATAAACGTGGGAAAGCATACATGATTAAAATTAAAGACCAAAACAAAGAAAAAAGATTTATTATTGAACCAACACACTTAAAAAAAATAAAACACTGATTAGAAAGATGATAAAAGACACTAAATCATTAAGCATGATTGAAGCACAGGAATTTGTGAAGAAAAAAGATGGGAGCGTGGTAGATTTAGCTGGCTTTATAAAAAAATTTGCAGAACTTAATCAAAAAGAAGCAAAAAATTTGAGGAAAGAAATGCGGGAATTAAATTTAATTAAAATAAATTCGAAACACATAAGCAAAATGATTGATTTAATGCCGGACACAAAAGAGGATTTAAATAAAATTTTTACAGATGTTAGTTTAGATGAAAATGAAACAAACAAAATACTTGAAAAAATTAAAAAATTCAAATAGGAAAAATGGAGAAAGAAGAATATGCAATCATACTAGAATACCTGCCTCATGGGTATCCTTTAGAAAAGAAAATGATGCCTATAGCTCAGGCTATAGGAGAGGCCAACCTGACTCTTTTAGAGCTTGTTCCTAGGAGGGGGGTTAGCCTAGAAGCTGGAGAAAGGGTTTATATTGGACAGAGTAAAAGAGATAAAATATATTATATTCTGGGTAGGCTTCATAGGGAAAAAATAACAGAATCCGCTAAAAGTCAGCTACAAGAATTTATTGACAAGGTTGTTGAAAAGAATCAAAAAAAATTTGTTGGCTTCTTTAATAAAGCAGAGGCGATAAACAAGAGAATACATCAAATAGAGCTGATTCCGGGGTTTGGGAAAAAACATATGCAGGAAATAATAAACCAAAGAGCTAAAAAAGAATTTGGGGGTTTTGAGGATATGAAAAAAAGAATTCAAAATCTTCCAGATCCTAAAACTGCAATTGAGAAGAGAATTTTGAAAGAATTGACAAGTCTTGAGAGATATAATTTATTTGTTCGTTGAAATGAAAGCAAAAATACAACAAGAAGAAGAAAAATATGGAGAAAGAATAATCAGGATTCTCTCAAAAGATATTCGGGGGGGCATGAAAATCTATCCAGGATTGGCAAAAATAAACGGGGTTTCCTGGGGGCTGGCTAACGCTGTCTGCCAGATTTTAAAAATAGATAAAAATAGAAAAATAGGGTCTTTAAAAGATGCAGAGATAAAAAAAATTTCTGCTTTTATAAAAAATCCTTCTTCATTGCCTGATTTTTTATTAAATAGACGGGCTGATTTTGATACGGGAAAAAATAAACATCTAACTGGAAGCGATTTAGAATTGCAAAAGAGTTTTGATATTAAGAGATTAAAACAAATTAGAAGTTATCGTGGATATAGACACTCTGCGGGTTTGCCCTTGCGCGGGCAGAGAACAAAAAGCCATTTCAGAAAAAACAGGGGCAAGAGTGTTGGAATTAAAAGGAAAACTAAGAAGAAGGTGAAAAAGTAAAATGAAAATAAATTTTTTAAAAAAATTTAGAGTAAATCAGAATTCAAAATGAAAAGAAAACATAAAAAATATTCAAGGCCAAAAAGACCTTTTGATAAACAAAGAATTAGTGAAGAGGCAGAAATAAAAAAAGAGTTTGGACTAAAGAACAAAAAAGAGATATGGAAAACAGAGGCAAAAATAAATTCCATTAGAGAGCGTGCAAAAAGCCTGGTAAATGCTAGCCCAGAAGAACAGGAAAAATTGTTTAGTCGATTAAAAAAAATAGGAATCAATGCGGACTCAATAGCAGATGTTCTTTCGTTAGATGCAAAAGATTACTTAAAAAGAAGGCTGCAAAGTGTTTTATTAGAAAAAAAACTTGCCACAACCTCAAAAATGGCAAGACAATTAATAACTCATAAAAAGGTTTTGGTTGATAAAAAAATTGTCAACAAGCCCTCTTATATTGTTCCTGTTGAACTGGAAAATAAGATCTCTGTGAAATCAAAGAAGAAAAAAGAAACCTCTAAAAAAGGGAAGGCAAACGAAGTAAAACAAGAAGCTAAAGATGAAGAAATAAAAAATGAGTAAAGAAGCTAAAAAAACAACAGAAAAAGTAAAACCAGCAAAAAAACAAGCAAAGAAAAAGAAAGAAGTAGAGGGTGTTGTTCACATTTATACATCGTTTAATAACACAATTGTTCATGTTACAGACATGGCTGGTCAGACCCTGGCAAAGGTTTCTGGCGGAATGGTTACAAAACATGATAGATTAAAGGCAAATCCCACTATAGCTATGTTTATTGCAAAAAGGATAGAAGAGCAGATAAAAGATTTAGGAGTTAAATCATTGTACATAAGAATAAGAGCAAAAACAAGAAATCCTGCTCCTGGACCAGGGGCCCGGGCCATAATAAAGAGTTTATCGCGGGCTGGTTTTAAAATACTTAATATTCTAGACACCACCAGATATCCTCGGGGAGGGCCAAAGAAAAAGGGGGGAAGAAGGGGGCGTAGGGTTTAAATAAGATTTTAATATTAATAATAAAATGGAACTCATAGAAAAAAAAGATAATGAACTGGTCTTTAAAGTGGATATAGATGAAAGCCTGGCAAATGCTATAAGAAGGCATATTAATGAACTTCTCGTGCTTGCTATTGATGAAGTAAAAATTTCAAAGAATGACTCTCCTTTATATGATGAAACAATTGCGCACAGGCTCGGATTAATGCCTTTAAAAATAGATAAACCAGTGACCGGGAAGACGCAGGCTAAATTTAAATTAAATGTAAAAAAAGAGGGGTTTGTTTACTCCGGGGAATTGTCCCCAGCAAAAGTGATTTATAATCAAATTCCAATAACTCTTTTAAATAAGGGGCAGGAAATCGAGCTTGTTGCGACAGCAAGGGCGGGCAAAGGAAGTGAGCATTCTAAATTTTCTCCAGGGCTTATGTCTTATAGAGACTCTCTTGACCCTGAGGAAGAGGGCGATTCAAAAGAGTTAGTAATTTCTCTTGAATCTTTTGGGCAGTTGTCTGTAAAAAGTATTTTTACAAAAGCCATTGAGGCTTTAAAGAACGATCTTGCTTCTGTCTCGAAGAAGATTAAATAATTATTTCTAAAGCTTTTTATATTGTTCTTTTGTGGTATTTTTATGCAGGAATAGCGAAGTGGTCAAACGCGCGAGACTCAAGATCTCGTCTCTTAGTGAGTTCGGAGGTTCGAATCCTCCTTCCTGCATAACTGATAATAACTTTTATAAACCAACACGAACTAGAAAATTTACCTGCGAGTTAACGCGGTAGCAGGAGAATGCTCTTTCTCCTGAACATACAATGAAATCAAAAACCAAGATAGAAAAACAACTCAATAGAAAGAGAAATCCAGAGTTAGTTAAAACAATAATTGCTGCTAAAAAGAATAAAAACTGGCTTGAAATAGCAAGTATTCTTTCCAGTCCTCGAAGAAAAAAGACAAATGTAAATCTTGAAAAAATAAATAAAGAGGCAAAAGCAGGAGAAACTATTCTTGTTCCCGGAAAAGTTCTCTCTCTGGGAGAAATAGATAAAAAAATCAAAATACTTGCTCTCGGGTTCTCAGAAAAGGCCAGAGAAAAGCTATTAAAATCAGGAAGCGAGATTTTAAGTATATCAGAAGAAATTAAAAAAAATCCTGAAGCTAAAAAAATCAGGATCTTAAAATAAAATGACGTCCTCCCACACCTAAAGGTGTGGGTTTCCTGAAGACGCGCTGATG
>CAYXYT010000028.1:0-6806 GCA_964469785.1 Candidatus Woesearchaeota archaeon | reverse complement strand
GATTCAATTCCTCTGATAGCTGAAGCTATCAGTATCCTTGAAACTTAAATGAAAAAAAGAGGGCAAATCTGGGTTGAGACAATAATTTATACCCTTATTGCATTTGTCATGATTGGTTTAGTGTTATATTTTGCAAGTCCAAAAATAGCAGAAGTCCAAGATAAAACAATTATTGAGCAGTCTGTTGGAATTATGGAAGATATTAACAATGTTATTTCTAATATAGGAATTCCTGGAAATAAAAGATTAATTGAGTTAAATATAAAAAAAGGAGATTTGAAGATTGATGGGGTGAACGATAAAATAATTTTTGAGATAGAAAGCAGATATGCTTATAGTCAACCTGGCGAAGAGGTTCCTTATGGAAGTGTGATTGTGCATACAGAAAAAAAAGGTGACCTTAACGTTGTGACTTTAACAAGTGATTATTCTGAAGCTTATAATTTAACATATTTAAATAAAGATGAATTAAAAACAATAACTAAATCCGGGGCGTCATATAATTTATTTATCACAAATAAGGGAGGCAGTAAGGTAGTTATTGATTTTGAGCTTGGTTAAAATGGTAAAACAAACAATGCAAAATTATCCGCGTGTAGAAATAGACTTTAATCCACAAATACCTCCATTAAAAAAAGTAAAAGATAAGACAAGAGTTAATGTAAGATATTCTTTAATCGCCCCGTTTGCATTTGTGCATATTTATTGGAACTCAAAAATTTATGAGATGGTTTATGAGGTTGAAGAGCCAATCTTAACCGAAGAAGAAATTCTTTATAGAGACCAGATAATTTCTGCTATGAGGGATCTTATTACTTTTGAAACACTTGTTGGGGAAAGCCAGGATAGTTTACTTGATTATATTGATAAGAGATTTAAGCTTTTAGCAGCAGAGCTCGGAATATATCTTTCTTATGAAAGTTATAAAAAAATATATTATTATCTTGTTCGAGATTTTGCTGGTTTTAATGAGGCAGAACCCATGTTAAGAGATTATTTTGTGGAAGATATTGAATGCAACGGCCTTGATACTCCTGTTTATGTTATTCATCGGATTTATAGAAATCTTAAGACAAATATTGTATTTAAAGACGTGGATAAGTTAGCTGGTTTTGTTGAAAAACTAGCTCAGAGGTGTGGAAAATATATCTCTTATGCTAGCCCAATACTGGATGGAAGTTTGCCTGACGGAAGCAGGGTAAATGCAACATACACAAAAGATATTACTAGCAGAGGTCCAACCTTTACAATAAGAAAGTTCACAAAAACTCCCTGGACTCCTATACAATTAATTGCCTTCAGAACCTTAAGTCCTGAGATGCTTGCTTATATGTGGTTAGCGCTTCAGTATAAAATAAATTTCCTTATTATAGGGGGCACTGCTTCTGGAAAAACCACCCTGTTAAATGCTATTTCGTTTTTTATCGCTCCTGAAGCAAGAGTCGTTTCAATCGAAGATAGTGTCACCGGAGACTCTAAAATAATTATAAAAGAAAACGGCAAAATTAGAAATACAAATATTAAGGAATTTGTCGACGATAAAACAGATGCAGAGGTTATGACTCTTAATAAAGAGGGAAAGATTGTTTTCATTAAGCCACAAAGGTATATAAAACACAAAGTAAAAAAAGACATTTATGAAATATTAACTGCAACAGGAAGAAAAATAAAAGTAACCAAAGACCACTCTCTCTTTTCTCTTGGAAATGGCGGACTTATTGAAGTAAAGCCTCCAGAGCTGAAAGAAAGAGAATCTTTTATTGCAGTTCCAAGAAAACTTCCAGTTGAAGGAGAGCAAACAAAAGAGATAAACCTTATCAATTATCTAAAATATTTTGAGGACGATTTTTTAATTGGCGAGCCAATAAAGAAGATTTTTAAAAAATATGGTTTTAAAGATTTAGATGTCAAAAAACAGAGATATCGCTGGTGGAAGAACAATAACTTAATCAAGATTAAAGAATTTATAAACCTAGATATTGATTTTTCTTATGAAGAGTTAAAAAACTTAAGGATTAAAAGCAAAAATAAATCTTCTATACCTGTTATTTTTGAAATCAGCAAAGAATTTTTAGAATTTTGCGGACTATGGCTCGGCGACGGAAGTTACGATAACTATAATAAAAATTCTGTGATTGTATCTAACTCTGATAAAGAATGCAGAGATTTATTTAAAAGAATTGCAAACTATCTTAGTTCTAATTATTCTGCTATGAACGATAAACAAATTTCCTTAAGAATACATAGTAGTGTATTTTATAAATTTATGAAAAAAGTAATGAAACTGGATGGATATTCAAAAACCAAAAAAATACCTGATTTTATTTTTAACTTATCTAATGAGCAAATTAAGCATTTCATCAAAGGATATTTTAGTGCAGACGGAACTGCAAAGAAAAATGAGATTTCCTGTTCTTCTCAAAGTTATGAACTGCTCGAAGATTTACAATCTATGTTCTTAAGATTAGAAATAATTTCTAGAATAAATGATTTTAATCGGAAAGATAAATGTATTAACATGTCTATCTCAAGTTCAGAAAATATTTCAAAATTTAAAGAAATTGGCTTTTTGCAAAAAAGGAAAAATGAAAAATTAAATCTTATGAATAAAAAAGCCCACCACACATCTTCAGATGTAATTCCTTTAGATATTGCTCAATTAAAAGAGATAAATAAAGACTTTAAATTATCGTGGCCATATTTGCAAGGAATGCAGAATATTGGTAGAAATTATCTGCAGAAAATAGCTCCAGAGAATTCTTTATTTAATGACTTATCCCATAACGATATATTTTGGGATAAAGTGAAAAGCATTAAGAAAATAAATTCAAAAGAAACAGAGGTATTTGATTTAGGCATTCCTGATTATGAAAAGTTCATTTGTAATAATATTTTTGTTCATAACACGCGCGAATTAAATTTATCGAGGGAGAACTGGCTCCCGAGTGTTGTAAGAACTGCTACTGGTGTAGGTAGCTTAGGAGAAATTGATTTATTCACCTTATTAAGAGCATCTTTTAGACAAAACCCGGATTATGTAATTGTTGGAGAGGTTAGGGGAAAAGAAGCATATGTTTTGTTTCAGGGAATGGCTTCCGGCCACTCATCTTTAAGTACTATACACGCTGACTCTGTTGATACTGTTATAAAAAGACTAGAAACCCCCCCAATTGAACTTTCTCCAAGTTTATTAAATATTCTCGACGGTGTTTGTATAATGACTCATGCTATGGTAAATAAACAAGAGACCAGGAAACTTCGGGAAATTGTAGAAATAGTTGACGTAACTCCGGAAGGGGTTGCAGTAACAAATACTCCTTTTGTCTGGAATTCTGTTGATGACCAGTTTTATTTTAAGAAAAACAGCAAGGTATTTGAGAAAATTTCAAAAAGATATGGCCTAAGTATGGGGGAGTTAAATCTAGAATTTAGAAGAAGAGCGCAACTGCTTTATAAACTCTATCAAAATAAAATCTTTAAGTTTGAGCAGGTTCAGGACATAATTGATGAATATTACAAACAACCAGAAAATATTTTGAAAAGGTTTGGTATTGAGTGAGAAAAAATAATTAATCCTTTCTTCTATTAAGATGAACCAACGAGCTTCCAACACCTAACAAGGAAAAAATTAATGCCCCCAGCTCAAATTCACTAATAACACCCTCTACACTCACCTTTATCCCTTCTTCCTTTGCTAATGTCTTTTCTAGTTTTGTAGTGCCAAGATTAAAGCCATAAAGACTCTTCTTTAACAGACGATATAACCTATTTTGCTCCTTAATCTTCTTAATCAAAATATTTAATAACAAAGATTCATTCTTTTTAGTTATGAAAAAGGAGGAGATGCCTATTCTTAATCACTTAATTAAAAGTCTAGAAGAAAATTTATCAGAGTTAGAAAGAGCTTATAATGAAAAAGATTTTGAGAGCTTTAACAAAACAAAAAAAGTTATGATTCATCTGCAGAAAAAAATCTCAGAGGTGACTCAATGAGCCCGGACAATCCTTTTAATCGATTAAGAGAAAAAGTTTCACAAGAAAAGAAAATTATTAATGAAGTTACTTCTTTATTTAATAATCTATCCAAGTCTAAAAATCCTGCTGAAAAAAATCTGGTTTTAAGTCACATAGCTTCATTAAAAAAACCCCTGGAACAAGCAAACCAAGAATTTTTAGACCTCTTAGGAAAAACCGGGGTGGCAAGACCATTAAACCTCAAAACAAAACCCCCAAGAATACAAGTTCAGCCAGCTCAACAAATTCAGTCAGGTTTTCAATTCCAGCAACCCTCGCCCAAACAAGAGATGCTAAAAAAAGCTAAAATTAAGCTGTCAAAAAAAGATAAATTGTTTTCAGAGCTTGAGAAAGAGACTCTAAAAAGATTGGGAAAAAAAAGGAAGAAAGTTGTTAAAACGAAAAGGAAAAAACCCGGCAAATATTCTAAAATAGCGAATAGATTTTTTGCGAATTATTCAAAATCTCTTATTAAAAAAGGAAAATTCAAAAATATTGAGAGAAATATTATAAAAGCAAAATTACGCTTTACTCCTTCAGGCTATGTATCTATCCTGCTTCTTACAACTTTAGTATCTGCAATTATCGGGGTATTTATTTTTCTTTTTTTCTTGTTTTTTAATGTAAGTACAGAGCTTCCAATTGTAACTCTTGCTACCGGGGGTTTTTTGATAAAACTACTAAAAACTTTTTGGATTTTGTTCGCGATTCCCATTATGGCTTTTTTATTTATGTATTTTTATCCTTCAATGGAAGAAAGGTCATCTGCAGTGAGAATAAATGAGGAACTTCCTTTTGCAACAATACACATGGCTGCTATTGCTGGCTCTATGACTGATCCAAGCAAAATATTCAATATAATTGTCTCAACAAAAGAGTATCCTTATATTGAAAGAGAGTTCACAAGGCTGATAAATGAAATAAATGTTTATGGACATGATCTAATTACTGCTCTAAAAAACATTTCGTTGAATAGTCCAAGTAAAAAATTCTCAAAATTATTAAATGGGCTTGCAACAATAATAAGTTCTGGTGGTGACCTGCCGGAATTTTTCCAAAAAAGATCAGAAACCCTGCTCTTTGAATACAAAATTGATAGAGAAAAAGCCACAAAAACATCTGAAACCTTTATGGACATTTACATTAGTGTTGTTATTGCAGCTCCAATGATTTTAATGCTTTTATTAATAATGATGAAAATAAGTGGTTTGGGCCTTGCTCTAAGCACATCCACAATAACTCTCATGACTGTTTTGGGCGTGTTTATTATAAATATAATCTTTTTAACATTTTTGCATTTAAAACAGCCTAAAGGATAATAAAAATGGAGTTTAAAAAAACGCACTGGATTGGAATTGGGGTGGGGCTTGTAATTATGCTCTCTTCCATATTTTTAAGAGGAACCAGGTTTTTCTTTTTTGTTATAGGCATTGGGGTTTTAGCAGGGATTACCCCGATTGTGGTTTCTATAATAAGAGAGAACAAGCTCGCTGCTGAGAAAGAGAGTATGTTCTTAGAATTTGCCCGCGACTTAGTTGAAAGTGTTAAAACAGGAACACCTATAAGTAAGACCATACTTAACATAAAAGATAAACCATATGGGGCCCTAAGCAAACATATACAAAAATTAGGGAACCAGATTTCTTTAGGAATTCCATTAGGTAGTGCTTTGCAGATTTTTGCCAAGGAAGTAAAAAGTAAAACAGTCTCAAGATCAATTGTGTTGATAGGGCAGGCAGAGAAAGCAGGGGGAGATATAGGAAAAATATTAGAATCTGTTGCAGCTGCAGTTACTTTGTCTGACAAATTGAAAAAAGAAAGAGTAGCTGCTGTACAAACACTAGCTGTGCAAGGATATATTATCTTTTTTGTGTTTATCGTGATTGTTCTGGTTATGCAGTTTAAAATAGTTCCAATGGTGGGCGGTATTTCTGAAATTGGGGGTGTTGGGGGTCTTGGGCTTGGTATTGGCGGTGGAACAGGCATAAATCCTGAAGAAATATCAAATGCATTTTTATATCTGCTTTTAATTCAGGGGTTTTTCAGTGGCTTAACAATTGGCAAACTCACACTGGGGAATCTGAAAGCAGGGATAAAGCACTCTTTTGCTTTAATGCTAATGTCTTTTCTAATTGCTACAGGAGCTAACATTATGTTTGGATAAAATGCAAATAAAAAAAATACAGAATAAAAAAGCATCTCATGTATCAATAGCTCTGTCCATGGTTTTATTCGTCGGTTTTGTGATTTTTATTTATTTTATTGTAAGCCCGGCGCTAAGAAGTAAATGGGACAAACAAGTTGTTATAGATTATCTAAAAGTAAAATCACCTTTAGAATTTTCTTCAAATCTCACAATTGTGACATTTAGTTTGGATCCTAGCTACATATTTGACGTTGGTGATTTAGGATTTGAAAGCTGTATAGAAATCACCCACATTACAGGTCTTGAAAATTTAAACCATATTGTTAAAGATAAAGATGGGACTTCTTTAGATATTACTTCTTCCCCACCCCAGCTTAAAATATTCTTTGATCAAAGCAATCGGTTTTTCAAAATCTATTATTCAGAAGAAGAGCTTGAAGATTTTTCTTTAGGCCTATCTAATTGTGAACCGCTTACAGAAGGCTCTCAATACCATATAGAAAATATCAATGAAGATGAAAAAATCTTTGTTGCAAAAATAAGCAATTTTATAGATATGTATAACACTGATTATGAAGAAATAAAAGAGTACTTAAATATTCCTCTTGAAAATGCTGAAGCATTAAAGATTTCTAAAGGTATTGCC
>CAYXYT010000027.1:4013-7965 GCA_964469785.1 Candidatus Woesearchaeota archaeon | reverse complement strand
ATTCAAACTTTTCTTTTTTTATCTGTCCAGATTTTTGTCTTTCCGGACAGAGCAAAAATTTCGTAGATTTTATAAATCTATGTTTGAATGAAAAAGGTTTGAGCGAGAAGCAGTAATCTTTAAAAATAACCCACATATTCTACATCTATGAAAAATTTAGATCTAGCCTCAATAAAATCCCAAATAGAATCAACAGTTGATAAAAAAGGTCTTGGTATTGGACAGAGAGAATTTATTTGGTCATATAAATTGGGCCACCCTATAAAACGTTTAAGAGAAGTTAATTCTTTTAATATGGTCTTAAATGGCGGAATTGAAAACGGTGTTAGTTATCTTCTCCCAAAATATACAAATAATACTACTCTTATCCATAATCATCCAAACGGGACTCCTTTTCCTAGTCCTTGGGATGTCCTTGCCTTATTAAATGCTTCTTCAAAACATCCTACAATAAAAAATAGCTTAATTGCAGCTACAAAAGAAAACAATGTTGTTGGTTTTTATCTTATGACTTACACGGGTGATCCTTCTAAAGCAGAATATCTATCCCAAAAAGCCAATAATAGGCACGACGTACTCATAAATATCAGACGATTACAAATAGAAAATTATCCAAAACAATTTGATATTCTTTGGGGAGCAAATATTTTTTCATATGAAGAACAAAAAAAGATTTCCTTAGAACTCATGTTTGAAAGCAAAATTGGGGGAATAAGATTTCCTTTTCCAATTTGAGAAGCAGTGAGGTTTTTAACTGGAACTTCTTCCATTCAATATAAGATTATAAAAAGGAGACCATATTAAATCTGAGAAGAGGATATTTTTTATGCTATCACTTTTATTCTTGTGAGGGAAAGGTGTTTTTGGGATTGGCTTATAAAGGAAAGAACAAAGAGGGCTCCATCCATCTCCTCCACACAAATTAAAAAATAAGATATCTTCATCTCTCCCATAGAAATATTCTCTAACTCTTTTGTCGTGTTCAGCATACGCCCCAGCATAGAGCTCGTGGTTAAAAACGTCCCTGCCGTATAATTGAATAACATATTGTTTCAGGTTTGTTCCACGTATGGGTTCTCTTATCAAAGACCTTAGTATAGAAAAATGTCTCTCAGCAGATTCTATCCATGAATTTATGTTTCGGGTAGTTAGAATAAATTTTGAATTTGGGTATTCCCTATCTAGCTCTCTATAAAAAATCTGCATTGGTGTGTCGACTAGAGCATCAAAACCACGCGCATGAGATAAGTCCGCAGATAACTTACCCTCTTTGTAAAAAATCATATTTCTAGGAAATTGTTTGGATTTATACCCTAAAATAGTCAGGGCCTGATTTAAGCTGGTATTTCCTGTTCTATGCAACCCTATACCAAAGATTTTCATGATAAAAAAATCTCCTCTATTTTATATAATAATTGTGGTGTTCACAGCACCCCCCATTTATTTACTCTTATAATTACTACTTATATAGGTATATTAAACTATTTAAATGTTTCGGTAGTAAATCATTAACTATATAGTAACTACTTTTAGAAGTAAAGATTTATAAATGATAATTTCTTTGATAAAGTATGGCTGAAATAAAGATTGAAGTAAAAGGATATAAATGCGAACGCTGTAAGCATAAATGGATACCCAGAAAACAAAACTATCCAATTTTATGCCCAAAGTGTAAAAGTGCTTACTGGGACAAACCAAGAAAAAATAAAAGGAAAAAGTAAAAATGGCAAGAAAGGGTTCAATCAAATATTTACAAAAAGCAAAGAGCGAAAAGAACGATGAGTTCTACACAACTCTTTCAGATATAGAAAGAGAACTAAAGCATTACAAAAAACATTTCAAAGATAAAGTTATTTTTCTTAATTGTGATGACCCAGAGGAAAGTAATTTTTGGAAATATTTTTATTTAAATTTTAAACATCTTGGATTGAAAAAACTAATTGCAACGCACTTTGAAAGTGAAAAATCCTCATATAAATTAGAAAAAACAAATGGAGATACTAAAAAAACACCCTTGAAACAAAATGGAGATTTTAGAAGTCCTGAATGTATTGAACTGCTAAAACAAGCTGACATTGTTGTTACCAATCCACCTTTTTCGTTATTCAGGGAGTATGTGGCTCAACTAATAGAATACAACAAAAAGTTTTTGATTATCGGAAACTGGAATGCGATTTCATATAAGGAAATTTTCAAACTAATAATGGAAAATAAAATATGGATTGGCATAAATAGTAATCGTAACTTTTCAGGTTTCATCGTGCCAAAGCATTATTCTTTACATGGAACAGAAGCCCGCATTGATGAAAATGGAAACAGGATAGTTTCCTCTAATAATACTTGTTGGTTTACAAATCTTGATATTGCTAAGCGACATGAAGAATTAATTCTCTACAAAACATATAATGGAAATGAAGATGAATATCCAAAGTATGACAACTACGATGCAATCAATGTTAATGCGACTAAAGATATTCCTTGTGATTATAATGCTGTGATTGGAGTTCCAATTACATTTATTAACAAATACAATCCTGACCAATTTGAAGTAATTGGGCAAATGGCGACAACAAAAGTTGATGAATTTAATCATGGTTATCCGTATGTAAATAGTAAGAAAGTTTATGCAAGAATTCTAATTAAGAATAAGAAACTTTAAATAAGTGGTTTTTATTTATTATTTTATGAAAATAGAACTTAAAGAAATTTCTGTTAAAGAAGTATCAGAAGGGTATCTAAATGATGAAGAAGAAGGGGTTGTTGGATATAAAGGAAAATTAAACATCCGTCCAAAATATCAAAGAGAGTTTATATATAAAGATAAACAAAGAGATGCTGTAATTGAAACAATAAATAAGAATTTTCCTTTAAATGTTATATATTGGGTTAAGAATAAAGATGGAACTTTTGAGGTGATGGATGGGCAACAAAGAACAATAAGTTTTTGTGAGTATGTTGCTGGAGAATTCTCATTAGATTTCAAATACTTCCATAATCTTACAAATGATGAAAAGGATAAAATTCTCAATTATAAATTAATGGTTTATTTCTGTGAGGGAACTGACAAAGAAAAATTAGATTGGTTTAAAATAGTAAATATTGCTGGGGAAAAATTATATGACCAAGAATTAAGAAATGCTATTTATTCTGGGACTTGGCTAACTGATGCAAAAAGACATTTTAGTAAAACAGGATGTCCAGCATATAATTTAGCAAGTGATTATATGAAAGGTTCTCCAATTAGACAAGATTACTTAGAAACTACTATTAGTTGGATTAGTAAGGGAAAAATAGAAGAATATATGGCTAAACATCAACACAAACCAAATGCGAATGAATTATGGCTTTATTTCCAAAATGTCATAAATTGGGTTAAAGTGATTTTTCCAAAATATCGTAAGGAAATGAAAGGGGTTCCTTTCGGAGTTTTATATAATGAATTTAAAAATAAAGAATTTGACCCAAAAAAAATAGAAAAAGAAATAACAGAATTAATGTTAGACGAAGATGTAACTAAAAAATCAGGAATTTATCAATACATCTTAACAAGAAATGAAAAATACCTTAGTATTAGAACTTTTACAGATAAACAAAAAAGAGAAGCATACGAAAGACAAAAGGGAATTTGTCCTAAATGTAAGAAGTTTTTTGAAATAGAAGAAATGGAAGCAGACCATATAAAGCCATGGCACGAAGGTGGAAATACCACTGCAAAAAATTGCCAAATGTTATGTAAACAAGACAATAGACTTAAATCTGGGAAATAATTTTTTTATTTAAACCACCAACCCTTAAGGTAACAAAGCCAACAAACCATAAGATTTATAAACATAATTTTTTTTAGATAAACAATTCAAAATTTCCCTGATGAATCGAGGGAAGTTGAGGGTTAACGCCAAGGAAAGTTTAGTAAAGAAAACCTTCTTTTGAAGGAAAGTTTAGTAAAGAAAAC
>CAYXYT010000027.1:0-3913 GCA_964469785.1 Candidatus Woesearchaeota archaeon | reverse complement strand
GAAAGTTTAGTAAAGAAAACCTTCTTTTGAAGGAAAGTTTAGTAAAGAAAACCTTCTTTTGAAGGAAAGTTTAGTAAAGAAAACCTTGGTTGTCTTTACAATGGCTAAAGAAAAACCAAACATGAACGTTGTGTTCGTCGGTCACGTCGACGCTGGAAAATCAACAATAGTTGGACAGCTATTGTTCCAAAGCGGACTTGTCTCTGAACAAGAGATGAGAAAATTAAAACAAGAAGCTGAAAAGCACGGAAAAATTGGTTTTGAATTTGCTTACATCATGGATAAAATTAAAGAAGAAAGAGAAAGAGGAGTTACAATTGATTTGGCTTACAAAAAAGTTATGACACAAAAATGGCAAATCACAATTATTGACGCGCCAGGCCACAAAGATTTTGTTAAAAATATGATTACTGGTGCAAGCCAGGCAGATGCTGCTTTCCTGGTTATTGCGGGTCAGGCAGGAGTTCAGCCACAAACAACAGAGCACTTATGGCTTTTGAGAACAATGGGTGTGAAAAATGTGTGTGTTGCTATAAGCAAAATGGACCTTATTGATTATAGTGAAGAAAAATTCAATAAAGTTAAAAAAGATGTTTCTGAATTACTGCAACAAGTTGGAATACCTGCTGATAAAACAACTTTTATTGCCTGCTCTGGATTAAAAGACGATAATATTATAAAGAAATCAGATAAAACGACTTGGTATAAAGGGCCAACAATTCTGGAGCAGTTTGACTTATTTCCTAAACCAGACCTTCCAACAGACCTTCCAATGAGAATGCCCTGCCAGGATGTTTATAATATTACAGGTATTGGTACTGTTCCTGTAGGAAAAATTGAAACAGGTGTTATGAAAGTTGGACAAAAAGTTAAAGTATTGCCCGGAAGAACAGGTGAGGGAATTGAAGGAGAGGTTAAAAGTATAGAAATGCATCATGAGCAAATGCAGGAAGCTGTTGCTGGGGATAATGTAGGTATTAATATTAGGGGTGTTGGTAAAAAAGACATTGCAAGAGGAGATGTTATCTGTGACGCTGCAAAACCAATTCCAATTGTTGAAGAGTTCATAGCACAAATCGCTGTTATTAACCACCAGACTGTGTTAGCCAAGGGATATACACCTGTCTTTCATGTTCACACAGCCCAGGTTCCGTGCCAGTTCATAGAATTAATTGAGCAAACCGACCCAAAATCAGGAGAGGTTATAAAGAAAAATCCTGATTTCTTGAAAAACGGAGATGTTGCTAAAGTCAGAATTAAGCCACAAGGAAATTTGGCTCTAGAAACGCAAAAAGACAACCCATTTACCTCTAGATTTGCAGTTAGAGACGCGGGCAGAACTGTTGCAGCCGGGATGTGTATTGAGATAACAAAGACAAAGAAGAAATAAGTTTTCTAGTATATGTTGGGGGGGTTAAATAATAAATGGTTGGATTTAATAAAATTAAGTAAGATTTAAAATTATTTTCTATATAAACATTTCTCTAAATTATATTTCCTACCCGGGCATAAATCGCAAGTAGGATCAACTGATTTTTCCCTTAAATTTTTTAAAGAAGGCTTATTCCAAATTTCTTCAAGACGTTCACTTCTTGTATTACCTGCAACAATATCTCTGCTAAAACACTGCCAAACATTTCCATTATAATTCACAAAAAGAGTATAATGATCAATGTCACATGCAGAACCATCAAAATATGCTCTTTCTCTTAATAACTCAGGGAATTCCTTTCTTAACCCCTCTGAAAGTTTCTGTTTTTGTTCATTACTTAATTCTAATCTATCATGATTTTCTACTGCTCTTCCTTTCCAAAGCAGATTCTCAACCATTGGATGAATATTATTGTCAATGCAATATCTGATTAATTCAGGAACTTCGTCATAAACTTGTTTGCAAATTAAAATATCAACTCCCAATCTTGTTGGTTCGGTTTCATTTAATCCAGCATCTAATAAATGCTGAAATCCCCTATAAACTTTTTCAGCAGATCCTTCTACATTTGTTAATTCTTCTAATGTTTTGGGATTTCTTGATTTGATGCTAGTAACTACAGATAAATCTAAGCCTCTTATTCTCTCAGCGATTTCTCTGGTTACCAAACTAGCATTTGTAAACATAACTGAATAAAGACCTTGTTGGTTGGAATATTCAATTAATGGAAATAATTTTTTATCTAATACGGGTTCACCCGCCCCAAAAAATAAAGTGCTTTTCACCCCTAATTCTTTACCTTGTTGAATTAAATCTTTATACTCATCAAAAGATAATTGCGTATTTCTATGACTCTTTCCCGATTCCAAAAAACAAAAAATACAATTTAAATTACAAGCAGTATCTAAATATAATGATAATAAAAGAGGTTGGTTTCTAGCTAAAGCTAATTTTTTCTCTTCCTCTGTTCTTTCTAAGCCTTTAAGTATTGGAATTTTTGACATTTTAACTATCCTTTCTTGCAATTAAGAAATAACTAATATCATTAAGCGACTCTATTTCTCCTCTCAATCCACAAACTTGTAACCATGCTTCTAAATCTTTTACAGAAAATCTTTGAGACACTAAGCCTTCTCTTGTATGAATTCTATCATTTTCTTCTTTTAAGATATCTAAACCTAATTTTTGATATGTTTCATATTGTATATCTCTTGCTCTTTCAGAATAGACACTAACTAATAATTTACCTTGTGGTTGAAGAACCCTTCTTAATTCTAACAATACTCTTTCTTTATTTGTGTCAGTATTGCCTAAAGTATTAAAAGCAAGAATTCCCAAATCAAAATAACCATCTTGAAAATGTGTTTGAGAAATATCCCCCTCATAAATCCTAATATTCGGATTGCTTTTAAATCTCTCAGAACAAAATCTTGCCATTGTTGGACTATAATCTACCCCAATTATTTTCTTACAATATGGCATAATTGTTTCTATTATCCTACCTCTTCCACAACCCGCTTCCAAAACTAAATCGGGACGATTTTCTTGGCAATACTGTTTAATCTTTTCTTCCTCAGCTTGAAGATATTCTTTTAATTTTTCAGGAAGCATAGTCCCATCTATTGAATCTGGATGATCTGTCCAAAATTCCTTGGTTGTTCTTGTCTCTAGCATTTTAACCACTCTATTGTGACCACATAGCTAGAATCATTTAGTTTTTTACCCGTAAATATCAGGTCTTTTGAGAAAAATTATTTGAAAGAAGGAATTATCTTCTCTTCTGCTTTTCTAAGATGTTCTTGAAGTGTAGAAACAGAAACTTTCATTATTTTAGCTAGTTTTTCTAGACCAACTTTTCTTGGAAATTTGTAATAACCATACTCAACAGCCAATTCAAATGCTCTTTTTTGTTTAGGAGAAAGCTTAGGCATTATACGAGGAAAATGAATATCCTCTAACTTAACTTTCTGAATTTTCAGTATATCTAATTTTAATTCTTTTTCTTTTTCTAAATTTTTGATAAATTCAGTTATAACCTCTCTTTTCCAAGAAGCAATTTTCCAATACTCATAACCATCTTTGTCTACAAAAACAGGTTTAATAAAAAATATTTTTTGATTCCAATGGGAAGTAGGAATTTTTTCTTTTTTTCTTTTTCCAATGAAGAAAACTGTATTTTTAGAAATTTCAAGATTAATAACCCTTTCATCTTTTTTGAGATTTTTTAAAAATTCCCTAACATTTTTTTCATTCCCTTCAATCGTATGCCTCTCTGAAGTATATTCATAATTTTTATCATGCCAATTACCTAATGGCATTGAATAAGAGATACACTTAAATCTCTCACATCTATTTCCAATAGTACAATCGTGCTTTATTTTTAGTTTTGTAACCCACATATTAACCCGTAATAGTCAGGTATTTAAATATTTAACTTAAATGGCTATATAGCACCCGTTAAGGTAACAATACAATCTCACC
>CAYXYT010000026.1:0-8222 GCA_964469785.1 Candidatus Woesearchaeota archaeon | reverse complement strand
CTATTCCTGCAGAGCCGTTTAAAGCTGAAGAGGTTGTATGGTCAAGTGTAAGGAGGTTTGTAACACTTGTGTTTGATGCATCATCTATTAGAGCGTGGAGCCTTGTTGATGGTGAGGTCGTGCCGATACCTACAAAATCAGAGGTAGAATCAACATGGAACAAATTTGTGTCAATAGTAAAATTATTAGCTCCTAAATCAACATTTTTTGTTGCGCCTGTATAGGGCACATAGTTTGTGGTAACCCATGTGGCCTGGGTATTATTAATTGAACTAACATAATTAGACATGGTTGTGTTGTAAATTACATCTTGAGCTCGAACATATGTTCCCATTGAATCATTTTTTGCAACTACATATGTTCCCATGGTTGTGTTATAAATTACATCTTGAGCTCGAACATATGTTCCCATCGTGTTGTTTTTTGTTATAACATATGCTGCAATTGTCGAGTTAATTGCCAGGGTCCCGTTTGTTGCCTGAGACCAGTCAATTAATAATTTTTCATTTCTATAAACATCTCCAGTTATGTTTGCATCTCCGAGCACATTTAACAAGTTCTGTGGTGTTGTCGTTCCGATGCCGACATTGCCAGATCCATCTATTGTAAATCTGTCTTGGTCAGCTGTCTGGATTCTGAAATTATCATCATCAATATGTGCATAAATTTCAGCTACTTCATACCCTGTGGCGTTTGTAAACTGTAAAGAAGTTGCCCCTGTGCTATCGCCAGATTCAAGTCTCAGCTCTGTAGATCCAGTATAATTTTTAACATGGAATATTGAACCCGGAGCTGTTTTACCTAAGCCAAGATATCCAGTACTTATTAGCGTTAATCTATCGTCACCACCTGTCTGGAACCTAAGACTGCTATCATCAACATGGCCATATATTTCAGCAACTTCTGCTCCGGCAGAGCTATAAAACTGCACACTTGTTCCTCCAGCAGCATCTCCTGCCTGAAGTCTGAATTCTGTATAGCCGGTAGTATTTTGGATATGTAATGGAGTTTGTGGACTTGCTGTGCCTATACCAACATAGCCATCATTATAATAAACAGATGTCCCGCTCTGTGTCCATAGTTCTCTTGCATCAATTGTCTTGTTAAGTTTTGTTGCATTAAAATCTAATTCTGAACCATCAAATGTTAAATAATCACTAGCTTCTGTCCAGTTGAATTTGCCCTTAAACCATGCAGCTGTGATATTTGCTGAGGCGTCAATCTGCTGGGTAAAGAGGGTTGTAATCCTGTTTGTTAAACTACCAAGATAATCAAATAGGCCATAATCAGCAGTGACATTGTAGCCGGTCATATTAAGACTAGAGTCAATCTCAATCCCGCTCAATGTCACGTTTTTTGCTCTAAAGGTGTAGGGGGTTCTTGCAATTTTGAAGCTAGCACTTCTATTTAAACTTCCATCTATATTATATCTGTAATAACACAACCAGTATTGAATATCATAATCAAGACCCACACTTGGTAAATAATATGAAATTACACCCCTGTCGTCCGTAGTTAATCTTGATGAGTTTGTGTAAATAACATTAGCAATAGCACAATTTGAGTTGTTAGAAATGTTAAAAACAAAATCAAAAGCTCCTGTTTGTACTGCGCCTGTTGCATTTGTTGTTTGAATATTAAGATGCAACTCATCTGCTATAGCATCTGCTGAAATAATACCTAATGTTAAAATTAATGACGTTGCTAACAGCAAATGAAAGGATTTATTCTTAGACATTTTTCTTAATAATTTTTTTAGTTTTCTTTTTGAGTTTCTGAGCAGGATACTTTTTGAAAACTATTCTTTTCTTTCCAACTGAAAGATACCATACGCTAGATGACATGGAAATAATAGGGGTGAACTAAAGATAAAAATTGGGGGCTTTTCCAGACCTGAAAAGGGGGTTTTCAGGCCCAAAGCAGGTTTTTTCCTACATTTTACTTACTACTTATCTTACCGACGACGTCACGTATTTTTAGTTTACTTACCTCAATATATGTAAGATAACTACAGGGGGTAAGATTAGCAAAGTTTATAAAATACAAAATACATTATTATAACGTATAAAAGGGGAAGATGAAGCAGCCAATTAAGGTCTACCTGGATTCTGAAACAAAAAAGAAGTTGATGCAAAAAGCAAATGAGACTGGTTTTTCTGGCCGTGGTGCCGTAACAAGGTTTGTTGAAAAAATTGCAATAGAAGATATTTGTTTTCTTGATGAAAATTTAAGAAAAATGTTAAGGGCTTTATTTCCAAACACAGTTTAGTTTTTCACTCATTTTTAGTTAAAACCCAAATTAGTTATTTTTAACTCATTTAAAGTTAAACAAGTAAATTTTAAATAGACTAAAATAGTAAATAATTAAGTGATGAGCCCATAGCTCAGTCTGGTTAGAGCGCTGGTCTTATATGAGTGTGATTCGTGAGAATTATCTCTCTCTTGGATAGCTCTAAGAGAGCCAGAGGTCCTCGGTTCAAATCCGAGTGGGCTCATAAATCTTTTCAAAAACCTAGAGAATCAGAGATTCTCTGTGCCAGAATTTAGAGCAAACCACGTCCATAGTTATCTTTTTAAACTAATTTAAACAATTAATCTTACATGCCCCTGTAGTCTAGAGGCCAAGGATACAGCCCTTTCACGGCTGTGACCCGGGTTCGAATCCCGGCGGGGGCATATGTCACTTCTAATCAGAGCTTGGAATTATTAAGAACTACAATAAGAAATTATGCCAACTTAGCATTTATTCTTTTCAAATTAAGCAGAACAATCTCTTGAAGTAAATACTTAAAAGATTTATCGTCTCTTTTTTTTGAAAGTTTTGTTAAATTCATATATAAATCAAAATAACCTAATGGAAGTTCTAAAACAGGAAGATCATAATTTCTTAAAATATTCAACATTAATAATCTTGAGGTTCTGCTATTTCCATCAATAAAAGGATGGATTCTCTGAAACTCATTGTGGAAGAATGCAGCAAAATCACTAACTTCTTTTATATCTCTATTTTTGGATTTAAATTCATCATATTTCTTCATTAGTTCATTTAATTTTAAATTAATTAACTGCCAGTCAGATGTTTTAAAATTAGGATTTCCTTTTATCTTAACGTTTTGCTTTCTTATTTCTCCAGCTCCATGAATATGCGACATAGCTAATTTATGATATTTAAGAATTAATTTTAAATCTAATTTCACTTTTTTCTTTGCGTTTGACATCATTAAGTCAATTGCTTTTTTATAATTAATAACCTCTTGAATATCTCTTAATTTATATTTTCCAGAAACAATTTCTTTGAGTATTAATTTTTGTGTGTCAGGGAGAGTTAAGGGATTTCCTTCTAAAGTTAAACTTGAATAAATAAAATTAGCTTCTTCCTGTTTTTCTAGTTCCTCTATAACAGTGTAATGAATTTTCGAATTTCTTTTATATTTTCTCATTTCTTTTTCTATTTCTGGAATTAATTTTTTTTGCTTTGATATATAAAACTTAATTCTTATATTGAAAAAGTTTCCTAAATCAATTAAAAAATGATGTCTTAATAGCTTACATTTTAAGGGATTTCTAGATAAGATTAATAAAAACCCATATTTTGCTAATAAAGTTACATAAAAATTAAATGTTTGGGGATGAATCTTTATGTTTTTAATTGTAAAGAACTCTTTTTTAGCTGCTTTTTCTATGAATTCAAGCATTGAGCTTTTAAGCATTAAATTATAATTAATACTGTTATTTATGCAAAAAGAAATTAATCTAAATAATCTTTTTGATTTTTCGTTATGAATTATTCTTGTTGTTTTGTCTCTTTTAATATACCCTTCTTTTTCTAAATTAAGTGTATGGTTAAATATCGCTTGATACTCTTCTTTTGTTTTATGAAGAGTTTTAACTACTTCATTTATCCTTATTTCTCCTTTTGTTGCAATAACATAAAAAACATCATATTTTGATACCATACTTATTTTAAGGAAAACTAGTTTATAAATCTTTCTATTATTCACTTAATCTTTAGTTTTTATAAACTTTTAGTGAATAATAGCACTTAAAACACAGCTTCTACCAATAGGTAGTTAGTAGAGTTTATAAACATCAGAGTCTGGCTCCCCACAAACATAATAAACAATTAAAAAATCAGTCCCTTTGATTCTGCCAAAAGAATCCTGGCTTCAGCGCGGGGCATACCACCTTTTTGGCTAACCAATGGGGTAAAATCAAAATCTCAACTTATCCTTTTTTAGAATGCTTATTAGATATTTAACAAAAGACTTTAAATTTCTTTTATGTTGAGCTTCTTGTAAAACTTCATAATATCTAAATTTCCTGGATTTAGGAATATTTATCATGGGATAATTATTTTTATGCAAAATAAAATTCATTAATAATCTTCCAACCCTTCCATTGCCATCAACAAAGGGATGTATTCTTTCAAATTCTGTGTGAAAATAAGATGCTAAAATTAATGGGTGAAGCTTTTTTTTATTTGTAGAATACCATCTTAATAACCTTGTTATTTGTTTAGGGACTTCAGAAGCTTTTGGAGGAATAGATCTTCCGATAAATACTTGCACTGTTCTGAATTTTCCTATCTGAGAAATTAAATCTTCTTTTAAAGTATTAATCACAACTAATTCGTGCAACTTTAAGATAAACTCCTTATTTATATCTCCTTTATAATCCAGCATATAATCAAATGCTTTTTTATGATTTATAACTTCATTAATTTCTCTTAAAGATTTTTCTTTAGGAACAATCCCTTCAAATAATAAGTGGGAGGTTTCTAATAAAGTTAAGGTATTTCCTTCTATTCCTGTTGAATCATAAGTAAAAAGAGAACAAAAAGTTTCATACCGGTTCTCATAATTTTCTTTTGGCTCTTTAGAAAAATCTCTTTTTATTCTTCCTAAAAAATCTATATCTTCTTTTAACAAAATTGCATTAAAAACATTTAATTTTCTATCAGCCTTTTTTTCTTTCTTTTTTAATTCTTCCTCACCTAGATTAACGCCTAAATAAATCCTCTCTTTTCTTACTCTTTTTCCTTCTCTTACAGATTTGACTCTATAATAGTATTTTCTTCTATTTTTTTCTTGGATTTCTGTATGTGCCATATTATACTTATGACTACGTTACTTATAAATCTTTCTGTTGTGTAGTCATATCTCTCACTTGCATTAAAGAATTTTTCTTGATAATATTTTAAATGTTCTTCTTTTGTACTAAAAGTAGTATTTTTCAAGATAAATAGTGCTAAATAACATCCATAGTAAAGTTATGTACTACTTTTATTTAAACTTTCTAGTTATGTATTACATTCCTGAAAAGAGGTTTATCTTGGTGGGGGCGTTTTTATTGTGTTTCTGTATAATTAATTTTATAAACTGCCCATAATCTATTATTTTATGGAATTATTTGATGCTCAGCAGGTTGATTTTGAAAGAGTAAAAGAACAGTATCTCGCAGACCATGGAGGTACTGAAAAAAATAAATGGGAAATTAGAAATCTAGAACGAGCAAATACAAAATTTAGAAATTGGATTTATGCACACATACCTTATTCAGAAATTGGAAAAATTGTTATGCCTCACTATAGATATGGTGGAGCAACTGTGATACCAAAAGAAGGGATGATTTTATCAGATGCCTACAGAACGTTTAAAGAAAATGAGAACCGGTTGGAGATAGAAAATTCTCAATTCTGTGAAAGAGTAAGACATCAAAAAAAGAGAATTCCTGAAGAAGGGGTTAAGAGTATTTTCCTAAGCCAAGAGCCCTTACTTATTGGGGATTCTTATTCAGGACTCGTCAAATTTAAAAAGAAAATTACTCATCTTGACGGAGTTCACAGGCTTATGGCTCTAATGGATATAGGCAAAAAACCAGAATTTATCCAGAGTTATATAGCTATATATTCTAATTTTCCTTTCCCTAGTCAGACCCCTTCAACCAGATGAAGCCACTCAGACTTAAATTCTTCTGGATTATGGAATTCCTTGAAATAATCTAGGGCTTTTTGAGAGTATTTTTCCCTCTCATTACTAACTAAATTATATTTTACAAAGAATTCATTAAATTTTTCTGCAATAAAATTAGGTATCATCTTACCAATATCATATCCATAACCAGTGGGGGTTGTAATTACCGGACAACCACAAGCCATTGCTTCTAAAACAGTCAAACTCCCCCCCTCAAACCGACTAGGAAATACTAAAAGCTGGGCTTTATTGTATTCTTCACACAATTTTTCGTTTTCTATGGGCTCGTTATTTTGTACATTTGGAGAATTGAGCTTTTGATCGCTAAAGAGCTTAATTTCTATGCCTTTTTTCGCCAGCCTATCAAGCACATCAAAGCCTTTTTCGTAATACCTCCCACCCCTAGATAAAGCTAATGTATAATTTCCCCTCTTTAAATCTTGTGGAAAAAATAAACTAGCATCAACAGAATTTGTAATAACTTGATCAACCTTAATTCCAAACTCTTCTAACTGTCTTTTAGAAGAATTTGAAACTGTTACCGTATATTTTCCATCGGCAGAAATTTTTTGCGTCTCGGCCTTTCTAAGTCTTTCCCGAGTTAATCGTGGTGGGACCAGATCCTTTAAAGCCATTGCATAACCATAATAATTTCCATGAAATACATTTATAGCTCTTGGATGATTTACTGCGTATCCAAACTCACCGTTACATATAACAATATCATATTTATTCTGCTCGTTTAAAGCATTAAAATGCTCTCCAACAGCTTTTTCAATCCCTGTATTAGGTAATTTTGAAAGAGATTCTTTCCCAATCAGGTCAACTTCATGCCCCCTTTCTCTCAAAATATTAGAAATATCTCTAGTGAAAACTTGAACCCCCCCTATCGAATATATCTCTGCTGTAACTATTGCGACTTTCATACTGGTTGACCTATCAATTTATTTCCTTCTTCAACTGCCTTTTTAAAGATAACCTCCCTCTTTTCATAATCCTCTATCCTCGTTTTAACGCCCGTCACTTTCACTTTGTTATCTACAACAAACATTTGGTGGGTTTTTTCTAAATACTTATTTGCAGCCCCCATGTCTCTTCTTCCTAAAATCACGTAAGTACTAATTATCCTATCAAAAAACCACTCTTCAGGATCAACCCTATTGCCTGTATTATATAGGGAAACATTGCTTTGAGTTATTAATCTTCCTATTCTTCGATCTAGATCTCGGACCAGGTCTTCACTTCCGTGAGCTCCATATTTCAAATGAATGCTGTGGAATTTTGGATCTGGAGTAAAGAAAATCTTATAACCAGAATCAGCAAGCCTTAAAGAGACCTCTGTTTCCTCTCTATAATTATTTCTCCAACTAAAATCTTCTGGAAACCCCCCAATCTCTTGTAGAGCGTGCTTTTTTGCTAAAAAGACACCCCCAAGATTTTTAATTTCAAATGGTTTCGTGATTTTCAATTCTAAATTGAGGAAACTATCTTTCAAATTTTCTGCATATTGTATTGGAAAACCCCCAAAATTTCCATCCATAGCGCCGGTTTTTAAATCTAACTTGCCTATTTTTTCCATATCGATTGGAAAGGGTATTGTTTTTCGATGATATATTGGTAAGTGTAAAGCTACAATGTTGTCATCAAGCTGATTCATTATATAATTTGCCCCAAAAATCATATATCTACTAAAAACACAATCATCATCTAGAAACATAATCAAATCGTTTTTACTCTTTTCAATCCCCCTATTTCTGCTAACTGATGATCCTTTATTCTTAGAATTTTTCAGATGGACTATTGGAATAGAAGAATTATCGGAAAATGCCTTAACAACTTCTGACGTATAATCTAATGAACAGTCATCAATTATTATTATTTCATCAAGCCCCCCTGCTCTCTGAGCTAATAAAGACTCTAAACACCACCCTAGGGGGTTTGCATCATCTTCAATAGAATGGGGGCATCTGTTAAAAGTAGGCAATATAACACTAACTTTAGGAAGATTTAGGTCATCAAGTGAAAATTTATCTAAATATGAAACCTGTAAATACTCTTCTTTTAGTACTTTCTCGTGATTTCTTAAAATTTCTTTTTCAGAGGCCATTTTCCATTTATAAAGCTTCCGTTTTAATTGAAAAATAACAAAAGTCTATAACAAAAAATGCCCCTTTCTTTATATAGTTTTCCCAAAAATTGGCTATGTGTAATTTTAAGTCATAAACTTTGGGATAATATTCCACTCGTGTT
>CAYXYT010000025.1:0-8394 GCA_964469785.1 Candidatus Woesearchaeota archaeon | reverse complement strand
ATTTAGCAGTTTCTTCTGTTTCTTCTTCTTTCTTAGTCTCCTGTTGTGTTTGAGATTCCATAGCAGCGTCTTCTTCAGATTCTTCTGGCTCTGGAACAGGTGTGGTTGCTTCTCCGCCTTCTGAAACAGCTCCGTCACTTTCTTGTGGTGGTTTCTCTGGAAGTTCTGGGACTTCTTGTGTTACTTGTGCGGGCTGAGCAGCTGGTTGTTGTTGCACTGGCTGCGTGGGTTCTTGTTCTGCAGCCGGTTGTGGCTGTTCTGGTTGTGGCTCTGCCTCTGATTGCACAGGCTCTTCTGGCTGAGTTTCTTCAACAGGTTTCTCTTCTTTTTTTTGTTCTTCTTCTACCATATTATAACCTCATTTAGTTAATTATATTGATAAACCGAAATTCTCTTTTAAAGCTTTTGAATTACTAGTAAGTTTAGAAAAACATGGGTTTAATTTCCAATCTCTGCTCCAGCATTCGGGCTCTGGCGAAATCCCCAAATTTTTGATTTAATTTTAATATGTGTAATTTAACCGGTCGTTGGTTTACATTAATTGTTTTGTTAATTCATTAGATTATACAAACTCTGGACCAGGGTTTTAGCAAGGTTAGAATTAGTGAACCCCCGATATCGCCCATACTTGCTCAGAGAGCTGGCAACAACAAACATTATTTCCAGAACAAAACCCTCTCATAATAATTTCCTATGCTAGATATATCGACTTGTTCGTCGTAAGTTTCAGCAGATAATCCTTTAATCTTTAATTCGTTTGCAGCTGTTTCCCCCCAAGAAAAATAAACCTTTTTACCGCCCCCATCAATAGCTTCAATAAGCGTGCCATCACTAAAAACCTCGTGACTTAAATAATCATAAGTTACAAGTTTTCCAGACAACCATTGCAGGGCATTAAAAACTGGCTTCTTATTTAGATTTGAATCTACAACCCCATGATGTTGATATATGTTGCCCGGGGGGGATTTTTTTCTGTCACCAAATTCAAATATGAAAAATTTTGTGCCTTTATCTACCCAGAATGCTAAAGCAGTTGCTGGAATTACCTCTGCCTGTTTTTCAGGGCTTGCGGTTGGGCTTCTTAATGACTCTTCAGAGCTAGAACCAAACTCTGTAATCCATAATTCTTTATTATCAGGGGTGTATTTAGATATTAAAGCTCTTAATCGTGCATCAAAAGAGAATAATTCATGTCCGGGATAGTTATATGGGTGATATGCAACGCCGTCAACATAATCCAAAACCCCTAATTCAAATAGTTCTTCCCAGAGTTCAAAAGGCCTAGATGGTTGATTTGTTGCTAGTCCGCCGAGAAGCACTGTTGAGTGTGGTTGTTTTTCTTTTATTACTTCTGCTGTTCTTTTAACCATTTCTGCATAATCATCAGGCAGTCTCTCGGGAGGCCAGTACTTTCCAGAAGCCAGGTTTGGTTCATTCCATAGTTCCCAGGCAGTTATATAATCTCCGTATCTATCAACTAGTTTTTCAACGAAAACAAGCCAGTCTTCAGCCCATAAATCAAATTCCGTGCCTTCTCTCAGCGCCCATTCAGGCGGTTTTTGTATCATGGCAAGAAACTTTATATTTTTTGCTTTTGCGTCTCTGACTATTGTATCCTGTATCTCCCAATTCCAAATGCCTTTTTCAGCTTCTACATCTGCCCATTTAAATCCTGTCCTAACATGGGTTGCACCCATTTCTTTCATTAAAGAAAATATCTCGTTATGAATTGCAAATTCATTATCATACTTTTCAGTTCTTGTTACATGGCTGCAAACTCCAATAAACTCTGATCCCGGCACACTAATCCCAGGGCCATCATGAGTATCTGAGTCTCCGGTAAAATAAATAACTCCAATGAAAACTAAAATTAGTGCAACCATGATAATGAGTATCCGATATATATCTTTGGACTTATCTGCCATGATTTATTATTATTCAGAAGAAGTATTTATAGTTTACTATTACTTGCATTTGTATATCTTTGCAACCTTGTGCAAATATGCTTCAGTGTTTCTTCTGAAATCTTTATATCTGGAGGCGACTAAAACGATTTGATTAGGCTTGTTTATCCTGCCAACCATTTTGACGGGGCGTTGCCTTGTTTTATGCTAAAATCATAGTAATACTGGTCATTGTAATAAAACCAGATTTCTCGGACAGGATAAGGAAAAAATTTGTAGTAAGATAAAGGAAGACCCGGGCTTTCAACTAATTTATTTTTTTGTTCATCCCAATAAGGGCCTGAAGTTGCTTCTAAATCAATCCAGGTTTCGTTATGATAAACCTGCGCCCAGGCGTGTCCGCCAATAGAGCCGTCAAAATCAACCTCGCCCAGAACTACACGAACCTTATCTTTGGGAATTCCTGATGCCCTAAGCAGAGAAACCAGGGCATTAGCTTGTTCTGAACAATCACTGGCAATTTGCTTGCTGGGGTTGGTGGGATAATACGGGGTTTTGGTTAAGAATTCTTCTGGCAGAAGCCACATTTCTTCAGCGTTATTTAGAACTTCTTCAGCTATCCAAACCCATTCAACCGCCTCTTCATAAATATTATTTACGCTTTTTAATTTACTAGCTAATTGAGAAATACCCGGGCTGTTCGGAGTGACAAATCTTAATAAATCATGGTGTTTTTTTGGCTGCACCACATCGCGGTTTACAATAGTTTTATTTAGCGAATATTGTTTTAAGTTTTCCCTGATTTCTTGTTTTACATCTTCAGGTAATCTGGCAAACCTTGTTTTTGCTTCCTGAGAAGTCAAGACATTAACTATGCATTTGTCTTTTTGCCCTTGAAGTTTTTCTTTACTGCTTAAGCGGACAACATCAAAACTATAAATTTTTCCAGTAATTAGATTTACTTCTATTTTATCGTTTAAAAATTTACTATAGCAATTTTTGTGACTTTGCACTAAGTATTCTTTTTCATTATTTTTTGTCAAATTAAAACCACTAAAAACAATTATTAAAACAATTATTACAGCTAAAACAATAAATAGAGTTTTAGATGTGTTTTTTATAGATTTTTTTCTTTGTTTATTTTCAATTTTCGTAACCATTATTATTCAATCCCCCTGATTCTAAAACCCAACACCCCCTTACCTTGCCAAAGCTGATAGAGTATAAAGGTATTTCGTTTTTAGTTACATCTAGAATGTTTTTTTGTGCCAACTCAATTTATCCAGTATAATAACCATTCTTTTTTAGGCGAACATGAAAATTTTTTTTCAAACGAAATGTCTTTCTTTTTCTAAGCACTTCTCCTTTATTAGCGCTGAGATGTCTGCTAATACTTTCTGGAGCAGAGCCTAGAAATTTTGCTATGTCGCTCCGGTACAGGTTTCTAACCTCGAAGTAATTTCCTTTTCTATTAGTTCCTGCTTGCATGAAAACAAAGTCCAAAGCATAGTCAATCCTCTCTTTTAACGAGAATTGGTTATTCCTCATTATGCCAATAAAACGATATCTTTTAGCCACCTCATCCTGCAGCCGCACAAGATTAACCCCTACTTCAGGCACTTTTCTAATGAGATTGTTTCTTTGCTCTTTAGTGAGTGTTAGTATTTTTGAATCTTCCAGAACAACCCAATAAGCATCAAAATGATCAAAAAATAAGTTTCCAAACACCTCGTCTCGACGAATCAGGTCTTGGTGTATGCATATGTCTCTTCTAGGAATTTCTAGGCATACTTTTTCAAGCAAAGCCCCCTCAAATACAAAGTTTAGCTTAGAGGTATTATCTGTATAGATAATTTGATTTTTCTTATGCTTTTTAATAATATTTTTATTGTATTCATCCAGGAATTTAAGCAGAGAATCTATATCTTTTTGTTTCAAATCCAGACCTAAAGCGCTCTTTTTAATAACTTCATCAATAGACATGGTCTTTAAAAGAGGGGCTCTTATATTTAAATTTTATTATAATAAAATAAAAGCCCCGACTTCACTTTAATCCCCCTCAAGATTACCTATCCTCTCTCCTTTAATTTCCTTAATTGCAATCTTTATATCTGTCTCTGGAATATCTTCTGTTCCATCTTTATTAATTGTAATAGTACATCCTTCCAAATATCCTTTGTCAAAAATATCATCTATTAATTTCTTGCCATATTTTTTATATAATTCTTCCTTTTTCATTTTTGTCTACAAAAATTATTTTTTGTGGTCACCCAAATAGAACACTTGCGCTCTGACCGAACGCCCATAAAAAATCTTAAAATTAGGGAGTTAAGGGATTGCCAAGATTGAGTTATGGATTAATTCTTATCTAAATTTTCTCTTATTTTTAGTATATGTTTTTTTAAGTCGGACAAATCTTTTTTAATTATCTCCCACAGAATATCTACATCAATACCGAAATAACGATGAATCAAAAGATCTCTTGTGCCTATTATTTTCTTCCATGGGATTTTTGAATGTTGGTCCCTAAAAGATTTCGGAAGATTTTTGGCAGCTTCACCTATAATCTCTAGACTTCTTACAACCGCATTCAATTTTTCCTTATTACTTTCAAGTTCATCTTTTGAAACCCCCCTCATAAAAGAATTTATATCTGCTATATTTTCAAGTATATCCTCTATAAATATCGAATTCTCCTTATTGTTCATATTATCCTTACCTCGTCTTTTAGTATTTTTTCCCTGAGCAAGGGATGTAAGGACTTATAAGTTACTAAATCCACTTTCCTTTCTATTCCTTTTTCTAAATCAAACTTAATGCCGACAAATCCAAAACCCAAACCTTTTGGAGGCTCAACTATAATGTCTATATCACTATTCTTCTTGAGATCTCCTCTTGCATAACTTCCAAAAATTCCTGCTTTTTTTATTTTATTTTTTTTCAGAATTTGTATTATCTTTGGTTTTATTTTATTCAATATATCTTCTTTTTTCTTAATGTCCACTTTTAGTTCCTTGTCTGCTTGTTTCACTTTTTCCTTAAGTTCGTCTTTAGACAAATTTTTTCCGAGGTAAATTCTCTGCTTTTTGAATTTTTTTCCATCTCTCATACTTTTAACTCTATAATAATACTTTCTTCCATTCTTCTCTTTAATTTCTGTATATGCCATAAAACCTATACGGGCACAATATTTATAAACTTTTCCATGTGGACGTAAGATGCTAAGATAGCACAACGCCCTGACCGAACGCTCATAAAAAGTATTAAAATTAGGGAGTTAAAAATATTGTTGACGTTAGTGTATGGTATGGTTATCTCTTCCCACTTTTGCTGGGTTTTTCAATTGCCCGGAGTATTTCAAGTGGAATTCCAATCACAACTGTATTGCTTTTGTCTGAGCTTAGGTCGTTAAGAGTCTGTAATGTTCTAAGGTGTAGTGCGCCGGGGGCGGTTGCTAAAGTCTTTGCAGCCTTTGCCATATTGTCGGCAGCAATTACCTCTCCTCCTGCTTTAATAATAACTGCCCTCTTTTCCCGTTCTGCCTCTGCCTCTTTTCCAATTGTTCGTTTAAGCTGTTCTGGAAGCTCAACATGTTTCAATTCCACAGACTCAACTTTAATACCCCACGGGTCAGTGGCCTTATCAACAATCCCGCGTATACGTTTTGAAACAGAATCTCTTTTACTCAATAACTCATCTAATGATACTTCGCCAACGACATCACGCATGGTTGTTTGAGATAATTGCGATACTGCAAAGTTAAATTCTTCTACTTCTATAATTGCGCGTTTTGCATCAGTTACTTTATAATATAACACTGCGTTTACCTTAAGAGAAACATTGTCTTTTGTAATGGCATCCTGATCTGGAACATCAACTACTGTTACTCTAATATCAACTCTCTTCCATGATTGTATAATAGGAATGACAAATCTTAAACCTGGCTGCATTATACCTGAGTATTTTCCAAGAGTGAATTTTACACCTCTTTGATACTCTTGGACAACTTTTAATCCTGAAAGGACAAAGAGTACTAAAAGAACAACAACATAACCTAGTAATCCTAATCCAAACACCATATAATAAATCTGTTTAGAGAGCTTAATAAATGTTTTGAACGCCCTGGCCGATAATATTTTGGGCGTTTACCATTTGTTTAAACCAAAAAGTTATTCCAGTAAGAGGTAATCATCTCATCTGAGGCAAATTGCACCAATTCAAGATAATGCTTTTTTTCTGTATTTGGAAGATTGGATTTATCGGCTTCACTCAATACATCCAGATATGTTGAACGAAACTTATTGCGAATTATTAATGGGGGATAGTTGTCTCTTAGAAGAATATAATTTAACAGCATTCTTCCAACTCTGCCGTTTCCGTCCATAAATGGATGAATCTTTTCAAGTTTATGATGAAATAATATTGCCAAAACTAAGGGGTGTAATTTTTCTTTTTGCTCATTATACCATTTTAAAAGCAAATTCATATCTGATTTAACATATTGTGCAGGACTTGATTTAAATCTTGCTCTTACAACCCTAACATTTTTAGTTCGATAGCCAATTCTTTTATCTATATTCTCCAAGACTCTTTTTTGAATTTCTATAATCAAATCAGGGGTTATTTCTCTTCTTGTTTTGAGTAATTTTAAAAAAACTTTTTGAGTATTTTGCAAATCATAAATCTCTCTTAAGGTTTTATTTTTAGGGGTAAATCCTTCCTCTAAAAGATTTCTTGCTTGTTTAAGAGTTATCGTGTTCCCCTCTATAGATGTTGTATTAAATGCAAAATCAATAATAAAATTCTTAAAGAATTCTTGTTTTGTCAGAGGATCTAATTTTTGGAATTTTTTGTTGTAGTGAAATTTGCAGGCTTCTATCTCAATTAATTTTTTATCGAGGAATTCATCTTTTTTTAATTTTAATTTTTTAATCTTTTCAAGGTAATAGTTAGACTCTAAAAAGAGATTGATAGTTCTATATGCCTTTCTTATTTTGTCTTTATATTTTGGAAGATTATCTAACGCTTTTCTTACTTTTTCAATTGAGTCTCCAAGATATGTCAAATCTTTTGTGACCCTTCTTTTGCCCTTCTTTTCTGATGCTCTCAGATAATAATATGTTTTATTTCCAATAACTTTTTTGTAAATATATACCATGCTTTATTATAGAAAAAGGGATTTATAAATCTTACCCTTTATATTATGTTTTGAGATTTTAAAGGGTAAACGCCCTGACTAAGTGCTAGGGGGGTGTAAGGCAAATTATTTTTTCTTCAAATAATGTTCAGCCCATAAACTATAAATTAAGACAACTAGTGCGATAATCGGAAGAAAGTGATAATGACTTTTAATCAAGGTAAAACCAAGAAAGTCAACTGAGATAACCCAGATATCAAATACAGCATAGACTAAAACAAGTGCTGTCAAGACAAGTCCTTCTGCATGGGGAGTTTTGTCAACTTTCTTAACCAGCCACCCGCCTGCTTTGACAACAAAATAAAAAAGAACCAAAACAACTGGAACAAGAAGAGGAGTATACTGGATTCCGATATAATTCAAAATCGGTTTCCAGAGAGGGTTTCCTTCTGCACCCCTAATTACATTAAAAATAGAATCAAGAAAAACGAGGATTGCAAGAATTATCCACGCTGTTAATTTGGGCAAAATCACCTTTTTCATAATAAGCCAAATATTTTATAATATATAAAATTATTGTAAACGCCCTGAACGTGCGCCTATAAAAAGTATTAGGGTTGGGGTTTTAAGGATTGTTGAGATTGGGCGGATAATTAAGAAGTAAGTTAAATTGTTGCAACCATCTGTGGGCTTGGAAGATTAGCCCTGTTTTCCTGAATTATTATGGGGGTTTTTTCTATAGTTTTATTCCTTATTTTTAGTTGATAAAATAAACGAAGTTCAATTATTCCCTTATTTATCCTTGCTTTGAACTGCCATTTAGGAATTTCTCTTAGATTTATCTTCTGCATGCCCAAGAATTTAGAAGCATCAAAAACCTGAATTCCTGTTATGAACTTTTCTTTGTCCACATCAATAACCATATTTTGAAATTCAAAAGAGAAATCATATTCTCTGTCTTTTACCTTAAAAAATAGAAGGTCATTTACATAATCATAGTTCATTTCTCCTTCTGCTTCCAAACGCCTTTCTTTTATATTTTTGGTATTTGCCATTCTTGTATAAAATAGAAAGTAACTATTTTAACCTTTCTATTATTAATATTTACCACTATTTTAAGGTTTTTATTCTGATATTTATAAAATAATGCATGATTTCCATTGTGTTGAATTCCCGCTAAAAAAGGCTTTTTATTTAATAAAATTTCTCTTAATTCCTTACAAGTAAATATTTTCCTTTGTTTCTTACTTAATCTAAAAAAAGTATGGTCTGTGCATTCTATATTTTCTTTAGGAAATTTCTTAATCGTTTTAAACAATTTTTCTGCATTAACCTTTTTTATTATCTTTGTGC
>CAYXYT010000024.1:0-9225 GCA_964469785.1 Candidatus Woesearchaeota archaeon | reverse complement strand
GGAACGTTGCACTAAAAATCAATCCCTATCGGGAGAATATAACAGGAATTTAACGGTTCCGAAACCTTGCAGGTTTCTCCACCCAAATCGCCTTCGGCGACTTCGTTAAATTCCGATGTTATGTGTAATTCAAAAAAGACTTCTTTTATAATAATGAAAAGCCCAAAATTTTTGGATAACTTTTTAAACAGCCTAAGTTAATCATATTTATTATGGCAACAGATAAATCTACAATCGATTCCTACAATCAATACACAAAGAAATGGGCAGAAAAATTGCGTAGCGGAAAAAATACTGCCCATGAGCATTTAGAAAAACCTGCAATGTATAAGAAGCTCCCTGACCTAACTGGTAAATCAGTTCTTTGTGTAGGATGTGGCACTGGTGAAGAATGCGATCATTTACTAAAACAGGGAGCTAAAAAAGTTGTAGGAATCGATATTTCAAGTGGCTTAATTGATTACGCTAAAAAAAGTTATCCAAAAATAGAATTTCATGTTATGGACATGGAAAAGCTCGAATTTCCTGACGACTCATTTGACTACATTTATTCAAGTTTAACACTACACTATGTTAATAATTGGGTTAAACCTTTGACGGAAATTCGTAGAGTCTTAAAGAATAAAGGAATTTTTTTGTTTTCTACCCATCATCCTGTTAAATGGGGAGCAGAAAAAGTAGAAGAAAACGGCCAAAAAACTCTTTTAATGGGTTACTCTAAAAACAAGAAAGATAAAACTTGCAGAATCTATGGTGATTACCTAAATACCAGAAAAATCAAAGATGTGTGGTTCGATGAATTTGAAGTTAGTTACTATCACAAATCAATGTCATCAATTATCACCGACATAATAAAATCAAAATTTGTGATTATTGACTTCATCGAACCTAAAGCAATAGATTCTGCAAAGAAAAATGAAAGAGTTTTTTGGGAAATCCATCAAAAAATTCCTTTATTTATGATATTCGAGCTAAGAAAGTAAAATTTTGGGCTTTTGAAATAATGTTGAAGTCTTTTTTGAACTCACTCCGCTTCGCTCCGTGCCACGCTGCGCTCTCGCTACACTTCGTTTCGCTCGGGACACATAACAGGGATTATCAGAGAAATGGCTCGGCTCGCCATTTCTCCAAATTTTCTTCCGCTACGCTACAGAAAAACTTCGTATATCCCTGACGTTGTACGAAATAATGAAAAATTCTTTTTGCCCTATCGGGCAAATTAATCAGGGCAAATTTATTTTTTATTTTTTATCTATATGACAAATCCAGAAGACAACCTAAAAGAAAAAATCCCTCAAGAAAAAGAACAACATTCTCAATCTCAACCTGATAAATCTTCATCTGAATTAAGGCAAGAAAGATTAGGTCAAATAGACCAAGAACTTGGAGGAATAAATTATCAAGCTACCACACCTGAAGAAATACAAAATATTCAAGAACAAAGAGAACAAGAATATCAATCTGAAGTTTTAGAGCTTGAACAAGGCCTTGGGACAAATCTTAGTGAAGAAAGCAAGGAAATGATTCGTAAAAACATGGTTAACAGTACCATTGAGCATGCTCAAAAAGACAATGAAAGATTTAATGAACTTCAAAGAGAAAAAAATCAGCTTGAAAAAATTGATTCAGCCGAAACATTGATCATACAATCAGGAGGCAACATTGACCATGGAACCACGCCATACAAAGATTTTGATTCAAGAAAATATGATCGCTTTCTTATTCAAAAAGGTGAATTGTCTGACAATGAAGTAGTTTTTAAAGTCGGGGAGATGGAAACTGACGAACAAACTGTCAAAACTGAATCTAGGAACTTAAAAATTTTGGAACAAGCTAAAATAAAAGAAGGTCAAGCTGTTGATGTTCATTTTGTTAGGCAAGTTGGTGAAATATTTGACGATGGAAAAATGATAGGCCTTGCGACTGAACATTTAGAAGATAATCCAGACATAAAAAAGGAGTTAAATTCTGAGCAAAAAACTGCAACAATCGGACGTGTAATTGACAACCTGCAACACTTAGAAGTATCAAACGAAGCCAAAGAAAGTGGTTTAAGAATTCATGATGGAGATACAATATATCGAGACGCAGTACATTTTGCGCGTGAAATGGAAAAATCTGGCATGCTTGATTCTGAAACAGTAGAAAAATTACAAGGTTTATTTCAGGAAAACAATAAAGCATTAACAAAAGAAGGGTTAGTATTTTGCCACGGTGATTGCCACGGTGATAACATATTTTTACAAAAAAAACCTGACGGAAATATACAGGAATCTTTGCTAGACTTTGAGGGCTTAAGAATATCTAACAAATATCACGATTGGTGTGAAATTCTAAATAAATCAGCCTTTTTAAAACAAGTAGCTGCAGCGGAACCGGATCTATATCAAAAAATACAAAAGAATGTAGAAAATATGTGGCTTGATCCAAGTGTTCAATTCAATGAAGACGAGATTATTAATAAACTAACTGAAAATAACGAAGGAAAGAAAGTGAATTTTAGCTTAACAAAGATTTATGATATGTTAAGCAGAATGATTGCGGGCAAGAATAGTAATAGCCCTCTTGAACAAGTAAGATTAAATCTATATAGCGACTTAATAAAAAAAGAAGTAGCTAAAATTGAATCATTAAAAAATAAAAAATAAATTTGCCCTGATTAAAATTCGCCTATCGGCGAATTAAGAATTTTTCATTACATCGCACAACACGGTGTATCTGGTTACAGAAAATTTCAATATTTAAATATCCTATTACGCATTCGCTCCACAGGATAAATAATAATGAGTAAAATTTTCTTCCACCCAAATTCCTACCATCTCTTTTCTTTATTAATTATAATAATGTAGAGAGGGCAGGAACTTCAGATGACACCGATATGTTATATTCAATTTTACATTTAAGAACTAAAAAGAAAGCCCCTAAGAACATTTATATAGAAACCTATTTTATTTATGAATATGCGTGCATATTATTCAGATACAATCAAGAATTTTTTAGAAGAAGAAACAAATTCAATTTTAGGCAAATTGACTAGTGCTCATAGCCATAGGCATTTAGAAATTCAACAAACAAATGCATGGAAGATACAGATTCAAATTCTAAAAGATGTTTTTAAGAACAATTCAGAAGGGCACATATTTTTTGAGTTTGCCATTCCTCGTATGGGCAAAAGAGTAGACAATATAGTCATTATTGGAGACTTGATTTTTGTAATTGAATTCAAAGTAGGAGATTCTAAATATGAAAAGCATGCAATAGATCAAGTTCTGGATTATAGTTTAGACTTGAAAAATTTTCACCAAGGTAGCCACAACGAAAAATTAATACCTATTTTAGTATCAACTCATGCAAGTCCAAATCAAAATACAATAGAAAAATATCAAGATTTATTATATAAACCACTTTTAGCAAATAAGGAGAACCTATATGAAGTATTGTCCTTTTGTTTTACAGAAAAAGGAACAACGGATATTAATTCTAAAGAATGGCTTGAATCCACATATAAACCAACTCCAACAATAATTGAAGCGGCACAAGCACTCTATAAAGGACATAATGTTCAAGAAATATCTCGTTCTGACTCTGGCGCTGTTAACCTTTCAAAAACTGCTGATTGTATAAATAAAATAATAGATAAATCAAAAGAAAAATCTCAAAAGTCAATATGTTTTATGACTGGTGTGCCTGGAGCAGGAAAAACTCTTGCAGGATTGAACATCGCCAATGAGAGAATGAAAATTGCAGAAGACGAAAATGCAGTTTTTTTATCTGGTAATGGTCCTTTAGTTGAGGTCTTAAGAGAAGCGCTAACAAGAGATGAAGTTAATAATGCAAGATCAAATGGTAATAAATTAACAAAGAAGGAAGCAGCAATAAAGGCAAATGCGTTTATTCAAAATATACATCATTTTCGTGATGAAGGTTTGATTTCGGACAAAGCACCTACTGAAAAGGTAGTAGTTTTTGATGAAGCTCAGAGAGCATGGACACAACAGCAAGCAAGTTCATTCATGACTAGGAAAAAAGGTGTTGCAGATTTTGACCGTTCAGAACCTCATTTTTTAATTGAAGTTATGGACAGACATAAAGATTGGTGTTGTATTATCTGTTTAATTGGTGGTGGTCAAGAGATTAACACTGGTGAAGCAGGGCTAGAAGAATGGATTAATTCTCTTAAAGACAACTTCACAGATTGGAAAGTATATTATTCTAATTTAATTGTTTCTGATGATGATTATTTAGATAATTCAAACTCAAAAACATGGTTAAGAGAAAATGCAAAATCAGAAGAGAATTTACATTTAGCAGTATCTGTAAGATCTTTTAGATCAGAAAAGTTATCAGAATTCATTCACCAATTATTAAACAAAAAAACAGAGGATGCAAAAAAAATTTATCAAGAACTAAAAGATGTCTATCCAATAGTTATTACTAGAAATTATCAAACTGCAAAAAAATGGATTAGAGATAATGCAAGAGGTTCTGAACGTTATGGTGTTCTTGCTTCATCAAATGCTAAAAGATTAAGACCGTTTGGAATTGATGTTAAAAATAGTATAAGTGTTTCTAATTGGTTTTTAGATGGAAAAGATGATGTCCGTTCTTCATACTATATGGGTATTGTGAACAATACCCGGAAAATTACCTTAAGTTTAAAATAGAAGTGAAGGTGTAGAAAAAAAAATAACCCCAAATAGGGCTTTTTATATACACACTGTCAGATTTACTTTATTTATTAAATTTACCTTTTAAAACCGTGGTTCTGTTATTTTTCCCTTGTTTTGCCACATTTGGTATAAACATTTGATATTTTCTTAATATATGTTTTTTTTAAAATCAAACAATAGCCTAAGTCCTGCTTGCAGGATATGGCGCAAAAACCTAAGTAACAGACATGGTCTTCTGACCAGCGCTTGTTACTTAGGTCTATACCCGAAAGGGTATGGGATAGTCCGAAAGGGCTATCGCTGTGTCGGGAGACCATTTTTGTATTTCTAACATAATATTAATTAAGCATATTTATGGGTATTAATAAGAAAAAAATTGTAATAGCTATTTTAAAATGGCTTAACCAAAACTGGTTCAAAATTCTGATTATCATTTCACTTATTTACCTTATTGCATGGCTAAGAAATCCTTTTTCTCAGATAAACGTTGATATTACGATTCGTAATGATTCTGGCATCCCACCCATTGGTGGTGTTTCCCCGTCGTTTAGGGTAAAAATAGAACCATAAGGATAGACAGAATCTATATTTTCCTTAGAGTGGAAAACTCTTGATTTCTCGACTTGCTAAACAAAACAGCGATGCTATATTACAAGCCTATCTAAACATAGTATTATAATCTTATGAAAACAGTAAAATTCAAATTAAAAGATTCAAAAAAAGATATAAGGGCGCTTATAATATTGGGCGTCTTTTTACTTCTTATTTTCCTAGTTGTTCCTTACTTTTTGAATAATAGAGGGGAAGAAACATTAGGGGCAGAATTAAGTGCTCCTGAAACAAATTTTGAAGAACCAGAAGAAAATAAGGCGAAACAAACCAATAATATTGAGACAAATTTTGAAGAATTAGAAAAATGTAATGTAGATTTTGAAGAGTCAATTGATGTAGTTTGGGAAGGTGAGATTGTAAACTTTATGTCGAGCGGTTCTTGTTATGCAGTAAGAAAAATTCCAGCAGAAGATAGTTATCCTTATGAACACCCACGTTTTATGGTTTGTCTCCCCGGCACGGATTATACGGGATATTTTTATGAAGGGAGGGTTAAAATAAGAGGGAAGTGGACAGGAATGACTCTTATGTATGCAAATACTTTCTTTAGGGGGAAGTGCGCCCCCTATGTTGAGGTAGAAGAAATTGAGGAGATTAATCCTGTCAAGAGCGTAGATACTGACTGGAATAATCAGACAAGAATAATCAATGGAAATATATTCTATAGAGACGAAAATTTAGAAGAAACACAGATAACTTTTAAAAATTTAGATGTCGGGGCAATTTTATCTCCGGACAAGGAAAAAATAGCTTTTCTAAGACAAACTACAAATAACCCCACAATAGAATGTCCTGAACATCCTGATTTTGGTGGAAATTCGTGGCACGAAATTTGGTTGTATGATCTAATAACACAAGAAGAAACATTATTAACCTCTGCTGAAGATACTTGTTATGGTTATATTGAAAAATTAGTCTTTTCTTTAGACGAGAAAAAGATTTATTTTAAGCATAGCAAATGGGTTACATCCAGTGCAATAGAAGTTGTAGATATTGCCACAAAAAAAGTTAATTTTATAACAGGAGGAAATACGTTAGAAGTTATTCAAGAAGGCGAATATAGGGGAAATTTACTTGTTAGTAAACATAAATATCATCCAGCACCGAATTATGGAGCTTATAGTGCAAGTTGTATTATTTCACCAGAAGGAGAAGAAATTAAAATTTTAGACTAATCTATTAAGACAAAAATATATGATATATGATCCCCTAGAAGAATTGAGGCAAAAATATCCGGCATATTTTGTTTATGATATTTTAAGTGACAAAGTCCAAAGGACATATCGCTATGCCAAAAGGATATTGATTTCGCAAGGATTTAACGAGCAACTCAGAATTTATCTTTCTTTTGGTCAGGGGAATCAACCTAAAGAGTGGCGGGTTTTAGGAAAGTTAATTATTTTGAGACCTTATACTTTTATTCTTCTTCTTATTGTTGGAGGGATTTTGACATTCACTCAACATATCCTATTCGGAATCGGTTTTATTGTGGTTTCAATAATGCTGATAGGGACTTTCGCTGGCAGGAAAGAAAAGAAATATCTTATGAATGTATCTGCGATAGAATTCGCATCTCAAAAAATCGGAAGTCATAAATTGATGAGAATCGTAGCGGAAGAAATGTCAAAAAATTCTTCAATAGAAGAAATTGCGGAGGTTTTAAAAGAAGAAATTGAGGAGGTTTTAAAAGAAATACAGAAATTTAAAGACAGGGGGCTAACAAATAAAGAAATAGTAAACTATTTTAAAGATGAAAGAAAAAATTAAGAAATTTTATTTTGTATTAGGGATTATACTCTCTGCCATTTTTTTATTTATCATTATTTTTATTTTTTCTATAAGAATTTCTTTAAACAAAAATGATTTCGAAGACTTTTCAAAATATGTTTCAGGGGAATATAATTTTAGCATCTTTTTCCCAAATATACCCGCAGAGCATGAACTTATTGGTCGTAATATAATAAATATTAGAGATTATAAAATTTTTACAGATATTTCTGTTCAATACAACGTTTTTGTATACAAAAGTTTAGAAAAAATATTAAGTAAAGCAGAGATCCATACATGGCTTGATAGATCTATCAAAGAAAAGGTTTCTCGAGATGACGGAATACTAATAAGTGAGAAATATATTAATTTTCAGAATTTTAAAGCAAAAGAATATGTATATTCAGATATAATAGGTGAAGTATTTGAAGAATATAATAATATAAAAATGACACATGAAGGAATGGTATTTATTGCTAATGGGATCCCAATGGGATTGTCAGTTGTATATCCATATAATACCAACCAAGAAAGGGTAAAATATAAAGAATTTATAAATTCCTTTCAATTATTACCGAGAAATTAAAAAATTTTAAAGTAAAAATAAATGCTTGATATAATTCTTCCTCAATTTAGAGTAATAGCAATCATTGTTTTAGTTATTTTCCACCTCTGGATAGGAATATCATCCATAATAATTTTCAAAAATCCAAAGCGCTATTTAAAACGCCATTTCAAAAGTGTCGAGGAACAAAAGAATGATTGGCGGTGCATAATTATCCTTTTAGGAACATTCGCTTTGCTTTCAATCTTCTTTTATGCTGGCTTTCAAAAAATACTGTGGTGGATACCAAATTGGGTAGGATCTTATGATCTAGATACGGATACCTTTTTGTCTATAAATAATACTCTTTCGGGGATTCTTGGCGTCTCTTTATCTCTCTATGTGTTTTATGTATTGAGTAAACATACAGGAAGAGATAATGAGCAGGGAGATATTTTAAATAAGATTAAAATTCTGAGTATAAACTGGGTTATTTATTTTATTTTTGTTGTCTTACTGTGTTTATTATTTGACGTTGTTTTATCTTTGATAACCTGAGTGGCTCGGAGCTTTTGTTTTAATCCGGGTTATTGTTCGTTTATTCGCATAATAACTCGCTTCACATTGCGATTACTGGGGCTTTACTGAGAGAATTGGTTATATATTGCCTCTGATTTGCTTATTAAAGTGGTTTATATGTTTATGCGTCGCACTTTACCTGATAAAGGACCCTTATTTATACTTTCAGGATGTTTTTTAAACGCAAAAACTTGCTTACGCAAGTTATTTTCTTCCCCTATTTATGTATGGCACCCCACTTTTGTGTGGCTCAGTAATATAGATGTAGATAATTTTTCAAATTTTCAGAGCTATTCTCTCTGATATTATTATATTACTTTCTCTAAAAATAAGCAGACGTATATTATTTTTCTTTGTTTTTTTCTAGTTTTTTTTAAATAAATTTAGGTTTTTTATATAGAAATAGTCAAGGCATTAAATAATAGCAGAATATCCCTATTTTCCTTATATTTAGGCAAAACCGCCCTTTTCAGGCTTTGTTTTTTTGTTTTATTTAGCTATTTCCGTGTTTTTTTGTGCTAAATATATAGGTCAAGGCGGGGGAATTAAAAATTTCTCTCTTTTCTTTTTTTAAAAACGGTTTAAAATAAATATAAGACATAACAAACAATAATGAAAAAAAATACAGAGAAAACAACTAAAAAATTATCTGCATCGCAAATTCTAAAAAAATTAGACGAATTAATTGTTGAGGGAATTAATATAACAAATCAAGCACAAGAAGGAGATGCAATTTACTCGCCAAATTCTGACTTATTAGACGATGTCCATAGAAGATATTTTACTTGGATATATGATATAAAAAAACTACTAAACAGGAAAGAAGTACTCAAAAAAATAGATATTTGTGTTTTATACGAAGCGGACAGCGTCCCACGCTTTAAAGGAGGTCTAGAATACGGAGATATAAAAAGTGAAGCATCACAAAACTTCTTAAAAAATATTAGAATAGAAACAAGTAAAAAATTAAAATATCTAAGAGATTTTCAAGATAAATTATCAAATAAAAAATTTATTAGAGATAGTGTAATCAAAGTTAAGCCAAAATTGCTA
>CAYXYT010000023.1:0-9656 GCA_964469785.1 Candidatus Woesearchaeota archaeon | reverse complement strand
TGTGGAACTACAAGTAATTCTTTAACTGGAAATTGTGGCTTTGTTTGCTTAATTATTCCATATTCATTATCCATGAAAAACCAAGAAATTTATACTTTATAAACTTTTCTATTTCTTAACTACTTTAGAAAAGTAACAATTAACCTTTAAATTTATATTTTGAAAAGTTTATAGCCCTACCAGGATTCGAACCTGGGTCACGGCCTCCAAGGGGCCGCATCTTTGACCGCTAGACGATAGGGCTCTCAAAATAGAATCCTAGGTTCCTTTATAAAAATTACTTAAACACTCTTTCATAAAAAATTTCTCTATTAATATCTGCCCTGCTTGGAGTTATTCTAAATATGCTTTTTATTCTAAATGGCTTGTATTTCTCTCCAACAAGGGTTGCTGCAAGTTTCTTAAACTCAGTGCTTCCGGCTGACTTTGGCTTATAAGAGGTGGAGGGGGTAAAATGAGATAAGGCTTTCAAAATGTTGATATCATGCGGAATAACAGCCATTATAGGCATTTCAAGTGTTTTTTCAATATCAGGTATAGATAATTCAAACCTCTTATTATAAACCTTATTCAAAATCAGGCCGTTTATTTTTGTTCCGCGCTGTTTTGCTCTTTTTATTGCCTTTATTGTTGCGCTTAAAGTCGGATAATCAGGGGTTGCGATAACAAGAAGCTCATCAGAAGCTAAAATTGTTGCTAAACTTTCCTCACTTAAAGACGGAGGAGAATCAATTAAAATAATATCGTATTTTTTCTTTAAGGTTTTAACTTTATTCTTAAGGTTTAACGCACTGACTTCTCTTTTAGAAAAAATTGATGCGGGAATTATATCAAATCTTTCAAGTTTATGTATAGAATCATCAAGATTCTTGTCCCTCGACAAAACATCGTGCAAAGTTACTTCTGGGCTGATAATATTTAAATGCAATCCAAGATTTGGTGCAGAGAGGTCTCCATCAATTAATAAAACCTTTTTCCCAAAATCTGCAAAAGCATCTCCTAAAGCAACAACAACAGAAGTCTTGCCAACCCCTCCTTTTAGACTTAAAATTCCAATTGCCTTACCCATTTTAATTTAAAGATATTTTGATTTAAAAATTTTTATGAGAAAGGTTTAAAAAATAAAATCACAACTTAAGAGAATGCCACGAAAAGATAAGGTTAAAAAAAGGAAAAAAACTGCAATATCCAAAAAATTATCTCGAAAAGATTATGAAAAGAAAATCCTGGATTTAGCTGGAAAAGGGCTCACGTCTGAAAAAATTGGCGAAGAGCTAAGGCAGCAGGGAATGCACTCGGAAGAGTATAATGAAAAAATCTCAAAAATACTGAAACAAGCTAATAAATATGTTAATCCTGATTTAAAAAATGTTGAAGCTAAGCTAGAAAGAATAAAAAAACATCTTGAAAAAAATAAACAAGATAAAAGGGCGGTGAGGGAACGGGTCAGAGTCTTTGCGCAATTAAGAAAACTTAAGAAGTATTTTAGGGCAGAATAAATTTTCAGATGGCAAATCAGCTAGAAGAAGGAGATATTGTTTTATGTAGTGTTGATAGAATAGTTGGAACCACCATATTTGTACAAATAGAGGGAAATGGCGAGGGTAGTATAATATTCAGTGAGATTGCTCCCGGAAGAATCAGAAATATTCGTAATTATGTGGTTCCAAAAAAGAAAATTGTTTGTAAGGTATTAAGAATCTCTCCAAGAGGAAATATAGAACTTTCTTTCAGAAGAGTGACTCAAAAAGAGAAAAAAGAGAAACTTGAAGAAGTAAAACAAGAGAGGAGTTATTCTAGTATTTTAAAAAGTATTTTAGGGGAAAAATCAAAAGAAATCGTAGAAAAAATAAAAGAAAAAGATAATTTATATGGTTTTTTCCAGGAAGCAAAAGAAAACCCAAAAGAAGTTGAAAATCTTGTTGGAAAAAAAGATGCTGAAAAAATCTTGGGCATTTTAAAAACAGAAAAGAAGAAAAAGGCGATTGTAAAAAAAGAAATCTCCTTAACGACAAAAAAACCAAATGGATTAGTCCTAATTAAAAAGATTTTGGGAAATTTAAAAGAGATACAAGTAAAATATATCTCTGCAGGTAAGTATGTTCTTGAGACAGAGTCAGAGGACCTGAAAAAAGCAGATAACAAGCTTAAAAACATGATCTTAGATATTGAAAAACTGGCGAAAAAACAAGGTTTAGAATTTAGCATTAAAGAGAAGTGAACTTCTTACTAGTTCTTACTTGCCGAGGGACAATAGGGAAGCAAAAAGCTTAAATAAGGTTAAAAGGGCATATTTATGTAATAAAATGATAGAAGAAATGCCAAAATTTTCTGTAGCTATACTCGGGATTATTTTTGACCCAAAAAGCAAAAAGATTCTTATTGGAAGGAGGGAAAATGATCCTTTTATTCCTGAACTAACCTGGTGTTTTCCAGGAGGAAGAGCTGTTGTAGAAGAGGATGTTGATAAAATTTTGAAAGATAGTGTTAAAGAGAAAACAGGCCTAATTATAGAAAACCTGGGTGCTATTTTTGCAAAAACATATCCTGAAAAGAGAGACCTGTTATCTGTTTATTTTCTATGTGAAAGTTTTAAAGGTAAGGAAAAGGCAGGAGGCAGCTTCAAGGAAGTAAAATGGGTTGACCCAGAAGAGCTGGAAAAATACTTCACAACCTCTTTCCATAAAAAACTAAAAGAATTTCTAATTGAACTAAAGTAAAGTGTTGTTAAAAAAGTGTAAACCCTGCAAAACCTACACTCTTAAAAATTCTTGTCCTAAATGCAAAAAGCCAACAAGTGATGCTCACTACAAATTTGTTAGAGTAAAAGGAAAATCAGATAAGAGTTGATTGTTTTTCTGTTAGTAATAATTCGCCATAATTCCCGTCATAGCCTGGTTTAATTTTTATTTGGGCTTTTCTATTCATTAATATTAAATCAATAAGTTTGTCGCCAACATTTTTACTAATCATCTCTTCTCTAGAAACATCTAACAAAATATTAAATTCGTTATCAAAACCTTGAATTAATTCGTTATACAACCCCCATGTTCTTTTTGTAGCTAATCCCGACCCTAAATGCAATGCAATTAATTCATGTAAGGGCAATAACAAATAAAACTTCTTAGCATTATCTGGTTTATAATTTGCAGGCTCTTTTGAAATTTCTTCAACCCTGTAATCAACTCCAATTATTAAATCCCCTCCACATTTTGGACACTTTCCATTTAGTTTCTTTGTCTCTTCTGGCGAACATGAAAAGCCACAATTTCTGTGCCCATCCCAATGGTATTTTCCGTATGCAGGAGGTGTTTCAAGTGTTGCAACCATTCCTTTTCCTGTTCTTATGGCTTTTATAATATTATCATAACTTAATTCATCAATATCAAAAATAGTTGCTTCTCTCCCAATACGCCATGGCCAGTGAGAGTGAGCATCTGAAAAGCTGACAACGTTCATGTCTTCTTTAAATCTCCACAACATCTCTGGGTCAGCACTCATGCCTGACTCAACAGCGTAAATATGTTTAACCTGGTCTTGAAAACCCAGTTCTAAAGAATCAAATCCCGACTTGCTTCCAAAAAAACCAAACCAGGGCGTCATGCAATGTGCAGGAATAATTTCTATTTTATCGTCGATGGCTTTTAAATCTTTGACGAAATCCGGACAGGTTATGCCAAAAATAGGTCTTCCGTCATAATCAACTCTTCCCTTACTCTTAAGGTAATCTGTTATTTTATCAGCAACATCCTTGTTAGGAGCGAGAACAACCAAATGCACTGCTCTTCTCTTTCCTTCCTGACTATACATCAAACTAATTTCAGTCTGCCATATAAAAGCAAACCCTCCAGCTGTTCTTAAAATTCCCTTATCATCTTCTGTCAATTTTTCATCGATTTCTTTTCTATGTAATGGGTGCTGAAAATCTCCTGTTCCAAGCAAATCAAGGCCTTTTATTCTCGCGTATTTTTCTAAATTCTCAATACTTAAATTCTTAGAGGTTGCTCTAGAGTGTTTGGAGTGAATATGTAAATCAGCTATAACTTGCATTTCAAAGATAAAACAATTAGATTTTTAAGAATTTGGGTGGATTTATGATTTAAGAGATAGTTCAGCTTTGGTAGAGCATGGCATTCCAGAAGTTAGATTAGAGTTTAAATACGTGTTCTAGTCTATTTAAATTTTTAGAAAAAATTTATTGTCTCTTTTTCTTATAAATTTGACCCCCGCCAATAACAACAACAATAACTACAATTATAATCAAAATCCATAGCCAGGTTAAATCTCCTTCAGCTTCTTCTTCTCTTTCTTCGCCTTCTTCTCCCTCTACACCAGGTGCAGGTTCTCCGTCAACTCCTAGTCCCCCCTCTTCTTCAACGCCTTTTTCTCCAATTGCAAAATAACTAAAGCTCGTTAATTCAACATCATAATAATAATTCGTGTCGTCCTCTTCTCCGAAAGTTGTTGTTAGTTCGTTCCATTGCTCTGCAGCCTCGTCAAATTTAGATAATACAATACTATCTCTATCTAATCCCTGCTCACTAACCCAGGTTTTTTCAACTCTTATTGTAACTGTTCCCTTGCTTAATTCAGTTTCTAAATTCTGGGCTTCAATCTGTAAATACTGATAAATCTCTCCTGTTTTCTCAACAGAAACAGCTGCGGGTTTAGTCTCGTGTTTTGTAACAGTAAGTTTAACATTCTGTGCTTCACTGCTAACTTCTATTTGAATTTGTTCTACTCCAATTCCAGAAGCAAGGTTTTCCATAACTACCACATCTCCAGGAGATATTGTCATCCACAAATGGGTTGTTTGAGGTGTTGTCGTTGTAGTTCCAGGTCCTGTACCGCCAGGGGAGGTGCCTGCACTATCTTCAACAATATATGTTGCATCTTCAGAAGCAGAATTTCCTGCCTGGTCTGCAACAGTACATGTGTATGTAAATGTTCCTTCTGTTAGAGTAGATGGTGTTGAATCAGCTGTTGTGCTATTTACACTGGTGACTGAGTCGCTTCCACCACACGAGCATGTAACAGTGCTTCCTTCGGTAACAGAAGCGGGAGTACAACTCGCATCTGTTGAAGGAACAGAAGTGTCTACATGAACATACACTGAATTATTTAATCTCATGTTGCCTAAAGAATCATTAGCATATACATTAGTAATATTAACACCATCTGGCGCGTTTGTCAAATTCAGATGAGTAGTATTACACCATCCATGAGTAGAGTTTGCTTTTGACAGCGAGACTGATTCATTTGATAGATTAATGTCAAAAAAGCAGAAAGCACTGTCTGCAAGTCCAAGAAGATCATAAACAGAAACATTAAAGGTTACAGTGGCTGTATTCTTATATGCGGTTGCGTTATCATGAGATATAGAAACACCTGCATCGCTATAAACTTTTACTATTGGGGCTGTGTTGTCTATCGTGATGTTTGTGATATTATAATAGGTAGAATTAGCAGAGGTCATATTTGACTTATTTTGGAATTCGCACCAAAAAGTATATGTATCTGCATCTGCCAAACCACTAATATCAAAGGTCACTTCTGAGAAATTTGTTTTTTGATGAACAGATGTATTTTCAGTATAATTTAACCTCTCTGTTGTAACTGCTGACACGCCAGTATGAGCCGAGGCATTATACCAAAAAGTTACATTTATTATATCCTCTGCATTACTAACACAAGTAATATTGGTTAAACTAGTTGAATAATTTGACGCATTTGCAATGGAATTTGTCTTCACAACATTACTATATGCGCCAACGCCCACAATCGCAAAGCTAAGAATAAAAGAAATCAGCAAAGCCAAAAAGATTTGTTTGTTATTCATCTTCACCTTTTTTGTTTTTTCCTAACTATATTAGTTATATCTTATTTAAAAATTTATCCTTTATAAACTTTTTTCTTAATATTATTTTATCCAAAACCTTGCTAAAAATAGAATTGCCCGTGGCTATAAAGCCTAACTTAATCATAATCCAATTGTTAAAGACAGGGATAATCTTAATCGTCAAAATTAATCAAAAACCAAAATAAATTCTTATATTCAAACCATACTTAATAAAGATAAAAAATCACGCTTCATCAACAATTCCTGCCTGGGTGATAAAGAAAATTGTTTCATTTTCTGGCAGGTTCGGACTATCAATTAGTTTTGCCACACGCGAGTCTTTTTTTCCTCGACGTAGATAGAGTCTGAAAGTAGAGGCGTGTCCGAGTATGTGCCCCCCAATAGGAACTGTCGGGTCTCCAAACATTTGAGCAGGATTTGCCATAACCTGATTAGTAACATAAACCGCAAGATTATGTGTTTCTGCTAATTTCATCAAATTGTGTATATATCTGTTCAGCTTTTGCTGCCTGTCTGCTAACTGCCCCCTACCTGCATACTCTGCCCTGAAGTGTGCTGTCAAAGAGTCAACAATCAGCAATTTAATTGGTTCTCCGGCTTTAATCATCTCCCCAATTTTCTCTAAAAGTAAAATTTGGTGGTCAGAATTAAAAGCACGAGCAACAAAGATATTTTTCAGAACTTTTTCTGGATTTGCTCCAAGATTCTCTGCTATTTGCTTTATCCTCGCAGGTCTGAAAGTTCCTTCTGTGTCAATAAAAACACCCTTACCATTAGCACCTCCCTTATCTTGGGGCAACTGCACATTAACAGCGAGGGTCAAACCAAGTTGAGTTTTCCCGCTACCGTAAGCACCATAACACTCTGTAATTGCCTTGCTCTCAACACCCTTTCCTCCCAGAAGCTGATCAAAATTTTTACTTCCCGTCGTAATATGATGAATATCCTCTCTTTTCTTCTCGTATTCTGTTCCTTCTACAAACTCAAGGTCAAGCATTTTCCTTGCGGCCTGAATTGCCTTTCTGGCAATGCCCGCACTAACCCCTGCTACATCTGAAAGCTGTGTGGGAGTCATAACAGCTAGACTCATTAAATCATAAATTCCTGCAGTTTCAAGTTTAGAAGATACAGCAGGACCTATTCCGGGCAAATCCGTTAATTTAGGCTCTTTTACCTCACTGGCTTTCTTTTTCGCAGCCATAAAAAAACAACAAAACCCGAGTTTATAAAGATTATTCGGATGATAGATATATATGGAAAATATAGGTAAATTCGGTTCTTCTTCTGGGGTTTTTTAATAACGATTTTTCCTTTCAGTATTAAATTAAACTCTAGATAAATTAAAATGTTAAAATTATCTGAGAATCCTAATAAAAAATAATAACAAGTCAATCAAGACAAAAAAGAGAAAAACACTTGTTTCAAACTTACCGCTTGTTTTTATTTTCCAGGAAGAGATTTTTTTAAAGGGGTAAAAAGCTATTATACCCTGCACTGTAAAACTATCTGCAAGTAAATGAGAGCCATAACCCAAAAAGAAAGGCAAGGCTACAATTGGAAAAAACAAAACAAAAAACAAGCTAAGCAAAACCAGAAATGTAAAACTATGAAAAATTGTTCTATGCTTAACAAAGAACTGTAAAAATCTAAAAATCTTGTGCTTTCCAAGAACAGAATATTGTGAGTCAATATCTGCAATAAAAGTAGAGAGCAAAGCAATAATCACAAAAGAAATTTTATGCTCTACACTAGAAATAAAAAGCAAAATAAAAAATAAAGATATTGCTATGTGGGTGCGAATTAACATCTTTAACCACTAACATTTGTGTCGTTAACACTTATTCCTATATTAAAAAATTTCTTAAACCACTCAATTATGGCTTTTATTAAATTGAATTTAACACACTTTCCTTCAACACAAGAATTGCTTCCACACTCAAAACCCTCTGCACATGTTTCATTAAATGCTCTCTGCTCAATCCAGGTCCCATTATTTAAGCAATAATCTCCTTTTTTTCTTTCATTAAAGCCATAGCATTTTTCATTTAACAAACATCCTTCACACTCTGTTTCATTTCCTTCCTCCACAGCGCTTCCTGTAATTGTTGTTTCTTCTTGGACCTCTTCCTCAGGCGTCTCTTCCTGCTCTTGACTTCCTTCTAAAACACCCTGCTCTTCTAATTCTTTAATAATCTCACTCACTTGGTCCTCTGCAGCAACTGGTTCCTCTGTGGTGGTTTCTTCGAGCTCCTCAGATTCCGTGGTTTCATTGGTTGTCTCTTCTGGTTCTTCAGTGACCTCTTCCTCTTCTTCTACAACTGTTCCGGTAATAATTGGCTCTTCTTGAGTTTGTTCTTCTTGGGTTTGATTTGTTTCAATAGTTTGATTTGTAGATTCATTGGTTTGTTCACTTGTTTGATTTGTTGTCTGATTTAAATCAAGAGTCTGATTGGTGGTTTGTTCTGTTTGATTTGTTTCAATAGTTTGATTCTGTGTTTGGTTTAGAGTTTGATTTGTAATCTCTTGTGTCTGATTATCTGTAAGAGTGCTTGTTGTCTCGTTGCTGGCATTAGTCTGGTTTGCTCCTAAATCAATAACTCTTCCCGTAATTTTTGCACTATCTAAAGAAAGGCCCATAAAAATCGCTAGAAGAAATGCTGCTAAAACAAATATAAATAAAGCAACAATAACCTCGTTTTTCATAATAAATATACAAAATTAGATTTTATAAATATTTTCATAAATATTTTCAACTATTTTTCTAGATCTTTAATAACATCATCAAGATTTATTTCGCTGGCTTGTTCCACAATAAATTCAGGGTTGTTGAAAATCCGATTTTTTCTAACATTTCCAGAAAAAACCATCTCCTTTCCAATTAGAGCTTGTCGTTGATCAATTAATTTTTCAGGGTCTTCTAATTCTGTAATTCCCAATCCAGAAAGTTGTTCGTGAAATAAAACTGTTCTTATTGTTTCTGTTCCATCATCTAAAACTAAATTTATTAGGGCTCTTTTTTCAGGAATAATCTTGCCGTGGTCTTTACACACGGAATTTTCCCCCATCGTCTCTGGTTTTCTTTTACACTCGGGGCAGACCTCAAAAAATCTTGGCTCAAAGGCCTGAACAATAAAAGCCCTCACAGCCACATTATCTGCAATTCTGAAATCAGAAATATTTTTTTCCTTAACAACCCTTTCGGTTTTAACATTTTCAAGAGCTTTATCGCTTAATTTTAACTCAGAAAAACTTCCCAGATGAATTTCATTATCTCTAATACTGCCATTTAAAATCTCCACCACGCTTCCTTCTTTTACAGCCTCTTTCTCAATAAGAGATATGTGATTAACATCCCATAAAACAACCCGAATATTTGAGGTTTCATCAGCAAGAAGCATATTTGCAACCTTCCCCTCTGCACCTTTTCTCATAAAAGTTCTAACAGGAGATAAATCAATCACCTTCCCAACAGTATTAACTTTTTTCATGCCAGACATTATTTCGTCGATTTTTAGTTTTTGCTCATCAAAAGAAATCCCAAGCTCAGCAGCAATGACTTGCGCAGCGCCTTCTTTACTAATTAAGCCCGCAAGCCTTGACCTCTTTTCTTCTACTTTTCTCTCAATCTCATCAATGCTAAGCTCAGATGATTTAGATATAATCTTCAAAATCTTTTCATAATTTCCCTGAATCATTTTTAAAAAAAACCTCTTTCGTTTTTAAGTATTGTTATACAAAACCTGCTGTGTTGCATAACTCTTAATTTATAACACAGCTCTCGCTAACTCCTTAACTT
>CAYXYT010000022.1:0-9805 GCA_964469785.1 Candidatus Woesearchaeota archaeon | reverse complement strand
GTATAGGCTCGTGATGTAATGGATAACATAAACGGTTTCGGCCCGTTTTATGAGGGTTCGAATCCCTCCGGGCCTATTTTTTTAAAAAATGAACAAAGAAAAAAAGAGGCTGTTTAGTGCTGTTGCAATACTTGTCGGCACTTGTATTGGAGCAGGGGTTTTGGGAATTCCATATGTTGCGGCGAATGCAGGTTTTTTTGTTGCTCTTGCTTACATTGTTGTATTGGGATTAATAATTATGGCAGTTAATCTTTATCTTGGAGAGGTTTCTCTGAGAACAAAAGGAGACCATCAGATACCTGGTTATGGTCGTCGGTATCTTGGGAAAAAAGGAATGGCTGTTTTAGAATTTGCAACTGTTTTTGGTATTTATTCTGCAATTGTTGCATATATGTTGGGCATTGGAGAAAGCCTGAGCGTTTTATTTTTTGAAAATTCAGGATATACCATTCCCATCGGTCTTTTGGTTGGGTTTATTATGTCTTATTTTCTTTGGAGAGGTATTAGAACACTAAAAAAATACGAGAAAATAGGGGTTTCAATAATTTTGATATTGCTTGTTTTGATATTTTTTATTTTTATTAAAAATGTTAATCCAACTAATCTGTATTATTTTAATACCGGAAGCATGTTTTTGCCGTTTGGAGTCATTTTATTTGCGCTGATGAGCTTTCATGCTGTTCCAGAGCTTCAGATTGTTCTGCATAAAAACGAGAAGCTGATGAAGAAAGCCTTAATTATAGGCATAATAATTCCAGTGATTTTCTATATAATATTTGCGCTTGTTGTCGTCGGATATAAAGGTTTAGCCACGCCAGAAATAGCAACTCTCGCTCTAGGACCTATTTTTATCTTGCTTGGAATATTCACAATGTTTACCTCTTATCTCGCTCTTGGAAATGCTCTTGAAGAAAACTTCATGTATGATGAGAGATTTAAGAAGAAAACAGCCTGGTTTTTAACATCTATTATTCCTATTGGGATTTTTTTAATAACGAGATTGTTTGATTATTTCTCTTTTACAAAGATTCTTTCTATTGGCGGAGTTGTTTCAGGGGGGTTAACAGGTATTTTAGTTTTATTTATGGTCAGGAGAGCAAAGAAAAAAGGCAACAGAAAACCAGAATATTCAATTCCAATAAACTGGTTTATCATTGGTTTTTTGAGCCTGATATTTGTGTTAGGCATTGTTTATGAAGTGATTAACATGATTTAATAACATTTTTATACATCCTTTCTTTTTCTTTTTTATGAAAATAAACGCAAAAACATTTAAAAGGACTGTTATCTTAACTAATAACAGGTGTTATCTTAATTAATAACAAAAATGAAACTCAAGGATATTAAAATAAAACTTCCTAATAAAAGCAAAAGCATTGAGAAATTTTATAAAAATTGTGAGAAGAGAAAAAGATTTATTGAAGCAGATAAGAAATTCTATAAAAAACATCTTAAAAAAGCAAAGCATGATTTATACAGAGCTAAGAAAGAGTCTGAGGATGATTGCTGGGATTGGACAGTTATTAAGGCATATTATGCTATCCACCATGCGGCAAATTCCTTGTTGTTAAGCAAGAAAGGGTTTTTTTGCAAGGACCATTCCTGTTTGATTATTGCACTAAAACATTATGATTTAATTCCGGAAAAATTATTTGATGAATTATCTAAATTGCACGAATCTTTCTCAGATATTTTAGGACTAGATTTAACTTTCCAAATGAGAAAACTTGGGCAGTATGATGTTAATGAATGGGAAAATATTCATGAAAAGGATGCTAAACTAATACTCTCTGTTGCTAAGAAATTTATATCTTTTGTGGAAAATGATTAGAATAATAAATAAGTCACAAGTTAAGATATTCAAGAGTATTTTCAATAATCCAGGGATTAATTTAAGAGGAATTATAGAATCTACAAAACTTTCTCCGAATTATGTTTTGGAGTATGTTAATGAGTTAGTAAAAAGAGGGGTTTTGGTTGAAGAAAAATTAGAAAAAAAGAGAATTTATCTTAGGAGGTTCTTTTTAAATTTTAACTCAAATCTAACAAAAAATATTTTCTTACTTATAAAAGAAGAAGAAAAGGAGGGATTTTTCACGAAATATCCTCACTTAAGAAGCATATTTAATCAGATTATAGAAGAAATTAAAAAAATAGATTTCTTAATTGTCTATGGTAGTTATGCTAGGATGAATGCTAGAAAAAATAGTGATATAGATATTCTTATTGTTGGGAATCTAAAAAATAAAGAAAAAATTAGAGAAGCCTTAGTCAGCTTTGAAACAGAAGCAAGTATTAAAGTAGAAGCATTAAAAAATTTTAAAAAGAAAAAAGACGATGCCATACATAATCAAATTATTAAAGAAGGCATTTTAATTTATGATTCAGGAAAATTTGTTGGAGCAATTAAAAAATGAAAATAAACGCAAACCCTGGCGATTATATTAAAATCTCTCTGATAAAGAAAGATTATCAAGGCATTTTATTAGAAAGCCCTGAAGATGAGAAAAGCATTGTTCTGTTGAAACTGGATTCTGGATATAATATTGGAATAAAGAAAAAAGATATTTTAGAAGTTAAAGTTGTGAAAAAAGCTTCTGAAAAAGAAGAAAAAATTGATTTGAAGAAATCAAGGGAAAAACCAAACATTGCAATGATAATTACAGGGGGCACAATTGCAGCTCGCTTAAATCCCAGGAAAGGTGGTGTTGACTGGCTTGATACTCCAGAGAGCTTGTTTAAATTTTACCCGGGAATTTTTGATAAGGTTAACATCGTGAAAGTTGAGGTTCCATTTATGAAAGCTAGTGAGGATATGGATTATAAGGACTGGCAGAAAATAGCTCGTGTTGCTGCAAAACTTTTAAATGACCCAAATATTAAAGGAATAATTATCACACACGGAACAGATTTTTTACACTACACCAGTGCTGTTTTGAGCTTTTTCTTAAAAAATCTAAACAAGCCAGTTGTTTTGACATATAGCCAACGTAGTATTGATAGGGCTAGTAGTGATGCTAATTTGAATTTGCAGTGTTCTGCACTTGCAGCTATTTCTGACATGGCAGAGGTTATGATTGTTGGTCATGCAGGAATCAATGATGATTTTTGTTATGCAATGCCTGGAGCAAAAGTTAAAAAAATGCATAGCTCTCGACGGGACGCGTTTAAAGTTATTAATGCAGAGCCCCTTGCAAAAATTTATCCAGATAGAATAGAAAAAGTTTCTGATTATAATTTGGCAAAAAAAGGAAAAAAAATTAGGGTTGATGCAAAATTTGAGGAAAAAGTTGCACTTGTTAAAATTTATCCTGGTCAAGATCCAGAAATCTTAGATTGTTATTACAAGAAAAAATATAAAGGGATTATTTTGGAAATGTCTGGTTTAGGTCATGCTCCAACAAGAAGAGCAGGAAAGAGCTGGACTAGAAAGTTAAAAGAGATTCAGGCAAAAGGAATTATTGTGTGCGCCACTGCTCAGACAATTTATGGAAGACTTGACCCGCTTGTTTATTCTAATGGACGCGAGCTTTTGAAAACAGGAATTATTTATCTTGAGGATATGCTTTCAGAAACAGCGCTTGTGAAACTTGGCTGGGTGCTCGCAAAAACAAAAAATAAAGAAGAAGTAAAAAAAATTATGTTAACCAATATTGCTGGAGAGTTAAATGATAGATTAGAGAAATGATTATTTCCTTCTTTTTTTCATCATTGACTTTTCAATTCTGTTAAGCTGGCTTTTCATCTCTTCTATTTCTTTTTCAGCTTTTCTATTAACAGCATAGTCATATTGTGCACGAAGCCGGTCTCTTTGGTTTTCCCTATTTTGACTCATCAAAATTATTGGAGCTTGAATAGCTGCTAGGCACGATAAAGCTAGGTTTAACAATATAAATGGATAAGGATCAAAAACTCCTTCTTTAATAAACTTTAATACAAAATAACCGTTTGTAAGCACCCACGCACCAATAAATATGAAAAATAGTAATATAAATACCCAACTACCAGCCCATTTTGTAACCCAGTCAGCTGCTTTTTGCCCAATTGTTCTAGGAAGTTTAAAAGCCGGATGAATTAGCTTGAGAAACCCGGGTCTTTTCCCTCTTTTTTTCATAATTATAAATATATAACTATAATTATAAAGCTTATTATTTTTGTTTTTATCCTTATTTATGACTTTTAAGGAGTTACAAGCGGAAGATTTAAATATAAGAAATAACTATATTCCTTATGAACAGAGAAGCTGAAAAGTTTAAGTTTAATGCAAGGACACTTGACGATGCTATTATTAAAGATGGTTTAGAAGCTGTAAGCGTTCTTAATGATAAAGAGAAGTATTTCTTAGTGGGGGGTATAGCTACTCAGGGGTATCTTCCCACAAAAGCTAGAAGACCAACGTCAGATATTGATTTTGCTATATTAAGACCATTATCAAAGCCAGATTTTAGAGAGATGATTAGACCTGTTAGAGAATATCTACAAGACTTGGGTTATAAAACTACTCAAAAAATAGCTGGCAGAGCGAGGTCATATGCGCTATCTTTTTCCGATCCAAATGGAGGCGAAGCATATTTAGAATTTGTAAGAAGAAATAAACAAAATTTTAAGAAGCATGAAGCAAGATTAGAGAGAGAATTTGAAAACACTAGAATGAAAATTATAGAAGAAAGAGAAGCAACATACAAAGTTTGTTCTCCCGAAGATATTGCGGTCCCAAAATTAGTAAGGTCAATTAATTCTCTAAGCAGAAATCCCAGATTTAGTAAGATTATATCCCCCAGACAAGAGCCCCTTTCTAGTGAATCTATTAAAAGGAGACTAAGAGGAATTAATGGGGCAAGAGAAGAAGCAGTTTCAAATCCGGGCGATGCGTATTTAGCAGAGAGATTGAGATTCATTTCCGATATCTATGATATAAGAATTTTATCAGAAATTACAGGATTCAATAAGAAATATTTTTTAGAAGCCCAAGGAGATTGGAGAGACATATGCGAAAATCCTGAATTAAGAGATAGAATATTTGAGATTGCTCTTCCCAAATTTTTAGAGAACGCGGGGAGTTTAGATTAATTCAATTAATTTAATAAACTCTTTTTCTTTTTTAGTTTCATGAAGCTAAGAAGTAAAGGCGAGATTGATTATGAAGAAATTGGCTTCAAGTCTAGTTTGGGAACTTTTCTTAAGATCTTCAAATAGAAAAGTTTATATACTATTTATACATTATAATGTATAGATTAATACAAAATGGCATATGTAAGATATAAACTCTCAGAAAATTTACATAAGATACTCAAAGAAGTCTGTGGGAAACTTGGCATGAAGGAATCTGAATTAAGTAGACAAGCCTTAATGGAGTATTTAAAAAGCCTGTCAATAATAAGTGAGAAAATTAAAGAAAAAAGAAAACATGGCAAATAAATTAACAATGATAAAAAGCCCTTATTTAGTTGAGCCATCTAAAAATGTTCAGGAAGCTATAAAAATTGCAGTAAGGATGGGTTTATTACAAAAATTTAGGATAAATGAAAAATCAATAAAAAATTATCTTAATTTTAAATGCCCTATACCATTATGGATCGTGGAAGCAGCATGCAATATAAATAAGACCCATGTAAGAATTCCTGTGCAGCATCAGTATTTATGGTTTTGTTTACATGGAACCAACATAGGTCGTACACAGCCAAGTGGAAGAATATTTAAATCCCCATTACATTTTTCACCATGTTATGTAAAAACAGATGATAAAATAAAGCAAGTAATGATAAAAGCATGCAATCTAATGAATCTTTCTCAAGGAGAATTCTCTATTTTATGTGGTTATAAAAATGGCACTATAAGATTCTATAAAAGTAAAATACCCATTACAGTAATTCTAAAAACTTGCCAAATTTTAAATGAGGATATTTGGAAGTTGTTAAAAAATTATGAATTTTTCGGAAAAACCTCTAGAATAGGGAAAATAAAAATCCCGCATTTTAAAAAAAATGTTGAAATTGATACAATTTTAATTTGGTTAAGGACAGAAGGACATTTAGAATTAAGAAGTACGCATATAGAGATTAATCAAAAAAACAATATTAAATCTTTAGAAGGATTAAGAAAGTTAATAACCAAAACTTTTAATTTAAAAAACATACCAACCCATTTTTCTAGAGGTTCAAAGGGGGAAGATAGATTAATAATTTCTTCTAGCCCATTACGGCAATTATTATGTTTAAAATTTGATTTTCCACTGGGGTATAAAACTGGTTGTTTAAAAAAAATGGATTTTGGGGGGTTTTCTGATGAGGATTATAAGAAAATAATGTCTGCTTTTGTCCAGACTGAAGGTTGTTTAAGCCGCCATAATACAAGGAATAAAAAAAAGAAATTGCCTAGATTTGAATTTATTGTTAAAGATGAGTCTTTAGCTGAAGATTGTATTTTTATTTTAAAAAAGCTTAATTTTCAACCGTCATTTAATCATCAACAAGATAAATTTAAGATTGGGATTTATAATTCTAAAGAAGTTATAAGATTGGTAAATTACATAAAACCCCATGTTCTAAATCAAAATAAGATAAACTATCTGAGAGAAATCTGTACAAATGGAATTGGATTATAAGAAGATAGGGCTTAAAATAGGGATTGAGGCCCATCAGCAATTAGATACAAGAAAACTTTTTTGCAGATGCCCTTCCTTTTTAAGGACAGATGCCCCGGAAATTGTAATAAAGAGAAGGTTACATCCGGTTGCAGGAGAAAGTGGCATAATTGATATCGCAGCCAGACACGAGATGGAAAGAGCTAGAGAATTTACTTATGAAGGATATTATGATAATTGTTGTTTAATTGAATACGACGAATCTCCTCCAAGAGAAATAAATCAAGAGGCACTTCAAATTTCTTTACAAATTGCAATTTTGTTGAATTGTAAAATTCTTCCAATTACTCAGATTATGAGGAAAACAGTTATTGATGGTTCTAATACAGGTGGATTTCAGAGGACCTTGTTAATTGCACGTGATGGATATGTTGAAGCAGAGAAAGGCAGAGTTGAGATTGAGACAGTATGTCTTGAGGAAGATGCCGCCAGAATTATTGAAAAAGGGAGAAATCCTATTTTTAGGCTTGATAGACTTGGAATTCCGCTTGTTGAAATTGCAACCTCTCCTGACATTAAAACCCCGCAACAAGCAAAAGAGGTTGCATTGCATATTGGAGATATATTAAGAAGCAATAAAGTTAAACGCGGATTAGGGACAATAAGGCAGGATGTTAATGTTTCTATAAAAGGTGGAGAGAGGGTTGAGATTAAAGGCTTTCAGGATATAAGAAATATTGAAAGAGCAATAGAAAAAGAGGTTAAGAGACAAATAAATCTTGTGAAGAGAAAGCAGAGCAAGCCAGAAGTTAGAGTTGTCCTTCCCGACGGAAAAACCAAATTTTTAAGACCTCTTCCCGGCTCTGCCCGCATGTATCCTGAAACAGATTTGCCTCTTTTAAAAATTTCGAGACAGTTTATCAATAAAGCTAAGAAAACTCTTCCTAAGCTTAGAAAAGATGTTGAGAAAGATTTAGCAAAACAAGGACTAAGTCAAGAAATGGTCAGTATTCTGTTCAAACAAAATAAACTTCATGAATTTAAAGAATTGGTTAAGATTGTAAATAGGCCTGTTTTAATTGCAAAGCTTATTTTAATATTTCCAAAAGATATTGCAAAAAGGAAAAACCTGTCTCTTGGTAAAGTCAACAAGAAATTAAGTAAGGATGTTTTGACATTTGTTTTAGAGGCCTTAAGAAAAAAGAGAATATCTGAAAACCAGGTTAGACATGTTCTTGATAGAATTGTCAGAGGAGAAAAACCAGAAGAGGCAATACTCTTTAAAAAAGAAGATTTAAGTGTTGCCGAGGAGAAAATCCAGAAGATTATTAAATCAAAACCAGGACTTAGTGAGAAAGCCTATATGGGGCTAGTTATGAAAGAATTTAGAGGAAAAATCCCTGGAAGACAGGCGAGGGAAATCATAAAAAAGTTTATTTAGCGGAGGTCGCTTCAACGATAAGAGGAAAATTTAAATATCTTAATAGGTTGAGTGTTAAAGATTGATAAAATGGTTTCTTGGACACACATACACTTAGAAGCATATTGTATGTTTAGTTCTGCAAGCAAAAAGAAATGGAAAACAGTTGAATGGGAAACAAAGAGGGAACATATAATAGAAAATAAGAATTATATTCCTAAGACTAAAAGACCAAATTGGTGCAAAAAACAAAATAAGAAAAGGATTCCGCAGTATAGATGTTTATCTTTAAATTGTCCTTTTCTTGCTTATTGTAATTCTGATAAAAAAGATTATAAACTCTTTGATGGGGCTTATGATAAGAAGTATAAGAAAGGGAAAAAGAAGATTTAAATATTAAATTTCTCTGTTTAAAATATGAAAAGGTCTTATGTTAAGGATTTAAAAGCAGGTGAATCTGTTTTTTTGAAAGGATGGGTTTATGAAATCCGTGAGCTGGCCAAGCTGAAATTTTTGGTGTTGCGCGATATGACCGGGATGGTTCAGTGCGTTGCAGAAGATAAAAAAATTATGGACAAAGTTTCAAAATTAACTCTGGAATCAGTGGTCGAGATTTACGGAAAAGTCAGAAGAGCAAAAGTTAAGGCAGAGTATGCTCGCAAAAATGTTGAGATTGGGATTTCCAAATTGAAAATTCTGAGCAAGGCAGAGAAACTTCCAATTCAGGTTAATGAAAAAGCGGTTAAGGCAGGACTTTCTACAAGGCTTGATAACAGGTCTTTAGACATAAGAAAACCGAGGATAAAAGCCATATTTAAGATCCAGTCAAGTGCTATAAGTGCATTTCGCGAATTTTTCTATAAAAAAGGATTTATTGAGATACAACCTCCGGAGATTATTGCAACATCAACTGAAGGAGGAACAGATCTCTTTAAGGTAGACTATTTTGGCAAAAAAGCATATTTAGCTCAAAGTCCTCAGCTATATAAGCAACTTATGGCTATTTCTTTGGAAAAAGTATTTTCAACAAGTGTTGCTTGGAGAGCTGAAAAACACGACACAAGTAAGCACATAAATGAGATAAGGCAAATGGATATAGAAGTTGCTTTTTCCGACGATATATTAATAATGAGATATTGTGAAGAGGTTCTTAAGCACATTGTTAAAAAAGTTCTTTCAGAGTGCAGAAAAGAGCTTGAGCTTTTAGGATTAAAATTAAAAGTTCCAAAAGCAAAATACATGACTTACAAGCAGGCAATTTCTCTGCTGAATAAACACGGATTTAATTTAAAAGAAGGAGATGATTTTGACCCAGAGGCTGAGAAAAAGTTTTGTGAATTGTTCCCAGATACAATAGTTTTTACATATGAATGGCCTATAAAGATGAAGCCTTTTTACATCTGGCCAAAGGATCTTAAGAAAGGAGTTTCAGGCGGGTTTGACGCGGTTTATGGAGGTGTAGAGATTTCTTCAGGAGGCCAGCGGGTTCATATACCAAATATTTTAATTGAGCAGTTAAAATCAAAAAAATTAAATCCAAAAGATTTTAAGTGGTATATTGATGCGTTTAGGTTTGGCTCACCCCAGCATGCAGGTTGGAGCATTGGTTTGGAGAGATTAACTCAAGCAATTTGCAAGCTTGATAATATTCGTGAGGGGACTTTATTCCCACGAGATAGAAGGAGGCTAACACCCTGATTCTTTAACTGATAATATAATATTTATTAGACTAATAAAAAGTTACTATTTTTAAAAAGTAACAGAACAGAAAGATTTATAAAGTATAAATTTCTTGGTTTTTC
>CAYXYT010000021.1:8981-9977 GCA_964469785.1 Candidatus Woesearchaeota archaeon | reverse complement strand
GTGTAAACTTTAATTTATATATGTAAACCTTGGTTTATAACCTTTTTATCATGTTCTGGATAAGAAAAAGTTTCTTTAAATAATTCAAGAAAACTTAAAAACACCCCTCTCTTCTTTAAAACATGCAATTAAACAAAGCAATCAAATCGAGGAAAAGTGTTCGGAAATTCAAGTCAAAAAAACCAGACTGGCGTGATATTATTGAATGCATTGATGCTGCGAGATATACTCCAATGGCAGGGGGTATTTACTCTTTAAAATTCATTCTTGTTGATGATGCTGAAAAAATTCAAAAACTTAGAGATGCTGCTCAACAGGATTTTGTCGGGCAAACTAAATATGTTGTTGTCGTGTGCACTGCTCCTTCCAGAGTAATAAATAGTTATGGCAAGAGAGGGAAGCGTTATTGCAGGCAACAGGCAGGAGCTGCAATTCAAAACTTCTTGTTAAGCATAGAAGAAAAGGGTCTTTCAACATGCTGGGTTGGAGCTTTTGTTGATAACCAGATTAAAAGTATTTTAAAAATTCCAGAAGAGGTAAATGTTGAGGCTATTTTCCCTATAGGTTATGAAATGGGGAAAAAAACAAGGAGAAAAAAAATTAATTTAGATAATATTCTTTATTTCAATAAGTATAAGAATAAAAAGATGAAGCCGGTTAAGAAGCTTGAGACTTGAATTAAAATTAATGCACTTGTGCAAATCTCCGTTGGTTTTCTAATTCAAAAAAATTTTTTAGAGGTAGTATACCATATCTGCTTGCTGTAAAAGGAAGGTCAATAAAAATGCTGTAATCTGCAATATAACAAACCTGATCTACCACACCATCTAATCTTGAACATAAGTCCTCTAACATTTGATTAAATCCACTTGTTTTATCATTCCAATAAGTTTCATTTGCATAAACCCACGCATTTGTCTTTTCTGCCACCTCATTTCCCAAATTTATATATTTTAATTGATTATTAGAACTAAATCTTTCCTCAGAAGATTTTCC
>CAYXYT010000021.1:0-8971 GCA_964469785.1 Candidatus Woesearchaeota archaeon | reverse complement strand
GTCTTGTTGAACCTTTCTCTCAAATTTCTCTAAAGCTTGAATTACTTCTTCTGATAAAGATATCATCATATTAAAATTATTTTCAAGACTTTATAAAAATATATGTGGTAAAAAAATAAAAAAATAAAAAAGAAAGGAGAAAAAGAAAAAACAGGAAAAATATGCTCCCCCTAAAAAATTATCTCCAAACTTCTATGCCTAAGTCAGATATCTCTTTTGCAGCCGGGATTGCTTGCTCCTCTGTTTCTCTACCTAAAATGTATGGTGATTTAACACCAGTCATTATCGTAATAACCCGAACTCTTCCAACAAATTCCTTACTAATACGGGCTCCGATAATAACCTGGGCTTCTGAATTTAGGTTGTCCGCAACAATTCTTCCAATATGGTCAAACTCTTCAAGCTTTAAGTCAGGGCCACACGTAACATGTATTAAAGCGCCGGTAGCACCTTTATAATCCACGTCAAGTAGAGGATGTGTAAGGGCTTGTCTGACAGCTTCATTAACACGATCTGCAGTATCTGCTTCTCCGATTCCAATAACTGCAACACCACCATCTTTCATAATTGTTGAAACATCTGCATAATCCAGGTTAATTAAACTTGGAAGAGTAATTGTCTCGACAATTCCTTTAATCATGGTACTTACTAACTCGTTTGCGACCGCAAAAGCTTGTTCAATTGGTAGTTGACCTGCAATATCAACAAGTCTGTTGTTATCAAGAACAATACATGTGTCTGTTACTTCTCTTAGCTCCTGTAAACCAAACTCAGCCTTGTCAATTCTGGCTTTTTCTGATTCAAAAGGCATTGTTACAACACCAATAACAACAGCCCCTGTTTCTCTAGCAAGCTGGGCAATTATCGGGCATGCTCCTGTTCCGGTTCCACCGCCCATTCCAGCTAATACAAATACCATATCTGCTCCAGAGACAGCCTTTTTTAAATCAGCTAGTGCCTCTTTTGCAGCTTCTCTGCCTAGTTTTGGTTTTCCACCTGCACCAAGACCCCGAGTAAGCTCTTTTCCAATTAAAAGCTTTTCATCAGCCTTGGTAACACTTAAATGAAGAGCATCTGTATTTACCCCGTAAACAGTTGCCCCGCTAATTCCTTTGTTGAAAAGCCAGGTTACAGCATTACAACCGCAACCACCAATACCCAGAACTTTAATGTTGGCCTTCCCAGCTCTTAATTCGTCAAAGTTAATACTGTGTGTTCCTACGCCTTCAATAGCTTCTTTTGCAAAATCTAATGCCATTCTGTTAACCTCCTTTCACCTATCTTGTAGCTGGAAGCCCTCTTTTTTAGCGAAAGGTTTAAATATACCTTATACCTCCAACTATTCAGAAACAATAATTCAAAAAAAATTTATTCAAAGCCCAATTGAATAACTTAATTAATAAAAAAGATAAGATGCTTCTATTTAAAAATATTTTGCTATTTTAGAATATATTTCGATTTTTGTATTTCTAAGATTTTTACAAAATTTTGCTCACAAAACAGAAAAATAAAACAAAACACCGACGATGAAATTGAAAAATAAGATTTCAATTCTGTAATCTAGAGAATGATAAAAATTTTATCTAAAAAAAATTAATTTAGGCTTTTTTCATAATTCTGGCCTCAATCTTATTCTCCCTGCATAATTCAACAAATTCATTGGCATCATCTTCAGTCCCTATGATGTTCCCCCAGTGCATCGGAACTGCTAAACTAGGTTTAATCAATTTTGCAGCTTCTGCAGCCTCTTCTGCAGTCATTGTAAATCTCCCACCAACAGGAAGAAGAGCAACAAATTTTTTATCAGAACCAGAATGTCCTGTCAGCTTCTGCATTTCAGGAATAATATCTGTGTCTCCTGCATGATAAACTAAAACATCGTTCATTTTTACCACGTAACCAATCCATCCTTCCTCTTTAGGATGAAAATGCTTATCAATATTGTAAGAAGGTAGTGTTGAAATTTTAATGCCCTGCAAATCTAACTCTTGTCCTGGCTCTACCACCATCATCTGAATAGGAACATCAAACCTTGTAATCTTGCTCTGGCAGTCAGCAGGCATAATTATCTTTGTTCCGTGTTTAACAATCTTTTTCATATCAGCAACACTGCAATGGTCGTAATGACTATGCGTGATTAAAATCAGGTCGGCTTTTTCAGAATTTTCCTTAATTTGATAGGGGTCTATATAAATAACTCTAGAATTTTTAATCAAAAACCCTGCATGGCCTGTCCAATCAATACTTACACCATTTACTTGCATATTTTAAAAGAATTCAAGCTTGTTTTTAAAGATTTTGTGATTATTTAAGAATAATTGTGTCCTTTATATTTGAAAAATGTTTATCCCCTGTAAGAACTTTTGCTTTATTAAGCTTAGCTGTATGTAAAATGATAATATCTGCAAAACTAATATCTCTAACTTGTTTTTTAATTTTATTGTATAATTCTCCAAAAGTTAGGACAAACTTTTCACTAATTCCAATAATTTCAGAATTAAGTTTTATAAAATTTAAGTATCTTTCAAAATTCCAGCCTTCCTTATCCGCCCGGTAACTCAATTCTAAAAGCGCAATTGAAGGAGTTAAAACATTGTTTTCCATTAAATATTTTTTAGCTGCCTTTCCTTTTTCTGTTCCTTTAAAGAATTCTATCCATGCATAAGTATCAAAGACCACCCTCATTTTAAAAATCTCTTTTTGGATCCCCCCATAATTCTTTCCGCTCTTTTCTAGTAAAAGATTTTGTTTTACCTTTTAAAGCTCCAAACATATCTTTTGGAATTCCTTCTTTTTTCATAATCAAATGAGTTATCAGTTTATCAAAAGAGGAGATTTTTTCCCTTTCCTTTAGTTCTTTCACAAAATTAAATGTTTTTTCTTTTAATGCTATTGTTTTCATTATATAATTTATAATTTATAATTTATAAATCTTTCGCTTTGACAATACAGCTCTTGTTTTTAAAATTATTTAATGAACCCCACATTAATTTTTCCTTTCTCACTAATTTCTATAATAGCTCCTTTTCCTTCGTGAACAGGCCCGCAATTCACAGCAAGTGTTTTTCCCAGCTTCTGCTTTCCCATCCCCTCGTCAATGTGTCCTGCAATATGAACTACTGGCTGATATCTGTCAATTATTCTTCTAATAAGCTTTGAGCCAAAATGCTTTCCTTTTGCCAATTCATGAGAATCCTTCGCACTTACTTTATCAAGCTTTGTTTTGTAAGGAACATTATGAGAAACAAAAATAACTTTTTCTTGTCTATTTTCTTTTGAGAATTTCTTAAACAAATCGTCGAGTTTTTTTCGATGCCTCTTATAGGCTTTACTCTTCACTCTTCCTGGAAAACTATGTCCACGAGCCCCGATAAAAACATATCCTTTAAATTTAACAAATTTATAATCAATTCTTGTTATGTTTTTGTATTTCTTCAAAAGTTTTGGAAAAGCCCTGCTGTGCTCTCTCTCCCATTTCCAATGGCTCTCTTTAAAATCAGCAACATCATCTACTAGAGGATACTCGTTATTGCCAAAAACACTAAAAACAGGAACAGGCAATTTATTCAGTTTTTTTAAAACCTCTTCTCCTTTTTTCTGATCTCTAATCATTGCTTCCTTATATCTATTTTTTCCCACGACTTCCCAAAGCTCAATACCCAGCGGATTTGCATAAACATATTTGAAAAATTCCTTTTTTAAAGAAAAAGGCACGTAATCCCCGTCAGAGATAACCAAATCAATTTTTTCCTTCTTTATTATACTCTCAAACTTTTTGGGAAACTTTCCTTCAAAATCTCCCACACATAAAATTTTCATAGCAATATCAAAAAAAAGATATTTATAAAATCTCTATTCTTAATGAAAAGATGCAAATCATATTTGATAAAAGAGTTTTAAAATATAAAGGAACACCAGGATTTCCTGAAAGATTAATTTATGCGTGCGATTCCTTAAAAAACAAATATTCTTTTATAAACCCCGGCGATAAAATAAGAGAACCAATGGTCCACACAAGAGAATTAATAAAAAAAGTAAAAGAAAGAAATTTCTATGAGCCAGACAGCCCTGCTTACAAAAATATTTATGATTGGGCAATTCTCGCAGTGAATGGAGCTATAAAAGCACAACAACTGCAAGGGTTCTCTTTAATAGAACCTCCAGGACATCATGCAGGAAAAAATTTTCTTGGGGGATTTTGTTACTTTAATAATATAGCAGAAGCAGTCCAAAGATCAAAACTCAGAACCTTAATTTTAGACATAGACGGGCATCATGGAAACGGAACACAAGATATTTTTGAAAATTCAAAAGCTATCTTCTACATCTCACTGCACAGAAGCCCTTTATATCCGGGAACAGGTCTTAAATCAGGAAAGAATTTTCTAAATTATCCTTTGCCATCAGATTGCGGAGAAAAAATTTATATAGAAGTGTTAAAAAAAGCTATACAAAAAGTAAAACAAAATTTCAAATTTGAACAAATAGCAATATCGGCAGGATTTGATACTTATCGGGGGGACTTAGCATCACTAGGATTAAAAGAAGAATCATATCATAAAATCGGAAAGATAATAAAACACTTAGCAAAAGAAACAAGCTCAAAAACCTTTGCAATTTTAGAAGGAGGATATACAAAAAAACTTGGTAATTTAATTCATCAGTTTATTTTAGGATTAAGTGATTAAGGTTTCCATCTGGTCATTGTCCTAGGAAATGCAATTGCATCTTTTATTGAGTCAAGGCCACAAATCCACATTATTAATCTCTCAACTCCAAGACCATAACCCCCATGGGGAACGCTTCCATATCGACGAGTATCAAAATAAAATTCATATTTTTTAGGATCTTCTCCTTGCCCTCTTAAATTTTTCTTCAATTTCTCAATACTCTCTTCTCTCTGTGAGCCCCCAACTAACTCCCCACACCCCTCTGGTGCAAGAATATCAAAACCTAACACAACCTTGGGATTTCCTGGAACCTCTTTCATATAAAAGGCTTTTACTTTCTTTGGATAGTTTGAAACAATTATCGGAGCATCATAGAGTTCTGTAAGCTTATCTTCTTCAATTGTACGAAGATCTTTGCCCCAAGGAATTTTCATCTTTTTTCTTTTTTTCAATATCTCAAGAGCTTTATCATAAGTGATTCTTGGGAATTTTTTCTTCAGGCTTGGCATCAGCTTTTTAATATCCCTTCCTAAAATCTCTAATTCTTTTTTATTCTTTTTCAATACTTTTTTTACAATAAATTTAATCAACTGCTCAGAATCATCCTGCAGATACTTGAAATTCTCCCACGCAACTTCCATCTCTGCATGCCAGTATTCTGTGAGATGCCTTGCTGTCTTGGACTTTTCAGCTCTAAAGCTAGGCTGAATTGTAAAAATTTTCTCAAGTGAAAAAATAGCCGGCTCTGCATGCAACTGCCATGTCTGTGCAAGATAAATAGGCTTTCCAAAATAATTCACATCAAACAAACTAGCTCCCCCCTCACACTGCATTCCTATCAACGTCGGACTATGATACTCATAAAATCCTTTCTTGCGCCAGTGTTCTCTCAAAGCTTGTAAAACACTATCTCTAATTTTCATAATTGCGTTCATCTTTTTGCTTCTCAGCCATAAATGTCGTCTATCCCCAAGTAACTCTTCACTCAAATCTTTCTGGATTGGAAACTCATCACTAGTCCCGACAATATTTATCTTATCAACCTGAATTTCATATCCTGTGGGAGCTCTCTTATCCTTTTTTATTAATCCTTCAATTTCAAGAGAGGCCTCAATTTGAAGAGAATCTATATCTTTCCATTGTTTTTTGAATTTTTCCCTCGGTAAAACACACTGAATAATGTCTGTAGAATCTCTTAAAATTATAAATTTGAACTTATTGCTCCCCCGTTCACGATAAATCCAGCCGCGCACAGCTACTTTTCCTCTTTCTTTTTTTATTGCCTGTTTAATTGAAATGAATTTCATTTTAATATAATTAAATTAAACTATAAAACTCTTTCTTTACTTTACTAAGAGCCTCTTTATTTATATTTGCTACCTTTTTTACCACAATTGATTGTTCAATGCTAAAAAGCTTGTTTACTTTTATCATGCTTTGCGCAGGAATCTCTCCTTTCTCTAAATTAGAATTATCTATCAAAACAGAATGCTTTTTATCTTTTAATTTAGAAGTTATTCCAGCCACAATTAAATCATATGAAGTTTTATTATCTAAGTTTTTTGAAATAACCAAAACAGGCCTTCTTTTTACGCTGCTTAAATCTGAAAAAGGAAAAGGCACAATTAAAATCTCTCCTTGTTTATACATTGTTCCAAATCTCATCTTTTTCATTATCCCATAATTTTTTTGCTGCTTTTTCAGAATGTTTTAACAAATCTTTAAAATCATCCTGCTTAATCTTTCTTAAAATTATCTTATCCTCAGACCTTATCAATAAAAGTTCATCTCCTTTTAAAATTTTTAATGATTCTCTAAGTACAACCGGGAGAGATATCTGCCCTTTATCTGTAACTTTAATTATTTTTGTCTCCATAATAAAGTAAGAATTTCCTTACTTATAAACCTTTCCTGTAAACTGCATTGTTAAGTTAAAGGGAGCTAGATAACAAATTATAACAGATTCTGCGAAGTCAGGGGGTATTAAACCAAGATAAAATTAAATTCTTTTAATTTCTTTAAATACATAAAATATATAAATAACTAAATTTATGTTTTAATTATGAAAGGAAAAATGATATTACCAATTGTTTTGATTATTTTTCTTGGTTTAATAATTCTTGTCTCTGCTGAGACTGAATCATGTATAGACTCAGACGGTGGTTGGAATTATTATGAAAAAGGGGTTGCTAAAGTTATTGATGAAGAGGGATCAGTAACTTATCTTAGTACAGACCACTGTGTAGGAACCTTCTTAGGAAGGAATATATTGAGAGAAACTTTTTGCAGTACAGGAGGAGTTGCAGGTAATGACCATAAATGTTTAAATGGTTGTGAAGAAGGGGCGTGCAAATTGAAAAAGGGACAGACATGTGAAGATTCTGATAACGGACTAAACTATTGGAAAAGGGGCAGTGTAGGTTTTAGAGATGAAACAGGGGTAATAAAAGGAATAGGTGATGAATGTTTAGATAACGTAACCTTGAAAGAATTTTATTGTGGCGAAAATGGCATTGTGGCGTTTGAATTATATGATTGCCTAATTGATGATAGAGGTAACGCCTGTTTTGATGGTTCCTGTTTGTCAGTAAGATTGGTTCCAACTGATGAAACCGGTCCTATTGAGATTCCAGAGCAAAACTCACAGGGATATGTTTGTGTTGGTTGTAAGGTAGATAATATATGTTATCCTTATGGTTATGTTGATGAAGAAGGAAGAACTTGTCTTGATGATTTTGGCTTTACTTTCTGGCAGAGATTTATTCACCAACTAAAAAGTTTTTTTGGTAAGGTCATGTGAAAATTAAGAATTTTGCTTTTTTAATCAAATCCAACCATCTATTCTTTCCTAACTTTAATTCAGGTAAAGCTACGTCTGCAGGAGTCTTACCCAAAGCTTGATGTTTCCTAATAAAATTATAATAGATTTCATAACCTTTCATAATTGCATAAGCCGATTCTAGACAACCATGAAATCCTCTTGTTGTTTTTGTTCTTTCTCTTATAGAATTATGTAATCTTTCTATTTTATGATTAAAACCTCTCTCAGAAGCTATAACTACATTATGGGTGATCTTACTCTTTCCTTTTAGTTTATTTAATCCAAATGTCTTTTTTAGAACTCTTGGATAACCTTGTAAACCATCAGTTGTAACTATCTTAATCTGATCTCCTGTAGAGTTCCTAGCTCTTTTTAATACTCTTGTTAAATTCTCAATAGTTCTACTTTGCATATATTCAGAACTAACAATAAATCTTGTTTTAGTATCCATAACATCAACAAACCAATTTTGCTTACCTAATCTGTGATATCCCATTTCGTCAGACATCAATTCTATTCCTGGGTTAATATTTAATTTATCTGTCCACTTACATATCATTATAGAATACTTAACAATCCAATCGTAAATAGAAACATGTGAAGAATTTTTAGGATAGAATGCTTCTAGATGTTCTTGTATTTTCCTCAATGAAATTCCTCTAAAATATAAGTCTAAACACAAAGTTATTTTCTTCTCACTATTTCTCATTCTAAAGAATCCATCGTCAATAACAAACCTATATCTACAATACTTACATTTATGTCTTTGTATTCTTCCCCTATTTTGTGTTTTTCTTATCCCATCTTTCTTAATCTTTTTAGAGTTACATTTAGGACAAGTAACATTTTTATACTTCCTTTGTATTATATTTTTTGATTTCATTTGTTTAGCGACGAGTGGAATCTGGGGTTCTTCGGAACCCCTATTACTTATTTAGGTATAACTTATATAAGTAAGGCAACTATATAAACCTTTCGGTAACAAAGTTATTACTATAAAAGTATAACTCTCATAAGTAAGTTTTATATACTTTAAAATTCCTAATATTTGTATGGGAAAAATAAAAATAGAAGTTGATGGCTTTAAATGTGAACGTTGTAGACACGAATGGATTCCTAGAAAAAAAGAATATCCTATAATATGTCCTAAATGCAAATCTCCATATTGGGACAGACTTCGAAAAAAGAAATCTTAATTTTTTTGTTTAAAATAACTCCCGCTTACTTAACAATGCACCTGTAAACAAGGATTTATAAAAACTATTTTTTCAGCGTGCGACGCCTTCGGCGTCATTCTCACACACCCCGAAAGAGAACCTGTCATCAAAGTCCTCTGAGTTACTAGCGTCAAGGTCAAGCCTGTCGCCAAAGTCGCCCGAACCCAGGCCAGCAACTCTTATACTAGCCCATTAATTGAAAGTAAATCACCATCACTTCATCTTTCATTAGGGATTACTAAATGTCGCAGTTGAATTTTATG
>CAYXYT010000020.1:0-12724 GCA_964469785.1 Candidatus Woesearchaeota archaeon | reverse complement strand
GTAGAACATGATTGAAAACAAAAAAGGGCTGTCTGCAGTTCTTGGCACACTATTGATTGTTCTTTTGGTTATAATTGCTGTGGGAATTATTTGGGTGGTTATAAGAGGAATCATTGAGACTGGAGCTGAAGAGCTTGACCTTGGTGCAAGGTGTTTGGACGTAAGTGTTAAAGCGACAGCTGTGGATTGTAGTTCTGGTAGTGCGTGTGATGTGACTCTTTACAGAGAAGCTGGAGGGGGTGCAATTGATGGCATGAAAATTGTAATAACAGACGGTTCAAATAGTTATATACAAGACGAGTCAGGAAATATTGAAGAATTAGACACAAGAGTTGTGACAGGAATTGATCCAACAGGGGGTGATGTGGCAATTGCAGATATAGAATCTGTTGAGATTGCTGTTTACTTCAAGGATGCGTCAGGAGAAGCACAGCTTTGTTCAGGAACACACACATTCGTAGATATAGGGTTGCCTTAATTTTATTTTTTAATCTTTTTATTTCTTATTATTAGAGTTGCTATATTATTGAGACTTTGTTGTATTCTATTCAGCAAAATCAAAGCAGTTAAATTTAAAAAGTAATATTTATTTGAATTTTCATGACAATTAAAATCGGTCAGTGTCGGCACAACTAAAGATTTTAATAGTTATGCTTCTGATAAGAATATTTTTATACCATTCTTTCTTGAATTAAATATTGGAACCTTGGTTCCTTACAATGGTGGTTGTAGTTTAGTGGCAGAACATGTGGTTGTGGTCCGCAAGACGAGGGTTCGATTCCCTCCTTCCACCCTTTTAAATAAAATGGTGAAGATAAGAAAAGCTAAGAAAGAAGATTTCAAAGAGATTGCTGAAATATTGATAAAAGAATCTTCTAAAAAACCATATAATGAGAAATACACACTTAAAACAGCTCTAAAAGAAATAAATAAATTTGCTAAAGATGAACTTTATATTGCTACAAATGAAAAAGAAATAATTGGCTTTATCGCTTCCAATATAACAACAGATAACAAAAAAAAGGCCTATATTAAAGAACTTTGGTTAAGACCAATTTACCAAGGAAAAGGTATCGGGAAAACTTTTGTTAGATTTATTGAAGAGAAGTACAAAAAGAAAGGAGTTAATATTATTAGGCTAGTAGCTAAGAAAAATGCAGAAGCGTTCAAGTTTTATAAAAAAATAAAATATAAGGAATACAAAGAGCTTGTATTTATGGAAAAAAAACTAAAATGACACAAACAGTAAAAGGATTTCAAGACTTTTCAGGCAAGGAAGCTGAAAAAAGAGCACAAATTAAGAAAACCTTAGTTGAAACTTTCGGGAGATATGGGTTTGAACCAGCTGAAACACCAATAATTGAATATGAAGATTTTGTGAAAGGAGAAAACACCCAGGATGAAGTTGTATCTGACATATTCAAACTTAGAGATAAAGGGAAGAGAAAACTTGCTCTTAGATATGAACTTACATTTCCACTAAAAAGACTTATGCAAAACAAAAAGCTTCCATATAAAAGATATCAGATTGGAGAGGTATTTAGAGACGAGCCTGTTAGCTCAAATAGATTCAGGCAATTTACGCAGTGTGACGTTGACACAATTGGATCTGATGAGAAAGAAGAGGCAGAAATTCTTGCTATAACAACAGATGTTTTAAATCAGCTAGGAATAAAATTTGTAATTAATGTCAATAATCGTGAACTTTTAAACGAGATCCTGCTTGAACAGAAAATCAAAAATAAGAAAACTGTTATTAGAGAGATTGATAAATTAGACAAAATACCTGTGGCAGATGTTAAAGAAAATCTGAAAAAATTAAAGGCAGAGAAAATTCTCAAAATCCTTGACAAGCCAGAATCTTATTTTAAAAAATATGCAACTTATGTGGAAATAAAAAAGCTGAAACAGTATTGCAAATACTACGGCGTTAAAATAAAATTCCTTCCAAGCTTAGCACGTGGATTATCCTATTATAATGGAAATGTGTTTGAAATAAAATCAAAAAATATGAAAGAAACAATTTGTGCTGGTGGAAGTTATGTGTTTAATAAAAAACAATGCACTGGAATAAGCTTTGGATTAGAAAGGCTGTCTAAATTATCTAAGATTAAAGAAGAGGGAGAAAAATTCCTAGTTATTTCTCTTAATCAAGATAAGGAAGCTATAAAACTTATCAAAAAGCTTAGAAAGAAAGGAAAAGATGTTGCTATTTTCTATGGAAAACCCTCAAAAGCACTGGGTTATGCTAACTCTTATGATTATTCAAAAGCAATCTTCGTCGGTAAAAAAGAAGTTAAGAAAAAGAAATTCAAGGTCAAAGATATGAAGAGTGGGAAGGAGAAATTTATTGGGTTTTGATTTATGATGTGTTCTTTGGAAGTGGTTTATCCAACCATTCTTCAACTTGTTCTTTGAATTTTTTATAGTTTGAATTATACTTATAGTTTAATTGTGATTTATGATAAATAAGAACAATTATAAGAAATATAACTGTTAAGCTAATTGTTAGAAAATAAAGTATGTGTCCAAAAAAGTATAGAAAAATCAGTGCCAATATAATGCAGTATAAAGAAAACAAAATCAGGTAAAGGGTGCATTTTATGATTTTCATTGATTCTCTTAAATAAATCCAAGTTTCGTTTTCAAGAGCTTTTAATGAAGCAAATAAATTTTCGTCAAATTTTTCTTTGGCTATATTCTCTAAAGCTAGATTAACTTCAATCCAGTTCACGGGGGGTTTAGGAATAAAAAATACTTTAATTAAAATCAGAAAAGATAATAACTGGAAAAAGATAGGAAATAGAAATATTATATTCTTAAAATATGTTAACAACATTAAAGAGATAATCGGTAAAAAAGAAATAACTATTAATAAAAAATTTGTCATATTCTGTGTATTATTTACCCTAACATCATACATATGTTGATATGAGTTCCACGCAATCGGAATAATTCTTTTCAATTCGCTTTTCTTAAATTCTTTGTCTTTCATTTTATCTTAATCTCCATTCTCCATGAATTTTCTTCTCCAGAAATTTTTGAATCAACAATTCTTAATGGTTTTTTAAACAATGGACAATTTAACACAAAACTCTCAAATTCGCCACCCTCGCCCGCGGGATTTATCTTATATTTGTCATATAATTTTTTAACATCTTTTATAAATTCTTTATCAATTTCACGCCCAAGCCAGGATTTGTCAAGGCTATATGCAAAAACTCCTGTAATTATAACTTTAAACTTATTTTTAATCAGCTCGTCTAAAAGCTCAAACTGGTCTTTATGCCAAAGCGGATTTATGCATTTTAATCCAAGTTTATCGCAGATATTTTGTATTCTTGATTTCTGATAAACAGAATAAAGAGCCCCTGTAACAACACCCTTGATTTTATACTTCTCTTTTGCTTCAGATATAGCTGATTCTAATTCATTAAGTTCAACTTCTTTGATTCCCTTTGTCAGTTTAGTAATTAGAGGTAGATTCATAACACTAGCTTGTTTTTCCGTTAATTTTATGTTTGGCGTATGAAACATATAGCTATCGGGGTTTTCAGATATTATAGATATAAGACAAACTAGCTCATGACCTGCCTGCTTTGCTAGATAAGCAGCCATTGTAGAGTCTTTTCCGCCTGAAAAAAGAAGTGCGAGTTTCATGTTTAGAAAAAGTTTGAGGGGTTTTTAAGGGTTTTTAGAATTTTAATAATTTCTTTTTCTTTACCTGTTATTCTAAGACTATTTTTTCAACTTCCTGTTTTGCTTTTTCTAAATTTTCTTTTGCCTCTTTTTGTAATTGTTCTGCTTTCTGCATTCTTTTTTTTACTTCTTCAGCAATTTTATTCTGAACAGAAAGAGGGGGCAGGGGGATTTTTAGTTTATTTAATTGCCCTTTATTAATTGATGACATTATTGCGCCAGTCGTTTCTCTATGTAATAATAATTGATAAAGAAAACTTCTAAATAAAGCAAATAAATAATAATTATTATAACTATTTGAATTTTTTATTATGTAAAATCCTGTTGAAGCAATAAAATTAGATTCAGATTTATCAAAAACAGCAATAGATTTTAATGAGCCACTTAAACTAGATAATAATAAATCTCCTTTTTCTAATTTTTGTCTTGCTCTGCTTGGGGCTTCTTTAGAAGTCAATTTATTAATTTCTTGTATTGTTCCAAAATTTTTATTTATTGAAGCTAAATCAACATAATTAATTTCAGCATAATTTTTTATATTTTCCAATTTAGCATTTACTCTTATAAAATCTTTTAGCTTCTTAACTCCAAACTTTCCTTTTTTTATTGCTTTCTCAACTTCATCAAATTTCGGCTGGAAATAATAAGCATCAATCCGATTATCTTTTATTTCTTCAGAAGTTACGCAATAAGTCATTTTATCTTTTAATTCAGGTAATTTAATCCCCAACTCATCAAGAACATAATCGTTTATTGAATTTAGAAGTTGCTTGGCTTCGGCTTCGTTTTGTTTTTTAATTTTGTAGGCGTCGTCCATTAATTGAACTATTTTGTTTTGTATATCTATTGGTGGAAGTATAATAAGTATTGAAGATACTTCCGAAAGATTTAATTCTGGGCGGGTTGTTTTATTTCCCTCCCTGAATATTTGAAGTTGCCCAAATTTTGTATTCAGATATTTACATAAATAAATTGGATTAATTTCATCTTTAACTTCAATTTTGGCTAAGTGTGATGTTATATTAGCTTCTTTTAAATGTGTAGGAAATAAACAAGCGTTACCAATAGAGCCCGCCTTTGTTAAAATAACATCATTTGGCTTTACTTTGCTTCTTTTTAATTGGTTCTGTTTCTCTCTTGTTATGTAAACAAAGCCCTCTTCTTGTAATTCTTCATTTTTAATATTCTTTACTCTTATTAAAGGGATGCCTTCACTTACATATTCTTCAACTTTTAATTGACTACCAAAAGGACCATCCACAATTTTTTTGGATATTTGTTTAAGTGTCTTAATCCCAAACTTAGAACTCTTAATTTGCTTCTCGTTTTCTTTGAATATTTTTGAATGGTAATATGGGTCAATTCTTCCCTCAATTTCATTGGCAAAAACTTTAAAGCATTCCATTTTAATCTTTCTCCTTTTTACTTTTTTCACTTCTAAAATAATTATCTAATTTGTTTTTTATACTTTCACTTTTATACATCTTTCCAGTTGCATCTCTATACCATGCAAAATCAAATTTTCTAGTTTTTAATTTTTCTACTTCAAACCATTCACTATGAGAACGACCGCTTTTTAATTCACAAGGCAAACCAATAGTCTTCAGATTTATTAAATCCCCTTCACCGCTTCTTAATCCCATAGAGGATAAATAAATAGACCTTTTGCCTTTGTTTACTGCTGTAACAATTAAAAGATGTTCACTAGTTCCAATAGTAGAAGATGTAAATCCAAATTTTGCCGTTACTTTTATTTTAGGTTTGTCTTTTAGGTTCTTGTAAATATTCCAAATTAGCGCAGTGGTTGATAAAATAGCCCCATAAATTGCTATTCCTAGAGTTATTTTTGTAAGAAAATCTAATTCCATCTCAAACTCCCCCATAACCTTTCTTATTCTTCTCAAACTTTCTATATTCAACTAAAATCTTATCAAAATCATTTATTGGGTCTTTTCTGCCTGTTGCACCATAACCAATATGCTCAGCAATTGCCATAAAAATAGGATAATTGCCCAACTTCTCATCTTTCTTTTTCTTTCTAACAAAAACTAAAGAAGATTTAACTCCTGCTCCAAAATGTGTAAATGCAAATTGGGGTAAACTAACCACTGCTAAAATCTGTGAATTTTCCATTAAGAAATCTCTAACATATTGTAAAGATGAATTTGTTAAAATTCCATCAGGCAGGACAATAGCTATCTTCCCATTTGGCTTTAAGAAATCCAAACATCTTTCAATAAATAGAATCTCTGTCTTCTGGTTTTTCTTTCCTTTCCCTAATTCATATTTATCTAAATAATCTTTTTCTGTTGATTTTACCATCGCCCCAAAAGGTGGATTAGTCAAAAGAATGTCAAAATAATTTTTCTTAAATCCCTTGTGTTGTTTTGTAATCTCTTCAACATTCTTTAACGAGTCTGTGCTTATAATGTTTGTATGCCCGTCATCGTGGATAATCATATTCATCTTGCATACTCTTGCTATTTGGTCATTTATTTCAATCCCATAAAGATTATTCATAGCAAATTTATGCCAATGCTCCCATGCTTCTTTTTCGTCATAATTTTCTTCTGCATATTTTCTTAACCTGTCCATTGCATTAAGCAGAAAACCGCCAGAGCCACAAGCAGGGTCTATTACTAAATCGCTTCTTTCTGGATTCATCATCTCAACACAGAAAGTAATTATTTCTCTTGGAGTAAAGAACTGCCCCATCTTGCCCCTAAAAAAATCTTCCATAAATCTTTCAAAAGCCACGCCTTTAGTATCTAAATCAATTTTGTTTATTGCTAACCCCTGCAAATGTTCTACAACATTATAAACAATTTTTGGGTCAAGTCTTATGTCTTCCCTAAAAACTTCTGCATCTTCTTTTTTTGCTTTAAGATAAATCGCGTTAATTCTCTTAAAAACTTCTTCTGCTGTTTCATGTGTTCCAATTTGAAAATTATAAGTATCTCCTTTCTTTGTTGTTTTCTCATCTCTTAACTTGCAGAAAAGAAGTTTAGACACTTCATCAAAAGCAGTTGTAGGAGCTAACTTTCCGCCCTGCCAAACAGTATCATGAGATTTTTCTAAAGCCCTTATTAATTCTTCTTTTGAAACTGTTTTTAAGTCCTTATCTTTATCGCCTTTGATAAATTTATATTTTGGTGTTTTCCCATATTTTTTAGGAATGTCAGAAACGACATTTTTTTCTCTTTCACTTGGCTTAAATCCTGCAACATCAAAAGCTGTTCTTGTAATTCCTGCCACAACAGAAGCAAACTTAGCCCTTAAACTATTAGCATTGCCAAAAACCTGCTCAATTGCCTGCTTAAATTCTGCGTCACTTATTCCGTCTTTTTTGCACTCAATTACAAGATACTCTGCCCCACCCTCATCATAAACAACAATATCTGCTCTATCTTCTGGTGTTCTCCTTGGAACAATGACTTCAATATCAATATTTTTAGGTGAATAATTATAGTCTAAAACCAATTCAACAAAATACGAAGCTCTTACTTTTTCTTCAGGATTTTTGAAAGAAGTTGAATAATCTCTTCTACAGTGATAAGTAATTTTTGAGCCATCACTCGCTATAGTAATTACTCCCTTACCAATTCCCCTTTGGATATTTTTCATAAAAATTGATTCCTTACTTTCTTTTTTCATATATCTCCTAAGAAATCCCCCCTTAAAATTCTTTTCTTTAGATTTTTCAATTAAACCAATCCCCTAACATAATTCTTCAAACAGAAGGAAAATTATATAAATTCGTCAATTAAGCAACTCTTCTTATTCTTCCTGCTTTAACATCTTCTAGGCTTTTTTGAAATTTGACAATAAGTTCAAAATCTATTTTTCTGAATCTGTCCGGTTCTGCTTTCATCTTTTCAAATTTTGTCTTTGATATATTTGTCATCTTTGTTTCTTCTCACACAAGTCCATCAACCATTTCACCGAGGGGATTTTCAAAATCTTTATTGATTTTTTCAAGCCGTTTTTTCTTTTCTTCGTCAAGTTCTTCTATCTTTTGCTCAACCTCTTGTTTCAAATCTGCAAAGGGTTCTGGATTATGTTTCAGATAAATTTCTTTAAGCCAGATATAAATTTCCTCGAAATGAGCATCCTGGTCAAGCCAGACTTTTTTCTGATGCTCTAAATGTAATAATGGCTGAAATGAAATTATTCTTTCCTCCTTATTCTTTCCGACAAATTTTGTATATGAAATTTTCTTTGTCTCTTTGTTTTGCTTAAAATAAATTATAAGTTTTTTGTGCACCTGCTTTATCTTATTTTTTATGCCCACTCTTCTTTTCTTTGGAATAAGTATGCGTGTTTCCCGAAGAGCGTTTTTATTTATTATTTCTTTCCTAATCCGACGATTTTCTGTCGCAATTGCTTTGTTTAGGGCTTGCATCAGCTCCTGCAATGTAACTTTCTTAAACCTCGGCATAGGACTTCTTGGAATAAGCTCTGGAACCTCTTCGTCAAGCTCAATTCTTTCCAGCTGTATTGTTTTTTTCTCTTCTCTTCCAAACAAAATGTCATCTATGCTTTTTATGTGCTTATTTAATAAAATCTCAGATTTAATTCGCAAAAGAAGTGCTGCTGCAAAAAGCACTTTGCTAGAGACAAAGAAATCAGCCTCTTCTAATCCCTGAATTTTCTCAAGATATTTTTCTGTTAAAATAATTATATTAATGTCCCACGGATCAAGCTGTTCTGTGTTAATTAAATCATATATAATTTCCTGCCATCCAATCTCTCGATTAAACAATAAATCGTGAATTTCTTCTTGTTTCACACTCTTTTGCTCACCCTTTTCCATACGATATAGAAATAACCGGGTTTTATAAATCTGATGTAGTGGTTAAAAGACTGGTGCTATTTTATTGGTAGTGCCTAAAACCCAAATGAGAACCCCTGAAAAATTATCCCTGAAAAAATCAAAAAAATACAGTTTACTACTATAAACTAATTACCTATTGTCATTATTAAAAGGTAACATGACCGAAAGGTTTATATATTCCACCCCCCTCTATTTGGTATCACCTCTTTTTCCCCAGGAGAGGCTTCAGATCATTCTTTTTGAGCGGTCTGGATACTCTCCCAGGGTTTATGATTATAATCTTCACTTGTAAATCTTATCATGATGATCGTAATCTTCTAGAGTCACTAGTCTTTTATTTTCATTAACAGAAAAAGCAAGAATAAAACTCTTATCGATGTGAACTCTCTTCCAATTTTGTAAAGGTTTTCTTAAGTTTTTGTAACGTTGTGGACTTTGTAAAACTTCTTTAACTTTCTTCATAATTATTTCATATTGTTTTTTATTTTTCTTTACTAGTTTGGCTAATTTTCTATCCAATTCTGGTTTTATAGCTAGAGAATACATTACTCATACCTCTTTCTTAAATTTGCAAGTGTTCCAATTTGAATAGCTTTCTGCTTCATAATTCCTTTTGCTTTTTTTACATATTCTGGTCTTAACTCTGGTTCTAGCATTTCTTCCCCATATTCTATAACAACCATTGATATTGCCTCGCTCTTATCTTTTAAATTAAATCTGGCTTTTACTATATTTAATATATGATTAATTTCTCCTGGAATGTTTATCATTGCTTTTACCATTTTGAAGTTTTTAGGTTTTGTATATTCAATATATACATAACATATATTTCAAGTATATAAATGTTTCTGCAGTAAAATTCAAATAAAATAGGGTTTTTCAAGTTTTTAACGCCCTTCTCCCAGGGTTTATAATCACTTCTAAATGATGACAAACAGAAAAATTTATAAAGTTCTTATTTGTGATTTTTTTATGAAACCAGAAGAATTTAGCCCTCTTAGAATGTATGGAAGAAGAGAAATATTTCAAAGAAGATTGGACGAAGGATATACAGAAGTAGCTTTAGGTGGTGGAGATTGGGTTGGTAGTTCTAGAATAGTGGGGCTTTGGGCATTTTATAATCCTGAAGGGAATGTTTCTACATATGAACATCCAAAGTTTGATGATCTTGGTGGCCCTACTAGAAGAGGAGCTCCATTTGAAGCAACCTATACATCAAAAGAATTTGAAAGTTATTGTAAAGAAAAAGCTATAAAAATGAGAGAACCACAAAATTTAGCCAAAATTCTTCAAAAGTGGGAAGAATAAATAAGATAAAATGGATTTCCAAAAACCAGTAAGAGGAAAATTTATATTTAAGTTTAAACTTGATAAAAACGGACAATTAGAACGCCTTTTAGAAATAACAAAACTTAATAAATTAGGTATAGAAAATTCTAAAGAAAAAATTAATCCAGATACTTTTGGAGATGAAGTATTAAACTTAATAAAACAGAGATATGATTATTTCAAATATGGAGACGGCGTGGGTATCTATGCTGGGACATTTAAAAAAAATCGTGAACTTATTCTTTTAATTGAAAATACCTCTGCTGGAAGTAGAGCAGAGATTACTTATAAAGTAGACCACATTATAAATCGTTAATTTCAAAAGTCGAGAAGAAAAGGAATAAGTCCTTATATTAAAGAAGAGGGCCCATTTGATTTTCACCATAGCGCTCCCAGGGTTTATGATTCACAATTCAAAGTTTTTTAAAGATTAAAACTCTGTATTATATATGGAAAGAAGAATTGAATTAGATATTGTTATTACGCCAGAAGGAGGGGGCAAAGAAAAAGTGTATAATATAAGTGCTGTTCAGGTTCCTAATGTGGTTACACAAGGGAAATCTGTAGAAGAAGCTAAAGCCAGACTAAAAGAGGCTTTAGGATTATATTTTGAAGAGGTTCCTGAAGAAAAAACAAGATTAAAAACCCTAAATCTATCTAAACAGAAATTATTTAAATCGGGATAAACTAATTACATAATGGAAAAAACACAGATACCTTTTCCGGTTGTTATTATGAGAGAAGGCAACTGGTTTGTGGCTTCCTGTCCCCCTCTAGATATAGCAACACAAGGGAAAACAGAACAAGAAGTAAAAGAAAATATGGCAGATCTGATAAATGACTATATTAGTGATGAAGATACACCCAAACCCAATATCAAAACTATCCAGACAATTTCGCTTTCTTACATATCTATTCCAGGAGAGTATTCTAAATGGGAAAGCTCAGGCCACTTAGTACGGCAAAAGTAATAAGAATTCTTGAAAAACACGGATTTAAGAAAGTTAGATCAAGAAAACATACAACTTTCAAGAAATTCCTTCCTTCTGGAAAAGTATTAACAACATGGGTTCCACACGGCAATGAAGTAAGTGTTTTTGTACTACAATATATAATAAAACAAACAGGGATTCCAAGAGGGGAATTTTGTTAATTTTATAGTAGAACTGTAAAGAAGTCCTAAAAAGACTAAATAACTGGATTTATCAAGTTTTTAACGCCCTTCTCCCAGGGTTTATAAAACCCTCTTTAATATTTTTAAATTAGGATTTTATTAAATTAGGGGCTTTTCAAAAAGCCTATTTAACGCACCAAAGAAAGATAACCAAAAGCTTTTTATATTCCCAAGATTTCATAATATCAACATGATCCCTGGTGATCCTACGGGGTCGCCAGACGAGTTTTTTAATATGGAAAAGACATTAGTTCTTTTAGATTCGGGATTTTTATCAAAATTATCTAAACATTTTGGAAAAGGTAAATACATTGAATATGATTTAATGGGCTTTTCAAAAAAAAATATCACAAAAACAAAATTTACTCTGCAAGCACATTTTCTATTATACAGCACCTCCTTTTCAGAGCGGAAAACCTACAAAAGCAGAATCTGATAGATATAGAAAATATACAAAATTCATAAAAAAGATTTCAGAGAATAAAATAATTTCAGTAAGAGAAGGCAGATGTCAAAGACTAAAAATAGGTGGAAAATTTGTATATAAACAAAAAGGAGTTGATTCTTTTGTTGTTATGGATTTAATGTCTTGCCCAAGAGATCACTCAGAAGTAAAGAAGGTTATTTTAATTGCATCGGACAGTGATTTTGTTCCTGTAATAAAAACACTGAATAAACTAAATATTAAAACAATACTTTATACTTATTATGAAAAAGGAAGAACCGCTAAATTCTCTACATCAAATGAGTTAATAAAATCTGTTCATAAATATATTCTATTAAGTAAGAAGGACTTTGATAATGTTCCCTTAAAGAAATAGTATAATTCTCTAAATACCCTCTTCTGGGCGTTTTAGGGTTTATCGGGTTTTTGACGCTCTCCTCCTGGGGTTTATGAATAATATCACTCTTTCTTTTCTTCAGGTTTCTTTTCTTCAGGTTTTTTAGATTCAAATTCAGTCCAGTGGCACTTTCCACAATAAGATCTTCCCTTTGAAATCATTAGAAAAATTCCCGGCCCACATCTAGGGCAAGATCTCGCTCTTATAATTTTATCTCCTTCAATCCTATATTTAGTATATTTTTTGCTGGTTGCCTTGTTCTTATGTGGTTTTTTCCCTTTTTTTGGTTTTATTTTTTTCTTTACCATCTTTATTCTTTAACTTCTTTATTTGTCTCACCTTGTGGCTCAGACCCTTTGTTAGATTTTAACTCAGAACCCTGTTGATCTGCACTATCTTGAGATTTACTACTATCCTTTTCCTTGTCTTTCTCCTCTTTTATTTCCCCTTCTGGTTTTTCTTCTTTTTTCTCCTCTGGTTTCTCTTCTGGTTTTCCACCTTTCTTTTTCCTTGGCTCTATGGATTCTTTATACTCTATAGAGCTGTAAATATTTGTCCTAATTGTAAAACTCTTTGAACCAAATTTCCCGAGGATATTTTTTATTTTTATAGCATCGATAGGAGCAGAAAATTTTTCAGAAATAAATTTTTTTGTATCTACACGGCTTGGGGTCACATCTGCCTCAATACTAAATTCAACCTCTTTTCTCTTAAATAAAGGATTTTCTTTTTTATTTAATATTTTGAAATTTTTCATCTTAGTATTAATTTCTGTCTAATCTTTTTTCTTTGTTTTGATTAATCAATTTTTCGTTAACCTTTTTCTAAAAGGTTAGTTTACTCTAA
>CAYXYT010000019.1:10003-14847 GCA_964469785.1 Candidatus Woesearchaeota archaeon | reverse complement strand
AAGTTAAGGAGTTAGCGAGAGCTGTGTTATAAATTAAGAGTTATGCAACACAGCACCTTTTTAAAAACCTTTAAAAAGAATTTTTCTTGTTATTAGATTATGAAAGGAAAAGTTATTCAATTTAGGAGAGGCAGGAAAACATATCATAAAAGGCATTTTTTAATAGAGGTACAAGGCAGTAAATCAAAAAAAGATGCTGAAAAGCTCGTCGGAAAGCAGCTTGAATGGAAGTCGCCTGCCGGGAAAATTATTAGGGGTAAAATTACAGCTGCTCATGGAAATAAAGGAATTGTAAGAGCAATTTTTGAAAAAGGCCTGCCTGGACAAGCAATCACAACAGAAGTGGAGGTTAAATAAAATGATACAACTAGAACAAAATTTGAAGTGCAAATTTTTTGATATTTGTCCAGAGATAAATCAATTAAAAGAAGAGATAGATAATCAAACCAAATTATATCGACATTTAGAAATATGCAATAACGAAGAACATAAGAAGTGTGTGGTTTATAGTGCACTTTTAAAAAAGGGGGAATTAAAAAATGGCGCTTAGAAAAGCATCAGCTTACTCGAAGAAAAGGGTTGTTCCGTATACGCGGGTGAGTAAAAGAAAGCAGAAATCTTTTATAAAGACGCTTCCACAACAGAAAATTGTTAAATTCACAATGGGAAACCCCGAGCTTTTTAAAAAAGGAAAACTGCCCCACCACTTAACTCTTATCTCAAATGAGAAAGTTCAGATAAGACACAATGCTTTAGAAGCCTGCCGACAATATATTAACAAAAAACTTAACATAGAACTTTCAGGGCAGTATTTATTCAGAATTATTGCGTTTCCACACCATGTTCAGCGTGAAAATAAAATGCTCACAGGTGCAGGGGCAGATAGAATGCAGACAGGAATGCAACTTGCTTACGGGAAATCTATTGGAAAAGCAGCTATTCTCAAAAAAGACTCAAAAATTTTCTTTGTCGCTGTTCCAAACGAAAAAGCACTTATATTTGCTAGAAAAATTCTCAAACAAATCAAGTCAAAACTTCCTGGAATAACAAGGGTTCTTTATGAAAAGAAAGCATAGGGTATTGTATGAGCAGGGAAAATAATTAATTATTAGAAATCCTCTTGAGAGAAACTTTTTCTTTATCCTGATTAAAAGATATTACAAATTTATCGAAAAATCCCATTCTGCCTAAAAGAACTGGAAAATCATAATCACCCAAGATAACTTTCACAGGAATTTGGAAATTGTAATGCTCGTGGCCCTTTTCTATAAGTATATTCATTTTTGTTTGGATAGAGTCAACCATGCCCCCAATTCCATAAGCATGCGTTTTTTTCTCACTCAAATCCAATCTAAGAATTTCAGCGATAGATAGAGGAATAGAAGAAATATCTGCTCCAGAATCTAAGAGAGCGATCGTTTCGAATCTCTCTTTCCCCACCAACTCAATTGGAATAGAAGGAGATTTAACAAGTGTACTGTCGGGTCTTTTAATTGTCTTATATCTAAAAATCATTGCCATTTTAGAATCAGAAAATCATCGTTTCTTTGTCCGGAATTCTAGTTAAAAGGATCTTTTGATTTGGATATTTCTTCTTGGCTTCTCGAAAAACTTTCTTTGCATCTTTACCATGAGAGATTATCTCTTTATTGCATACTGCAACCCATTCCCCAATATAGCTATCAAGATTTTTTTTCATAAAGAACTGATAATTCTGTTGCATATTTATACAGATATTTTCATATATTTAAACATATCGACAGAATCTTTTATAGGTTTTTTAATTTTAAGGGTTAGTGCGACCCACTTCTTACTTAACTCTTAAGTGGTAACAATATAGAAAGGTTTATAAAGTATGTTTTTCTGGATATTTTATAAAAATGAAAAACATAAAACGAAAATTTGGGAAATTGGGTGCACTTTTATTGCTGGGAACAGTGGGGTTTACAGGGTGTGAGATAAAAGAACCTGCCAGTAAAAAGGATTATATGAATACTACTCATCCAGTAAAAGTTGAACATTATCTTCTTTATGATAACGACCTTAATGGGAATATAGATGCTATTCGTTCTGGTGATCATCACATGTATGTTGATACTACTGTAAATAGAAATAAAAAACTATACAAGATGAGTTCGTATGGACAAATGACTCCAGAGTTAATAGAAACAGCAACACAAGCCCGAAGATCTGTGCGTGCATTTGAGTGGGCTTTAAAAGATGCTGCATATAAAGCACAAGAGGAAAAGAAAAAAGAAAACGAGGAAAAATAAAAATGCCCAAAGAAAAATTAACACCTGAGCAAAAAAAAGAAAATAAACTGAAAAGTCTAGAAGAAATTCTAACAAATAATCTTTATCAGAACGTAATTGGTTCTACTACATTAAAAAGAGACCCCCATGAGTTTGGAAAATTTGGTTATGAATTAGGAAAAACAGGTTATTCTGAAATTATGAATACTGAAGATGCTCAAAAGATGGCTTCTAAGGAATCAGAAAGAGAAAAAGAGCAGCTCGGAATTTCTGAAACAGCACCGGCAAGTTATTATGTTGAAAGAAAAGTCAGAGAAATGGTCAGAGGAGAGGCTTTCCAGGGACTGCCTTTGGGAAGAATAGAAAACACAGTAAAAAGCGTTATCCCAGACTTGGATTTTGAACTTGATGACAAATTTAAGGATTATATACCAAGAGAAGTTATGATTGAAGCTGCTAAAAAACAAGAACAGGGTAAGGAATTATCAGAAGAAGAAACATATGTTTTAAGAGTGCACCAGTATCTTCAAGATAAATATGAAAATTATCTGGCTCTTTCCTATCAATCCAAAAGTTATGTAGAGCAAGCTAATGCACAAGGAAAAGCATTAAACCAAGATTATGAAAAAGCTATTGGGAAAGTTAAGGAAGAAAAACCTAGAGAGAAAGGGAAATGAAAATAAATGAAAACAAACTCGACTAACATAAAAAATTTGCAAAAAACCATATCAAAATATCTACCAATTTGGAGTCTTGAGCATTTTTGCAAAGAAGGCTGGACAGAAAATATAAAGAGATTAGTTGGTGAGCAAGGACGAGAATACAAAGAAGTTCGCAAAAGAAATATTAAAATAGCTTTAGCTCATCTTGCATATGCTGTTCTTGGACCTGCAGCTATTGCGGGATTAGTTCTTAAATATTGTCCAAATATAAATTATGAAAAGAGAGAAACACAAGAACAAAGAGTTGCGTCCTCTGAACTAGAATCAAATAATCTAGAAAAAGCTGTTAAGAATTATGAATTTGAGTTAAGCGAGTAAAGACAAAATGAATCTCCGAAACAAATTAAATCTGATTAAAGGTTTAACAAGTGCTTATGCTTTAACATATGCTCTTTGGGCTGTGGCAGATTTTAGCGCCCAAATAATTACTACCGAGGTTGGAGAGGCCTTAAGAAAAAATACAAATAAAAATACAGAAATGCGTGTGCAGGAAAAACTAGATGAATATAATAATTTAAGCCCACCATATAAAATTTTACGTGGGGGAAAGTATTTAGGACTTAGGTTAGAAAAACTTCTTAATAAGTGATAATCAGTCAACTCACTAAATCCTTAACAAGCCCGACCATTGTTTTTAAGAAATCTTCTGTTCGTTTTTGCCACTCATCAATCTCAGCACCTTTTAGGTTTGTAATATCTCCATGGATGATTTTTTTATGAAGCAGGAGAAGATCTCTGTACCAAATAACATATCTCATTTTTAATTTCCTTGCATTTACAAAAACTTCCTTAAGGTCAATAGGGATATGCTCTGGAGAAGTGGGCTCAACATTTGCAGCAATAAGTGCTGCCTGCGCACTGTCCACCATTGCCCAGTATAATCCTTCAATTGCATTTAGTTCAGAAACCTTGCTTCGCGTAATATGTGCTGGTGCTCTCTGAAGCAAACTGTAAATTGCTTCTGGCGTTGCCCTTATTCGTCCTTCGACAAGTAGGTGTTTCAGTGGTTCAAAAAAACCTCCAAAATCAATTAGAGAGTGCCCATCGCGAATTACATTAATAACAACAGGGTCTCCCCGCATTAAATCCTGCCACCAGGTGCTTAGTTTTATTGTATTAATATGCAATCTAACTTTATAGGGATTTTTCTTCACAATTTTTTCAAGCTCTTCACGATACCATGCTACTAACTCCTGGTCCCAATTTATTGAAACATCATCAATAATAATTATTATATCAAGATCACTTCCTGCAACAGCTTTTTGTTTTGATGCAGAGCCAAACAAAATTATAGATTTCACAATCTTGTTAAATTCCTGGTAAACTTTTGTAGCAAAATCAGTTGCAATTTCCGACTCTGTTCTTAGTTGTAAACTAGGAAACTTTTGAAGCTTGCCCTTGTATTTTTTCTTTTTTTTCCTTGTTTTGGTTTTCTTTTTTGGTTTTTTAGCTTCTTTAGAAGTTTTTTTTGCTTTCTTTTTTGCTGCCATCTGATGCCTCTTTTTTATTATTTATGAATTTTTTATTTAATTAACTTCCCTCTAATGTTGATACAATATTAGATATCAATGACGCCAACAGGCCAAATGCACTAATACTTAACCCAGCAACATCTAACGCATTTACTTTTAATAATGTTACTATAAAATATATAAATATCACAAAATTTATTATTTGGGAAAATATTAACAAAGCCTCTCCTTTTCTCATTTTAGTTTAAGATAAAAGTGTCCTTATTATGCCGTAAAGCAATAAACACAATGCAATGCCCCCGATTATCCAAGCAACCCAATATAGTTTCTTTAGAGTTTTCTTCTTCATTTTAAACCTCTTTTATTTATTTTTGTTTAATCTTTTTCTTGGTTTGATC
>CAYXYT010000019.1:0-9993 GCA_964469785.1 Candidatus Woesearchaeota archaeon | reverse complement strand
TCTAAAACTTTTTAAAAGTTTTATTATATACTTTAATATGTATTTTGATTTATAAATTTATTCTAATCCTGTCTGAAGCCTATAAAAGTTGCAATAAAGCCCTCTTTTTCTTAAAAGTTCTGCATGCTTTCCAACTTCCACAATCCTCCCTTTATCTAAAACAACTATCTTATCCGCATTCCTTACTGTAGAAAATCTGTGAGCAATTATAAAAGTAGTTTTTCCTTTTATAAGTCTTCTAATTCCTTCCTGTACTTTTACCTCTGATTCAGCATCTAATGAGGCTGTGGGCTCATCTAAAATCAGGATCTTGGGATTTTTAAGAAAAGCCATTGTTAAAGCTAATCTTTGTTTTTGTCCTATAGAAAGCTTTATTCCTCTTTCTCCAACAAAAGTATTATATTTTTTTGGAAGTTTTATGATAAAATCATGGGCAAACGCGGCTTTTGTAGCTTTCAGTATATCTTTATTGCTCGCATCTGGATTTGCATATTTGATATTATTCAATAAGGTATCATTAAAAATACTAATCTCCTGAGGAACTATTGCAATCTGCTCTCTAAGCCACTTTAACTTTAATTTAGAAATATCAACACCGTCCATTAATATCTGACCTTCTTTAGGTTGATAATATCCAATAATCAATTCTGATAGCGTGGTTTTTCCCACACCACTTTCTCCAACTAGTGCAACGGTCTCTCCAGGCTCAATTTTGAGATTTAGTTTTTTGAGAGTTTCCTTGCCTTTGGTGTACCCAAAAGAGATGTTTTTTAGCTCTATCCCTCCTTTAAATTTCTCTAGTGTTTTTTCCCCGTGTTTCATAGCTTCTGGAACCATTTTCTTCAACTTAACAAATCTTTTTACTGCTACTGAAGACCTTTTAAAATGACGATAAACTCTGCTAAGTCTAAAAAAAGGAGAAAAAGATAAATTAATATATCCAAAAAACATTATGAATTCTCCTTGTGTTATACTGCCTTGTCTAAGGAAAAATATAGCAGAACTTAAAACAAGCACAAAGCTCATATTATAAATAAGTGATTGTAAGAAAGTCATTTTCCTCCATCTATTCGTATTTCTCCTGACCCGGGGCATAATTTTCCCAACCAAAGACCTAAAAAACCTTTTCTTTTCATTTTCTTCCATTGCAAAATTTTTAATTAAAAAAACATTATACAGCTTGTCATACACTTCACCATATTGCTTTTCAAATACACGATGAAGTTTAGTCTGACTTTCTAAAAGGGGCTTCATCATCTTTATAGTTAGAATAGAATATAGTATAAAAGAAAAGACAATTATTAGTGCTAATTGCCATTGAATAAGTAACATGGCTACTAGAGAAAATAAGAGAATTAAAATTTGTGGAAATATATCTGCGGAAGATTCTATTATAGATGCAAGACTCCACGATCCTCTTGAAACTTTTTGTAAAATCTTTCCCCTGCGTTCTTTTTTGTGAAAAGATATTGGAAGTGTTAAAAAGTGGGAGTAAGCAGTGGCTTCAGAATTCAAAGAAACACTTGAACCCAAAATCTCTCCTAGGGCAGAGGTTCTATTTGAAGTATAACTTGATATTAAGCTCAAAACAGCCCAGATAAAAATAAGAGATAATAAAAGACTTATAGTTGTATTTGGGATTAAGGCAAGATCAAATAATCTACCATAAATATAAGGAACCACTACTGCAAACATAGAACCTAAAGACGCAATAATTGTGATTATTATTAGTTCTCTCTTGTGTGTTTTAAACATATCAAATATAAATTTTTTTGTAGAAGTCATTTTACTCCATCGGTGTTCCGCCTAATCTGCTTCCGCGTGCACCGGGACGCTGACCACCAAGTTCTGCAGGCAGATTTGAAAATCCCCCTCCAAAAGTTTCATAGTTTATCTGTGGAAGTGTTGGGCCCTGGCCTGAAAAATAACCCTGTTCAAAACCAGCACCAGTAGCCTGATTCCAGTAAGGTGCTAATTTCATAGAATAAATAGGACTGCCAAGAGCTTCAAAAGACATCTGCATTGGAGATGTTTTAAAATGCTGCCACCAGCTGATAGCTTCAACAATTTTTTTAGCTGCCTCGCCTTTTTTCCCAAGCTTTTTCATCATCTCTTTTATAGGAACATTTCCCATTCCAGGCGGCAATTCCACATGCTCAAATCCAAAATTATCTGATAAATGCACGTGCTTTAAATAAGGTGCAACCTTTTCTGTCTCTTTAATAATATCCTCTTTAGTAAACCCAAATTTTCTTAGCTGGTTTATGTGCCCAACATCCCAGGTAACACCAATAAGTTTTTCTGATTGTTTTTTAGCTTCTGACTCTGACATTCCCTTTTGAACTGCCCTCTCCACAAATTGCTCTCTTGATTTTTCAACAACATTTTTCAAATCTTCACCACGACTAAAAGCAGCCATGCCTGCCGGAGGATTTTCAATACTAATTATAGGTGTTTTATCTCCAAACTTTTTGTAAGATTCATAAGCAACATCTCCAAAAGTTTTTGTTGTTTTATCAATTGCAAAATCACTAATAGACTTGAAAAGTTCTGGGCGGACCCTCATCAAATTTGCTCTTAATTTCTGTAATGCGCTTGAAAATATTCTTATATCCCCTTTATTTTTTTTGAGGTCCCCCTGGAACTCGTTTGCAAACCCTTCTAGTTCTTTCTTATCATGTTCTGAACTATATTTATATGCTTTATTAAAAAGAGAGTCCAGATGCATTTTAACATCACCTAACTGACTGTATGCATTTTCAAATCTCTGCAAGACACCTAATTCTGTTTCGCTAAGGTCTTCTTCTTTAAACCCGGTATTTAGTTTCTTAGCTACCTGCATGGCAATAGGATATGTCTCTTCTATCATGTTTGTTGTTGTTTCTAAGGGCAGAATAAGTTGTGTTAAAGAATCACTCCACTTAGAATCATTCAGGATTCCTATTTGTTTTTCTGCAGTGTACTTTCTTCCTTTTATTTCTTCTGGAGAAAATTTCTCTTCTTTTTTAACAATATTAATCTGGCCTGTTTCCTGGTCAATAACAAACAATTTTTCTGTTTCTTCCATCTCTTTTATTCCTTTTTTCTTTCTTTCTTCCTCAGGAATTCTTCTGACTTCTGGTGCAGGAATCATTGCAGAAGAATGAAACGTGACCGGACTTGTTCCATCAGGATTAACCTCATGAGCTTTTTCAACAGCCAAAACCATCTGCCTTTTAGCAGCTTCTCTATTTACCTCGCTAAATCCTTCTTTTGATAACCCAGAGGCCTCTACTATTGGACCATGAACACTTACATCAACTCCTGTTAACTTGCTCATTCTGTTTACTTCTTTTAGGTGTTGTTTTGGAATGCTTTCAAAAACCTCTGGCATAACCATGGATAATTCAATAACTTTTTGCCCCGGAGCAATTTTTTCTGAAAATTCTTTTAAAATATTCGCGGTTCGGGCATCTGTTGTAACTCCAATATCTTGCACAGAAGTTCTGTAACCTGTAAAAATATCTCCATATCCAGAGTCTAAGCTATCATAACCTCCCTGATACAAATCAGAAATTTTGTAACCACCTTTTTTTACCATTTTAATTTAACCTTATTCCTTGTAAATAGTATCCTGCTCGCCTTGCCCGTTCTTTTGGCCAGTGTTTCTTCTGAAAGCTGGAGGATGCGTGTTTTTCTCTAGAACAATAAGCGCATCTCTTAGAAACCATCCAATAACAATTTCCAATAGGGATACCATAAGGAGTGGGTGTTACAAATAGGACAAATTTATGGACGCCCACTAAACATAAATCTTCTCTTAAGCGTTGTTCTAATCTATTCCTCTTTTTCTTCATTATCTATTACCCTACTCTTTTAATTATTTAATCAATTATTAAACATTTATTAATTTACCTACTTAATTACCTTATAATATTTTTTATCCTTATCTTCTGGCTCGAGGAGTTCTGGATATATATTTTCTCTCGGTCTTATTGGCGACATAAATGATCTCTGGTCAAGTAATTCATGCCTTGGAATTTCTTCCTGAGGCATTGTGTCCCGCGGGGTAAGAACCGGGGGCTCAACCCTTGTTTGTGTTTGCTCGGGGAGATTTCCCATTCCTGTAATATATCCTGGCTCATCCCTGGTTCCAGCTCCAAATTCAGGTGTTTCCTGTTCTGGCATAAACATTGTCGGAGCATTTAAGCTTTCCGAAACCACGCCTTGTTCTTGCTCTTGAGGAATTTCAATTCTTTCCAAAACAGGCGCTTTGACCTCGACAGGGCCCTGCATAAACTCAGTAAACTGTTCAGAACTAATTTCCTCTTCACCAGATTCAATACTTTCTTCTAATTCTGACTCTTTTTCCAAATCTTGTTCTAATTTTTTTCTTAATCTTTTCCAGTTCTCTTCTATATCAATACTTGTTTCTTCAGGCATAACCTTCAGATGTATGAGAAATATATAAAGGTAATGATTTGGAATTTAAATGTGCTATCCCGAAATTATTTCATAAGGCTGTTATATTTAGACATATAAAATTAAGCAAAAAGAAGTTGGTTGAAACTTTAAAGGCTTTAATCAATGGTAAAACAACATATCAAACTAGATAAGTTGGAGGACAACTGAATCAAGTATAACTCGGCATGCCGTGGGCTTTTTTATAAACATCAAATAACTTAAAAGCAGTCTCTTCTGCTTTTTCTAAAGCAAACCTTCTTAGATGTTCTCTCTCAATAAAATTATCCGGTCTTACCAGTATTTGTCTTGGTTTTTCTTTTAAAGCGGGCTTTTCTGGTTTTTTATCATAACCCCCAACCAAAGCCTTAAAAGGATTTGACTGGTCCTGGCTTTTTTCCTGTTCCTCTTCTTTAACCTCTTCTAAAAAGAAATCAATTTCTTCCTGTAAATGACCAAGACTTTCTGTTGTTGTTCCCTCAATTAAAGCCATAACATCTCCAAAATCTGATTTATCAAGCTCTTCGTCAAGTTTTTTTAATTCGTCTTCATTCAGGGCATAAGCACTAAATCTAACTTCTGCTTTCCCGCCGAAAACATAATGCGGTTGTTGTCCTATTTTCCGAGGTATCCCACGAAAGTTAAAGTCAACCAAGACACAAGTGTAGTAATCTCTTCGTGTCTTTAATTTTTGAAAATCAATCGGCAAATCCCCTGCAATAGCTGCTTCTTTTGGTTTTACTCTTAATTTCCCAAGCAAAGTTAGCTGCAATAAAATCGTATTAAAGGCTTTTACCATGGCCGGCTCTCTCCCGACCTCTTTTCCCTCAAGTTGCTGAGCTGCTTTTAAATATGGTTTTGCCCAACGAGCATATAATTTTAAGTTGTTAACCTGGCCTCTTAAATATGTTTTTTCAAGCTCATATCTTTTTCTTAACTCTCTCTCAGATTGCTCTAACCACATTCTAAACTCACTAATTCTGGGCAATAGAATTCTTCTTACACGCTTATTTAAATCAAGTTTTTTAACATCTTTTTCATCTTTTACAACCATGAAAGCATCAATCAGGGTTTGATAACCAGCCTGTCCGCCAAGAGCCATCGCCTTTATACTTGTATTTCCTTTTAAAAAATCCACCTTATCTATCCAAATCTGTTTTAAGGATAATAAAGCTGCCTGGTTTTTTCCTTCATCTTTTAATTTTACATTGTCGTAATGCTCTAATCTTATCCTAAATTCTCTAAGGTCATAAATAATATTTAAAACACCCCTCATAACAATCCCCACATCCCCCATAATCTTTGAAGCTTGTTGTTGCATTACTGTAGCACGCTGTCCAAGCTCTGCAAAATGGCCAGAACCAGGAGAAGAGGAGAAATTGTCAACCAGTTTTTCACTCTCCAGAGCAAAGTCATTCATTAGGTCAATAATAAAAAAGTAAATTGGTTCAAGAGTTTCTGAGCTAGAGTCATATCCTAAAGTATACTCAGCGTCTGGTTTTGCTTTTGCCTGCTCAGCAGCTTTCTGAAAGCCTTGTTTTTGAATTAACTCTTTAAATTCCTTTAACTCTCTTTTCGCCTCTCCTTTATCATCTGAGACTTTATAGTATAAATCAGGATTAATTGTTGCAATTATTTGTTGAATACTTGGCACCATCTTTTAACTAAAAAAATAAAGAATACCTATTTAAAAAATGTTTCTAATGAGAAGATTTAGAAGAGATGTCAAAAAGTCAGGTTTAGAGATTTAGAAAATTCCATAGCTAAATTTAAAAACAATTCATACCTGTATATAATATGGCATTTTTTAAAAGAAAACCAAAAATTGTTGACCTGACAGAGCATTATAAAAAACAGCAGGAAAAGATTCAGGCAATGAACGAAGAGGCTAAAGAAGACCAATCTACGTCAGGAGCATTTGAATTTTTAGGAAATCTTGCTTCAAGTGCGGGTTCAGTTTCAACAGAATCTAGCGGTTACATTGATGTTTCAAAAGATGTGGGTGATAAAAGAAAAAAGCTTGCGAAAAGATTAATAGACCTGACAAATAAGGTGGAGGATCTTTCAAATCAGATTTATCATTTACAGCAAAGAATAGAGCTTCTCGAGAGAAAGCTAGATGTTAGCAGGTATGGATAAAACAAGAGAATAAATTTGTATTGTTTCTAAAGTAGTTACAGGGGAAAAGTTTATATAGGATATTTGTAAAGTAAAATAAAATGGTCAAACAAAATTATGAAGAAAGAGTAATGCAGTTAAGTGCATGCTGTGCAATTCAAGCGCGAGTGTTAGAATTATATGATGGGTATTATGATAATTCTGCTATGCTGGAAGAGGTGGGCGTCAGAGTAACAAAAGCTTTCCGAAAAAGCAAAAAAAGCGGTTTAAAATCACTAGAAAAAATAAGCAAAAAATTAGGCCAAAGGATTTCTAGTTTCGAAGAAAAAAGACCTGACATCGCTTCTTCAGAAGAGGCAATGGGATTAATGATATTATTAAAACGAGAAAAAACAGAATACAGCGAATTAAGTAATTCCTAAAAGTGTTTCTAAAGCAGGCGCGTGGTTTTTTTTAAATCTGTCAAGAGTTTGTTTAAATGCTTTCATATAATGCTTTGTTGATAATCCTCGCGCAATTTCAATCTTGTTCTGCCTTATTCCCTGAGGATTATTTTTTACAGCTAAAAGATACTCTAGTATTGCGAGCTCTTCTGCTCTTCTTCCTTTTCTTAAATCAATAGGGTATGCATTTCTCTCTCCAACAAGGGTGTGTTGTTTTCCTGTTCTGTATTTAACATTTTGAATTGGAATAATCCTATTTAATTTAGCAGCAGTATGAACTACATCTATTTTTCCCATCACATATTTTTTTACAATATTATCAATTCTCGCTCGCGGATCCCTGGCTTCGCGTGCAATTAAAATAGCGCCAACAGCAAAAAATGCAACAGCAATTATGCCCAGGGAATTTGAAATACCAGTTCCAATAACAGCACCCACCAGGGTTAGATTTGAGAGAGAAATTAAAATTGAGATGACAATAAATAAGACTCCTAAAACCTCTTTTTTACCCATATTATAATTATATAAAGAAGATATAAAAACATTTTTATTTGAGTTCCTTAACATTTATTAATCCTATTTTCTATTTTGGGTTATGAAATTGGTGTTTATTTACGGACCTCCTGCATCTAGTAAATTAACCGTTGCCATAGAGTTATCCAAGATTACAAAATTTAAATTATTTCATAATCATATTGTAAATGATGCGCTAGATGAAATTTTTGATAGTAAAGATGATTATTATTGGAAGGTTGGAGACGAGCTTAAATGGAGAATAATAGAGGCAGCGGCAAAACACACTATTAGGGGAGTTATATTTACTATGGTATATGCCAATGTGAAAGGGAGCTATAGATTACCAAAAAAAATAAAGACGGTTATGGAAAAAAACAAGGGAAAAGTCTATTTCGTAAGACTCAAATGCGAAGAGAAAAAATTACTTCAGAGAGTTAGAAACAGATCAAGAAGGTCATTTGGTAAAATTTCTTCCAGGATAAAATTAAAAGAATTTATGAAAAAATATAATCCTCATGCAAAACTGCCATTCAAAAATCAATTAGTAATAAATAACACAAAAACTCCTGCGAAAGAAGTTGCAAAACAAATAAAAAAACATTATAAATTGTAAAATGAAAAACTTCGAAGAAAAAATAAAAGCATACGCATTGAAAAATGCACTTGCTTATAAGGGCAAGGCGCAAGTTGTTTCTGTAATTTCTTCTTTATTTCACGAGGGATTAAAGAAAAGCGAAGTTAAGAAGTATGCCAAGAGGATTTCTAAAATTGTCGGTGATGTAAATAAACTCTCGATTGCGAACCAAGAAAAAGAATTTGAGAAGTTAAAAAAACTTGTCGGTGAGAGAAAAGTTCGTGAAGGGCTTCCTGAACTTCCAAATGTGAAAAAATCTGGAGTTGTGATGAGATTTGCTCCCTCTGCTTCAGGACCATTTCATATAGCTCATGCAATAACAGCCGGTCTTTCTTTTTTATACGTCAAAAAATATGGCGGCAAGTTTTATATTAGAATAGAAGATACAAATCCTGAAAATGTTTACAAACCAGCTTACAAAATGATTAAAGATGAATCAAAATGGCTTTTTGAAAATAAAGCAAAGATTGTAATCCAATCAGACAGAATGGCTCTTTATTATAAATACTCTAAGAAATTAATTGATATTGGTGCTGCATATGTTTGCGAATGCTCTGTTGAAAAATTTAAAAAATATGTTAGAAAAAAAGAAGATTGCGCCTGCAGGAAACTCAGAACAAAAGTGCACAAACAGAGATGGAAAAAAATGCTGGCTAAAAATGGATATGAGCAAGGAGGAGTTGTGCTTAGATTTAAATCAAGCATGAAGCACAAAAATCCTGCAATGAGAGACTTCCCTCTTGCTAGAATAAATTTAGAAAAACATCCTCGGGTTGGAAAAAAATATAGGGTCTGGCCATTGATGAATCTTGCTGTTAGTGTTGACGACATTGAACTAAGGATGACCCATATAATCAGGGGTAAAGACCATCGTGATAATGCAACACGCCAAGAAATGATTTACAAAGCTCTTAACAAGAAATATCCTTGGTCTGCGTTTATCGGAAGAATGAAATTTAAAGATATGGAATTATCAACAACAAAAATGAAGCAAGATATTGAGAAAGGAAAATATTCTGGTTGGGATGACCCAAGACTTCCAACAATTGCTTCGCTAAAAAAACAAGGATATAAGCCAGAAGCATTTTGGAAATTTTCAGAACAGGTTGGGCTATCTGAAGTTGATAAGGTGACAGACAAAAAAGAATGGTTCAGGCTTCTCGACGCATTCAATAGATAACAAGAAGGAAACATTTTTATACTCAATTTATTTAATTATTTCATAATAAATATTAAATGAAAGGAGGTAGAACATGATTGAAAACAAAAAAGGGTTATCCACAATTATTGGGACATTGCTGATTATCCTTTTAGTAATAGTTGCTGTTGGAATTATTTGGGTAGTTATAAGAGGAACCCTTCAGAGTGGAGTTGAAGAGCTTGATATTGGTGCGAAGTGTTTGGAAGTAAGTGTTATGGCGACCGCAGTCACATGTACTGTTGGAACACCAAACGCATGTGCTGTGACTCTTTACAGAGAAGCTGGAGGAGATGCAATTGATGGTGTAAAAATTGTTATATCTGATGGGTTAACCAGTGTTGTGCATGAGGAAGCTGGAAATATTGAGCAACTAGGTACAACAACTGTAGGAACCATTGATATAAGTGATGTAGCAATCGCAAATGTAGAATCTGTTGAAGTTGCAGCTTACTTCGATAATGCTGCTGGAGAAGCACAAGTTTGCTCAGGAACACACACATTCGTAGATATAGGGTTGCCTTAATTTTATTTTTATTCCTTATTTTTTATTCTTAGAATTGTTATTTTATTAGTTGATATCTTTTTAATAGGACTTTCTTAATGAGAATATTTTTATACTCAATTTATTTAATTATTTCATA
>CAYXYT010000018.1:0-14886 GCA_964469785.1 Candidatus Woesearchaeota archaeon | reverse complement strand
TATAAAAATTTTTAAATAAAATTAAAAAACACAACATCAAAATTTCTTTATAAATGCTTCTATAAGAAATAAAGGGGTGGGAGTATGTGAATACTGAGCATAAATATGCTACTACAAGAAAGGGCTAACCTTATCGCGGAGATCAGAAATCATCAAAACCCATAGCTTTACTTCAGAGCTTTTGAATTATGGCAGAGCGATGGCAAGGCTTTTTAATGAAAATTCCAAATAAGTATACTTTTCAAAAGCTATATATTTTCACAGAAAAGTTTATAAAATATTTTTATTTAACTGAAGCATGCAAATAGAAAAAAATCCCTTTAAAGCAATCCTCGGAAAGATGATTGTAACTAAAGAGGGTAAAAGACTTGGTTTTGTCAAGGACATAACTTTTGAAACAAGATCTGGAGAACTAATAAATATTGTTGTTAAAGATTCTACAGCATATATAAAAAACCTAAATCTTGAAAGAACAAGTTCTAATGAATTGTTAGTTCCTTATAGCGCAATTATTGCAATTGGGGATTTTGTTATTGTTTCTGAAGAAGATTTAATTTAAGAAATATTTAAAAACACGCTTTTTGTTAAAAAGTCACAATGAAATTAATAGGATTTAATTTTAATAAAATAAGTATAGAAAAGAAGCCAAAAGAGAGGCCGAAAGACCTTAAAATTAATACAAATATAGACATATCTGAAATAAAACAGACAAAGCCAGGTGTTTTTAATACAAAAGAAGAAATACTTGCTATCCAATTTTATTATAAAATAGATTATACTCCTGACTTTGCAAAGATAGGGTTTTCAGGAAGTGTGCTTTTATCTCTTGAACCAAAAATAGCTAAAAAAATTTTAAAACAATGGAAAAAAAAGCAGGTTCCCGAGGAGGTTAGAACCCCTTTATTGAACCTAATCATGACCAAATCAAATATTAGGGCTCTTCAATTAGAGGAAGAGATGAATCTTCCTTACCACATCCCACTACCTTCTTTGACACAATCAGAGACCGAGGAAAAGAAAAAAAATACATAAGTATGATTTTTTGGTTTTTATGAAAATTTCTAGACAGACAATCATTTAATTCTAGGCAAATAAGCACATAATATGATAGAAATAAATATAAAAAGATAAGGCTTATATGAATAAATACATAGTCCTAATAAGAGTTTTAAAATGAGCAAAATCTCCAAAGAGAAAAAAGAAAAAATCATGTCTAATATTCTTTCTACACTTTATGAGCACAACCCTAAACCACTTTTTACAGTAGAGATAAGTAGAGCCCAGGCCCGCGATGAAGAGTATACAAAAAAACTCTTAAAAGAACTAAAAAGTAAAGGGTTTGTAATAGAGATAAAGAAAAACCCAAAAGGAATTATATACAAGAGAAGAGCTCGTTGGAGATTAACAGAAAAGGCATATAAAATATATAAGCAACATCAAGAAACTCAAGAAAGTCAAAAAACTTAAGAAAGTTAAGAAAGTTGAAGTATATATTAAATTATCTTAAAACTTTTATATAACCCACACCTAAAAATTTACAATGGATAAAGATAATATTAAAACAGCTTTTCAAAAAGTAAAGCAGGATATTTACTTTTTAGGCCAGGAAATTGCTATTTTAAAGGAAATTTTAACAAAAATTAGTAAAAAAATCGAAAAAAACACCAATTTTAGCAAAGAAAAAAATTCGACAGAAAACACCCAAATTCAGACAATTTCGACACATTCTTCGACACATGATTATGCTTTTAAGCCCTTAAAACCCCAAAATTTGCCTATTTCCACTGGAAATCAAGGGGCTTCGACAGACAGACAGACAGACAGACACATAGACAAACACCCCTTTATTTCCTATGAAAAACCCGATTTTTTAACAAAAAACACCAAAAACACAGAAAATGCAGTAGATAGGGCTGCTGAAGTACTTGAATCATTAGATAATATAAAAAAAGAGATCCGCTTAAAGTTCAAACAACTTACAAAACAGGAGATACTTGTTTTCTCTGCCATATATCAACTAGAAGAAGAAAAAGGTTTTGCAAATTATAAAACAATTGCCCATAACCTTAAATTGTCGACGAGCTCTATTCGAGATTATGTTAGCAGGTTAATAAAAAAAGGAATTCCCGTCGAGAAAAAGAGAATAAATAACAAACAAGTTCAACTCTCAATCTCACCCAATCTTAAGAAAATAGCCACACTTCCAACAATACTTCAACTTAGAGATATTTAGATAAGAGTAAATAAGAATTTCGCCTTACCGAATAATTAGGATTTAGTTCTCACTTTTTGGATTTTACGCGTCTTTTAGCTTGTTTTGTGCTTATTTTAGCCCTTTTTTGCCTCTTTTTTGCTGTTTTCACACTTTTTTTAACTCTCACTTTTGCCTTTTTGAGCATTTTTTCTTTTATATGCCCTGGTATGAAGACTCTTTTCTTACCTTTTTTTTCAATCATTTCTTCTATTAGACCAGGGCTTTTGTGTTTTATTGCATTTATTTGACCACGCATAGTGGATCTCTCTTTACCCAGGATCACAGCTAGGTCATCATAAGACAATTTCATATCTGTATTTAAGAGGACCCAGATGAGGGCTCTTTCAGTTATAGAAAATTGGTCAAATTTTGGTGTTTGGACAGCTGTTTGGACAGCTGTTTGGACAGCATAAACAGCTGTTTGCTGTTTGGACAGCTCTTTAGGTGTTTTAAATTTCATGCCCTTTTTCACTTCTCCCAGCACAGAAACAAAATTTTTTATTTCTTCAAGCTCTTCTTGTACCGACGATAAAACCCTTTTTATGTTCTCAATCTCTTCTTTATGAAAAGTTTTCTCAGAATCAAGGTGTTTTATCCATTCTCCAATAGAATTTATGTCTTTTTTTACAGCATCAAAACCCCGCCCGGTCTCTTCTTTTATGTGTTCAACCTCTTTTTTCCTAAAAAACCACTTAAACATACCTTATTTTATAAAGCAGGCTTTAAAAATCTTTTGTTCCCGACGACAAAATAATTAGAAAATCTTCTCTAAAAACACAAAAAATGCAAAAAAACACCACCAAAAACCCTAAAAAAACACAAAAAATGCAAAAAAACACCAGCAAACAGCTGTTTAAAACACCACAAACACCTTTGCACAAACCTAACCTAAGTGCACACTTTCGCCCCAAACAAAAAATTGATGCAAAAAATTACGTCGGCAAAACCGCATTTTGTTGTTTAAACATCCTTTTTATCACAACAATTTTTAAAAAAATATGGGTTTTTATTAAAAAACGCAAGCAAAATTAGATAATTATGCTCTTTCTGTCATTTCTGATTAGAAATTATACAAAAAATTAGAAGGAAAATCACAAAGCTTGTCTAAATAAACATAACACTAGAGTGAAATAATCCTTAAAAAAGCCCTGGTTTTTTTAGTAAGATGATAATAGCAAAGCAAGGAAAGTTAGAAGAAAGCCAGTTCTATAGAACTGAAAAGACACATCAGCTAGTTTATCTTTCTAGGAACGAGCTTGGCCAGTGGGTTGAGCAAAGGAGCGACGGTGCAAAAATGATAGATAACACAACAAGAGTGAGATATTTAGTTCGCGTGGACCAGATAGCATTAACAGATAAAAAGGAATTAAGGTTCGTAGAGTCTAAGTTAGCCACCATTGCATAAACCTAACCTAAGTGAACAGAGAACCCATGCTTTATACTACAACAATTTTTAAATAAAAAGAGGTTTTAAGAAACTAATGGACAACATAATGAGAAAATGCAGAGAATGCTCTTTATATTATGCATGGCCAAGAGAGCCAGACAAGGGCAAGTGTTTTTTATTTGATTCTGTTCCAACAATATTAAAAAGGGTTTATGGCGCTCCTGTAAAGGCAGAAGACCCTTGCATGTATGGGTTGTATATTAGTGAGAAGGAGGGGGTGGAGTTAACGCGAGAAAGAGTTGCAGAAATTGTGAATCGTGTTCCAGGGCATTTCTATAAAAAAGTAAAGCCCATTTCCATAAGAGTAGACAGCCTAAAAGGATGGCTGGAAGAAAAACAATCTGGCTAAAACTCAAAAAAGCAGAAAAACCTAATTTTAGGAGGTTTACGTGTGAAACCTTCTTCTAAGACAGACTAGGCGAAATTCTTAAAAACCAGGTTTTCTTACAAAATCCACAAAATTTATATACTTAGGGCACCCTAAGTCAACGTGAACCAGCTCGCAAAGCCCCTAAGTTTACGTTTAAAAGAGGAAAATCAATGGAAAAGTCTCAAACAAAACCACTAGTAGCAATTTATGTGCGTGTTTCAACACAAGAGCAGGCCACACATGGATTTTCACTAGACGCTCAACAGGAAGCCCTGGAAAACTATGCAAAGGCCTTGGGCTATGAAATTTATAAAATCTACAGAGACAAAGGAAAATCTGCAAAAGATATACAACACCGGCCAGAAATGGTCCAAATGCTTGAAGATGCAAAAAACAAAAAATTCTCTGCTATTTTTATTTACAAACTCGACAGATTTTCAAGAAGCTTGAAAGATTTAATTTTAACAATAGATCACCTAAAACAAATAGGAATTGATTTTGTAAGTTTACAGGATAAAATCGAAACAACCAGTGCAAGCGGAAAATTAATGTTCCATATAATTTCTGCTTTTGCAGAATTTGAGAGAAATATAATAGGGGATAGAACAAAATTTGGGATGCAGAGAAAAGCAAAAGAAGGGGGATTTATAACAAAGGCACCCAAGGGATATAAACTAATAGATAAGTTGCTAATTCCGGGTGAAAATGCGGGGGAAATAAAAGAAATTTTCCAGGAATTCTTAGAGTCAGACATCTCACTTACACGGCTCGCAAAAAAACACAAGATGACAACTGCAGGAATAAAAAAACTGCTGCAAAACACAACCTATCTCGGAAAGGTGAAATTTGCAGGACAGGAAAGCCCGGGCCAGCACGAGCCAATAATTTCCAAAGAATTATTTAAAAAAGTCCAGGAAAAATTATAAAATGCCTGACCCGAAGAAAGTTCAGCCCAAGACCCGCACAGATTATATTTGCTCGTGGGAAATTGGGTTATTTTCTCAAACTTAAGCCACTTGTTTAGAAGATTCTTGTGGCGTTCCCCAAATCTTTTGTCTCATTTCATCTCCAAGCTTGCGAGGTAAATCGCTCTTGCTATCAAAACCCATTACTATCATTGCAATACCATTGACCAAAGGATTTTTTCTACGTCTATCATAGCATATCTCAAGATCTATGGTACCCTGTTCAGGCACTTCATAAAAGTAATGCTCTTCTTTATACCTCCCATAGAATTTGTATGGTTTGTCATTTATCAAAGATGCACCAAGTGAACTTAGTGTATCACGAATTTCTGATAACACTTCCCTTTCGCTAGACTTGTCAACTATTCGTCTACCAACCCTGATGAAGGATGTATAATAAAGCAAAACGCGTTTCGCCATAAAACCCCCACAAATTAACCATATTTAAATATTATTACACTGAAGAAAATATTATACGAATAGGGTTATTTTTGACATCTTCCGCGCTAGTTTTTCTTCTTGTTTTTCCTTTTCCTTTTCAAAACGTCCAACTTCTCCTTCCCAATACTCTATTAAAGAGTAATCTTTTCCTCCAGACCCTATATAATCCTTAATTTTCTCTTCATGCTTTTTCTTCTGCTTCTCGAGGCTTTCTATAGACTTTTTTATTTTTTTCTTTTTACCCATCTTTCCTGCTCTTTTATCTTTTCAAGAATATAATTATAGAGTTTTTCAGCTTCCGTGGGATTTAAATTTTCTTTACTTCTTTTATCTTCTTTGGATCTGAGATATCCCTTATAGGCTTCTTCTGATCCAGCAATTTTTTTAACTAGCTGGACAAATTCTTTATTACTCCATCTTTTATCTTTTATTAAGCAATCTACGAGATAAATTCCTCTTAACCTCAATATCAAAGAATAAGCAGACGCGTCTGAGCTTTTATCTCCAAACGATTTATCTAATTCTATGACCTCCTTATTTACATTTAATGCAGATTTTGTCGTTTCTATGTGAAATTTTAGATTTCTCTTTGTTAAGGGCGTGTTTTTATATTTCTCAATAAGTTTAGGATTAATCAGGGATTTTGCTTCCCTTATCATCAGAAGCAAAGGCAGAATATTCGTCTTGAGCTGTTTTTTCAGAGCATCTTCTGAGAGGAACAGGATATCATATTTTCCTTTTTTGATTCTTTTATTTATCCCATCAGTTATCACTAACACATCCACATCACTCCTCGCTGTTTGTTCTCCCCGGGCATAACTTCCTATCAGATAAACCCCGAGGACATCTTCTGTGTAATTAAGAAGGAGATTTATAATTTCCTCTTTAAGTGTAGACTTTGGTTTTAAAATCCGCACGATCATAACTTCTTCGTCAACCCATTCTTTCGGCGCAAAAACATGTGCCCCATTACCTATTTTACTAACCTTTCTTATTATTTGTTCCTGTTTCATAGTATATACTTAGTATATACCTTATTTAAATGTTTCTGTACAAGAATCAAATCCTTTCCTCTATTATCCTGGAAATAGGTTTCCCTGTTTTTTCTTTAATCTTCTTGAGTTTGTTTATGGTTTCCACAGACAAGGTGATATCTATTCTTTTTCTTTGAAACGGAAGCTCTCCTGTTTTATCCTAATTTTCCAGCATTTCAAAGGTGTCTTTGTGCTTTTTTATCATCTTTTTTATTTCCTTATCTGATAGCATTTTGGATAACCTTATTAAATTACAAGATAATATAGCTTAAATATTTTCTTACTAAAATTTATACACATAGAAAGTGGTGAGTTAGGGTTTCTTACTGCAACCCCTCACAAGCCAGACCATTCCCATCTCTATCAAGCTGGTGAACATCATTGTCAATACCACCACAATATTCAAACACCTGCTGTGCTTCTACCTGGCTTTCAAAATCATCACACTTGTAAGAATCAGCATCACAATCAGGAGATATAACGATAATGCCCCATGGTTCATTAATCTTTTTTATTATTAGGTATCCTGCAACAATTCCTAATACCAAAACACCGATGATGATTAGGATTATGTATAGGAGTTTCATTTTTTCTTCTTATATCTTTTCATACCATCAATTAAGCCTAATTTATATTTGCTTCCGAATTTTTTAATCTCTCTTTCTCTTTTCATAGCCGATTTTCTGTCGCTATATGTTTCATAATAAACTAGTTTTACAAACTTTTGTCTTCCAGTATAATGTTTTTTGTTTCCTTTCTTAACATTTTTTATATGTTCTATAAATCTTTTACTTGGACTTCTAGAAGTATATCCACAATAATGGGTTATTTTTCCATTTTTATTCTTGCATCTCAATAAATAAACATAATGTTTGCTCATTTTTTCTTCAACCTCATCTCTCCTTTTTTAGCTTCGGCGTCTAATTCATCACCCTCTTTTAACCCCGATTTTTTGATTATTTCTTTTATCATAAAATTTTTCATCTTTAATCCTTGTTTTCTTGAATAAGAAGCAACATTTCCATAGAAAAAATAATGTTCTTCTAATTTTTGAATAATTGTTGCAGCAATAAAATCACCCTCCTTTAATACAGCAGGAAAATCTATTGTTTTGACTATATATAATTTATTATATAAAACATCTTCAATAGCGTAATTTTTCTTGTTTTTTGATATTTTTTTTATTTCAAACAAGGATTGTACGCGAGCTAAAAAATTTTTAATCATTTTTAGTTCTTTTTTACTAAATAATTTATCTGCTTTAGAAAATACAAATTCCATCGGGATATTTCCATCAGTTAATCTATACTCCAATAAAAACCATGCTTGAAATCCCCTATTAAAATCTATTTCTGACCGCATCATTTCAATCTCTTTTTTCTTTTCTTTTTTAAATTTTTCAAGCGCTTTTTCTTCCTCGTCAGGAAAAGAGATATCTATAAGAAGAGAGATTTTTTCCATTAAAGCCACTTCCAAAGGCCTTACTTCTGGCACATCTTCCTCCTCAAAATCTATTATATCTTCATTATAATCCTCATCCCACCCAAAATTCATTATTCTACTTACTTCTTTTGAATTTCCAGAAGGCTCTTTGCCATAAATCTTTTTATACATCTCAGCAGGTGTTTTGCCAGTATCAGTTTGTTTTCTTACATAATTATACCAATAGTTAAACTCCTTAAGCTGTTTCTTCTCTTCCCCATCTGTCTTTGGTTTAGGCTTGTCTTTAAAATATTCTTCCCAGGCCATTTCAAATTCTCTTATTGCCACATTGGATTTAGGAGATATTTTTCTATTTTTCATTTTTTCTTCAACTTTATCTCTCCTTTTTTGGCTTCGGCTGTGATTTGCTGGCCTTTTTTAAATCCAGCTTTCTTAATAATATCTTTAGGGATGTTAACCTTATATTTATAATACTTCTTTTTTCCATACTCTCTAGATTTTTCTTTAAGGACTTTCATAATAAATTAAGATTATTATATCTTATAAATCTTTAGAGACCGAAATGTTTATATAGTTTAGAGACCTAAAATATATATGTTATGTTACCACAAAGAATATTTTGCATTAGGATTAGTTAGTGCGTTATTTATACTTGTTATTCTTCATTTGTTTCAGGAGGCGATTGAGAGTATGTTAAAGAAAGTTAAGAGCCTGTTCCTTTGAGTTTTTCAATCCCCCCTAAGATATCTGTTTCTAATTTTTCAATCTTACCCATAATTTTTTCAGGTTTTTCGTATTTTACTTCTTCGTAAACTTCGTCTTTATATTTGTTTATGCTTAAATCATAATCATTTTCTTTTATTTCTTCTATTGGAACAAAGAAATGTTTTTTCTTTCTATCTTTATTTGGTTCTTTTTTTCTTTTTTCAAACCTCTTTTTATAAAAAAGAGTTATTTTAAGCATGCAAAAACCTTTTTTAAATCTTCCTATTCTTTGCTGTAATTCCAGAATTAAAACGGAATTTACGATATATTTATAAAGTATTTTTATTTATCTTTTATATGAAAAAAGAAAATAAAAGAGTTATTATTTCTACAATTTATGAGGGTTATGCGGTGAAGCAAGCGATAACTAAACTCTCTCCAGATAAATTAATTCTACTTGTCGGTGAACCTTTTGACACCAGAAAAAAAGATAAAATGATTCGTCTCATAAAAACAATTAAGGAATTTTTTAAAGGAACACTTATGGTTGAAACCACAAAAATATCTTCTTACAATATTCCAAAAATAATGGAAGAAGTAATTAAGATAATTGACAAAGAATTTAAAGAAGGAAACAAAATTTTTGTTCATACCACTGAAGGAAGAAAAACTACTTCTTTTGCTCTTTTATTTGCAGCATATAGAAGAAAAAATAAAATTAAAGGAGCGTATTATATAACTGAAGAAGAACACACCTTAATCAAATTACCTTTATTAAATTTTGAGATTAATGACACAAAAAAATCAGTTTTAAAAGAGGTCTCTAAAGGGAACGGAGAATTAAAACAAATTATGAAAAAATTAAAATTAAAGCAAAGCGCCACTTATCAAAACCTTCAAGAATTAAAACAAGAAGGTTATCTTTCAAATAATAAAAAATTAAAATTAACAGAATTAGGGAAGATAATGACGTTATAAAATGGCATATGAAAAAAAACAAAATATTCGAGAACTAGAAGTAGGAGATGCTGTTAATGATATTTTTGCTGTTAGATCAAAAAGAGGAATTACAGACTATACAAATGGTTTTAAATTTGAATTAGAAATAACAGATAGTACAGGCAAAATAATTCTTAAATACTGGGGGAGAGGTAATGAAGAAAAAATTAAACAAATATATGATTCTATTAATGAAGACGATATAATTTTTATTAATGGTTCAGTTAAAGAATATCCGCCTAGTAGCGGCAGAAAGGATATATCATTAAATGAAGAAAACACAATTAAGGTCTGCTCAGAAGGAGAGTATAATCTTGCTGATTTCATCAAAACCGCAGAAAAAAATATAGACGAGATGTTTAAAGAATTGATAAATACAACTAATTCAATTCAAGACAAGCATTTGAAAGCAATACTTAATCAATTCTTTGAAGATGAAAAGTTTGTTGAAGAATTCAAAAAAAGTCCTGCAGCCATGTATAAACACCATGATTGGATTGGAGGTTTATTGGAGCACACATTAAATGTGGTTAAAATTTGTGAAAATATCCAAAAAATCCACCCTGATTTAAATAGAGATCTTTTATTGGTTGGGGCAATATTACATGATATAGGAAAAATAAAAGAGCTGGAAGTAACAACAAATATTAAATTTTCAAACAATGGAAAATTAAAAGGGCACATTATAATAGGTTTAGAATTATTGAAAGAAAAACTTAGTAAAATCGAAATTCCAGAAGAACACAAATTAAAAGTGATTCATATCTTGCTTAGTAACCACGGAAAATTAGAGTTTGGCTCCCCAGTAACGCCGTCATTCCCAGAAGCATTAGTTATATATTATGCAGACGAGTTAGATTCAAAAACAAAAATGATGGTTACAGCAAAAAAAGACGCACAAACTGACGAAGATTACGTTTATACAAGAGATTTTGGCAATGTTTATTTAAAATGAAAAGGAGGGTAATGGTTTTATAAGATGGAAATGATAAGTAAAAGCATGGAAAAAGAGAAAGATCTTAACAAATTTGTTAACAAAATCATCTGTGCAGATTCCATAAAAAAACTAAAGGAATTTCCAAACGAATCAGTAGATTTAATCTTTGCTGACCCTCCTTATAATTTACAATTAAGAAATGAATTATGGAGACCAAATAACACAAAGGTAGACGCAGTAAATGACGGGTGGGACAAATATGATAGCTTTGAAGATTATGACAAATTCTCTAAAGAATGGCTTAAAGAATGCCAAAGAATTTTGAAAGAAACAGGAACTATTTGGGTAATAGGAGCATACCACAATATCTTTAGAATTGGGAGGATTATGCAGGATTTAGGATATTGGATTTTAAATGATGTTACCTGGGTTAAATCAAATCCAATGCCGAACTTTATGGGAACAAGATTTACAAATGCAACAGAAACATTAATTTGGGCAAAGAAAAACGAAAAAGCTAAGGGATATACTTTTAATTACCAACTTATGAAGAGATTCAATCAAGGAAAACAAATGAGAAGTGATTGGTATATTCCGATTTGCAATGGAAAAGAAAGGATAAAAGATAAGGAAGGAAAAAAAGTACACTCAACACAAAAACCAGAAAAATTACTTAAATATGTTATTTTAAGTTCAAGTAAAGAGGGAGATATTATTTTAGACCCTTTTGCAGGAAGTGGGACAACGGGAGCCGTGGCTAAAAAATACGGAAGAAAATGGATTATGATAGAAATGGAGAAAGAGTATTGCAAAATTATAAAAGAAAGAATAAATTCTATTAGAGATAGAGAGGTTTGGCTAGAAGAACATAAAAAACTAATAGCTTAAATTCTCTTTAATTTCAGGAATTTTCTTTAGTTCCTCCACAAAAAAGTTCAAGTTTTCTTCTTGGTGTTCTTTTCTTTCCTCAATGATTTCGTTAAAATTTAATCCCAACAATTCACAGAGTTCTTTTCCAGTCATGGGCTTACATTCACCCAATAATCCCTTTGCACCCCTTTCTATTTGATTATGGTCTCTTGCATTAAAACTACAAAAATAAAGAGAAATTTCCTCTTCTTTCTTTCCCCTCTTTTCAATAAGATGGTTTTTTGCCATAATTAAACTTTGAACCTCGCCCGCAACTTTTTTTGTATCAAAAGTATCTCCATCCTTTATTTCTATTAGCATAGTTCTACCTTCTTTTTCAACAACACAATCTACATCTAATTTATGTTTTTTACCAGAACTATCTATTTTTGCATCTTTGAAGACCCTTTTATCTTTATTTATATTTTGTATAGAAATGCCTTTTGTCTCTTTGAGTCTGTCTGCCAAAAATTTTTCTAGCTCATTCCCTGTAGAAATAACAGTGGAATGAACCCTACTTAATAACATACCTAACCTTCTATTTCCAAAAATTCTTTCATAGCCAGAAGGAGTTTCACTTTCTTTTCTCCCTTTTGCATTTTTAATCAAAGCCATGAAAAAAAGAATTTTATACAATATTTAAAATGAGTCTTTTTTAGAGAACCCCCAATATTTAACCCTTTCTAAACCCCCCACACCACTCACAACTCTTCTTCGGACATTTGGAGTTTAACAATTTAAGTGCCTTTTTCCAAACCCCCTCAGCATTATTTATATCAATTTTCATCTTGACAAGTTCTGTATCAAATATAACCTCGCCAGTGGCCATAACCTCTTTTGGAATATAAAATAATAAGAAAGCATAATCCTCTGTTTTATAGTTATTTTTTCTCAGCAGGAAATTATAAAGATCTAATTGAAGCTGATAATGTTGTGCATTATCGTCTTTCAGAGGGTAACCTCTTGTCTTATAGTCCAGCACAATTAACTTTTTTCCTTTTTGCAGAATATTATCAACAGCTCCGTGTAATTCATTACCTTTTTTATCTCTAAATGAGATCCCTTTCCAATTATTTTGCCAGATCTTTAATAATTCTTTGTTATCAAACAATTTCATATTAACACATGACTGATGCTCGCATAATTCAGGGGGCATTTCTCCTTTATCCCTGAATCTGTTAAAATGAATTTTTAGGATTGTGTCCATTCCGCTTGGAAGACTTGGAAATATTCCTGCAGGTCTTTTCCATACCTTGTTTTGATGCAGCCAGAAACACCTTGGGCATTCCCGCATTAAGTTAAGTGCAGACGGAGATAGACGGAATGTTTTCATTAATCAGAAAAGAAGAACGGGCTTTTAATGTTTTTGATGTTAAGATAAAAATATATAAGTTTAGAGAACCAAATAAAACAATGGAATTTTGTGATAAGTGTGGGAAAGAAATAAAAGATAAGTGGAAGGGGAAAAGAGTATTTGGAGATAGAATTTTATGTGAAGAATGTTCTGATAAGGAGATTTTTGATGGGGAGAAATGACCCCCCACCAAGACACAAGTTTTTATAAAATACCTTGCCTCAAAGATAAACATGTGGAGTTTATATGAAAAGAATCAAGACCAAAATAACCAAAACAATCAAGACCAACCCCCGCAATTCCTAAAACCCCTGGTTTTTTCAAATGGCAAGACACAGGAAGACATTGTGGGAGAGGTAATCAAGGCAATAGAGCAAAACCATAAAGTTATCTTTATCAAAGGCGTTTGTGGTACGGGAAAATCAGCAGTTGCACTAAATCTTGCAAAAGAGCTTGGAAAAGCTTCAGTCATAGTGCCTGTTAAAGCCCTGCAAAAACAATATGAAGATGATTATACAAATAAAAAATACTTATTAAAAAATAACAGGGAAAAATTAAAAATAAAAATAATAACAGGGAGAGCTAATTTCACATGCCCGTTTTTACAGGAAAATAAAGTCTCACCGGATTTAATTGAAAAAAATTCCAAATTAAGTGATTTTTATGCAGGTGTTTTCAAAAAACAAGCAGAAAAACAAAACAATTCTGATAATTCCTGCAACAATCTTCAACTGCCCTGCAAAATTGAGATTAAAGATAAAAATCTTAAAAAAATTAGAGAGTATTTGAAAATGAATCCAAAAATACAATCCCCGTATTTTGCTTTTGCAAATAGAGTAAGAAGATTATCTATAGCCCCTGTCTGTCCTTACTGGTCTCCAATAATTCCTTCTGAAATGGATTTTAGTATTTTAGAGAATGCCCGGTGTAAAGATTATACTGGTTTAAAAGGAAGGAAATATACAATTTATCAGAGAAAACAAGGATGCGGCTATTATGACCAATACCAGGCATATACTGATTCAGACGTTATAATTTTCAACAGCCAGAAATATAAATTAGAAACACTTATGAACCGAAAACCAGCCACAGAGATAGAAATCATTGACGAGTGTGATGAGTTTTTAGACAGCTTTTCCAACCAGAAGAAAATTAATTTAAACAGATTAAATTTCGCTTTAGGATACTTGTTTGCAGATGATGATAAAAGCTACAAGATTATAAATAAACTAATAAAACTAACTTCTAAGCTCTTAAAAGATAAAAAAATCGAGCAATCCATCCTAAACGAGGATATAATACATATAAAAGACACAAAGATTCTGGATATTTTACAAGAATTTTTAGACTTTAACTTTATGGACTATGTTGAGTGTGATGAGGAAAATTACTGCTATCATTGTGATGAGGTGGCAAGAACATTTAAGGATTTTTTAGACGAAACATATATCTCTTTTCATAGAGAAGAGAAGAATCTTATTGTTGATTTAGTTACAACAAATCTTGAAAAGAGATTTAAAGAATTATTAGATAAAAATAAGGTTCTTGTTATGATGTCTGGAACAATACATTCTGAAAAAGTTTTAAAAGATATTTTTGGCATAAGTGATTTTAAGATTATTGAAGCAGAAACGAAAATGCCTGGAAAAATTTCTAATTTGAGAACAGGACTGGAGATTAATTGCAAATATGACAATTTTCAAAAAGGAAGGGTTTCAAGAAAGCAATATCTTCTTGCCTTGCAAAAATGCATAAAACAGACGAGAAAACCTGTTTTAATTCATGTTAATTCTTTTAAAGACCTGCCTTCTGAACAAGAATTAGAGGAACATGATTTAAATATTATGACTAAAGAAAAACTTAAGCAGCTGCAGACCCAAGACAGCGTAGGAGAAGCGGTTAAAAAATTTAAAGAGGGCGAAATAGAAGTTTTATACTCTACAAAATGCAACAGGGGGGCGGATTTTCCAGGAGAAACCTGCAATAGCATAATTTTAACTAAATATCCTTATCCAAATATTAATTCAC
>CAYXYT010000017.1:0-14913 GCA_964469785.1 Candidatus Woesearchaeota archaeon | reverse complement strand
TAAACACGAGTGGAATATTATCCCAAAGTTTATGACTTAAAATTACACATAGCCAGTATTTGGGAAAGATATTAAAAAGACCCGCACTTCTTGAAGAACCAACAAGAAAGGCTACTTATGAAATGCTCGGAGATTTATATAAACGAAAATCTAATTACGCAGAGGCTGTAGAATCTTATGAAAAAGCAGGAGTAAAACCTGGTGAGGATCTTCTCAAGAAAACTTACAGCTGGTTAATAACTCTCAGGCAACCTGGTAGGCTTAGAAAAATTATGGAAAAAGAGGGGTGGAGACCCACAAAAGAAAATGTGGAGGAAGAGTTTAAGAAATTCCTACAGGGCTATGGTCCAGATAGGGAAGTAATGAAATATTTTAAAAAAGAATTAGGAAACAAATCTGACAGTATTATTTATGAAGCTTACAGAGAAGCGATGAAGGCGAAAGGTTCTTCCCCTGCTTGGAGAAGTGAGGAAATATTTAAAAAAACAAAGAGGAGATGGGAACCTAAAACTAAAGAGGATAGGGATCTTGTTCAAAAAGCGTATAATTCAATTTTTGCAGTGGGATTTTTCCCTGCTCTGTCTAGGACAATAAAATTAATTGAAAAAGGCACGGGGATTCCTCCTGGAGAAAAAGGAGTTTATGACACAGGTAAGGAAATAGCCCAAGAAGTAGCAAGAAGAAAGGTGCATCCAGATTATTTAAAAGAGTTTTTGGAGGTAACTGGAATAGGACAATTAGCTCCAGCATTATATAAAATAGCAAATGTTAAATTACCAAGAGAATTCAAGCGTAGTTTGGGTCGTAGATACAGAGGAAAATTGGAAAAAATGTTAGGTTCTATTTTTTTAATTTTATCGGTAGTTTTATTTGGTTTTGGCCTTTTTAGAAATACAATAACAGGGTATGTTATTTTAGATAGTTCAGGAAATATAAACCCTATTCCTCTCTTTGGGCTGATTTTTCTTATAATTTCTATTTTATTATTTACGAGGAAAAGAAAATAATTCTATAGGAGATAAATTTATAAATCATCTCTCTTAGATAAAATCAGGTTAAATGGTTAAAAACCATTCTAATTCCGAGAGGAATGCCAATAATCTTTTCAAAAAAGATTAGACAAAACCAGAATTAAAATTTCAAAATGAATCCGGTTTATGAACTAGATGCTCAAGAATATAATTTGAAATTAGCAGAGGCCTTGAAAAAAATTCCGGAGTTTAAAGCACCTGAATGGGCCATGTTTATTAAATCAGGTAGTTCTAGAGAAAGGCCAATAGAAGACCCTGATTTTTGGTATAAACGTGCTGCCAGTATTTTAAGGCAAATTTACAAAAATAAAATTGTTGGTGTTAATAGCTTAAAAACAAAATATGGGGGTAGGAAAAACCGCGGAGCACGACCTGAAAAATTCAGAAAAGCAGGTGGTAAAATAATCCGAGTAATTCTTCAACAAGCAGATAAGGCTGGCTTTACAGAAATCGCAAAAGCTGTTAAAGGAGTTCGTGAAAGAAAACCTGGTCGGCAACTGACTCAAAAAGGTAAAAAGTTTATGGGGGTGATTGAGTAAAATGCCAATAAAAAATCCAAATAAAAAAATAAAACTTGGAAAAAAAGCAAGACAAACCAAGTGGGCTCCTGTTTGGGCTGTGCTCAAGAAGTATGGAATGGGAAAAAGAATCCACCCTTCAGCTATGACCAAGCACAGAAGATCTTGGAGAAGAACTAAACTTCATATTAAACCAAGAAAACAGAAAAAATCTCATTTAGGATAAAATTATTAACATAAAATGGCAGCTAAAAAAACAGAAGACAAACCAGATAAGATTGAGAGAGAATATATTATTCCCCTTAGAAGAAGCTGGAAAAGAGTTCCACGATACAAGAGAGCTAATAAAGGTGTAAAGGCAATAAAAGAATTTCTATTGAGACATATGAAAATTCGTGATCGCGACTTAAATAAAATTAAACTTGATAAATATTTAAATGAGGCTGTTTGGTCAAGAGGAATTAAAAAACCGCCAATAAAAATTAAAGTAAAAGCTGTAAAAGAGGGGGATCTTGTAAAGGCAGAACTTGTTGATTATCCTGATAAATTTAAATTCAAAAAAGCACGTGAAGAAAAGCTTGAGAAAAAAGCGCTTGAGCTTGTTCAGAAAAAGAAAACACTAATTGAGAAAGTTAAGGGAGCTAAGAAACCAGAAGAAAAAACAGAGGAAGAAAGGAAAGAAGAAGCTGAGAAAAAAGAAGAAGAAAAAGAAAAGAAAGCTGCTGTTGTTGAAGCTGGAAAGAAAATGGAAAAAGCTGCTGCAAAGAGGGAAAAACACCTCGCAAAAGCCAAGGCAAAACAACCAAAACGTCAGCGAAGAAAAGCTTTGGAAAAGTAAAAACCTCCAGCGGGTTTTCACGAATCCAGCAACCAATTAATCATTTAATTTTTTTAATCTTATCTAATAATTTATCCTTCTCCTTTCTACTAGTATAAGTCCTACCAAATCTAACTAAAATATAATTTAAGCGTCTCCAATATTTCCTAGGGAAAAGATTTTGTAAATCAGTTTCTATTTTGTGGGGGTTTGCGTTTGATGTCCAATTAAGTTTTCTTGAGACATATGATAGGTGAGTATCCACGCCTATGGCATCTTTTCCTACAACAGCAAGAAAAACATTTGCTGTTTTTCTACCAACACCAGGCAAGTTAATTAACTTTTCAAAATCGCGGGGTATTTTTGAGTTATGTTCTCCTACAATATTTTTAGCACAATTAATTATATTTTTTGATTTGTTTTTGTAAAAGTTTATTGGCCTAATTATCTTCTCAACGTCTCTAAGCTTGGCTTTCGCTAAATCGTCTGCATGAAGGTATTTCTTGAAAAGTTTCTTTGCTGTGGGTATTGTTTTTTCATCACGAGTTCTTGCGGATAAAATTGTGGCAATAAGGGTTTGATAATTAGACCCCCATTTATCAGCAGCAAGCCTCATACTAACTCCTCTTTTCTTTAATTCTCTTAGTTGTTTTAGGGCCCTTTTTTGGTCCATTGTCTATGTTAAAATAGACTCATTTTAAAAGTTTTTATATTAAAGAATTCTTAAAAAATTATGAAAAAAGACAAGTTAATTCAAGAACTTTTGGAATTCGGAATTATAAACATTAACAAACCTTCTGGTCCAACGAGTTTCAATGTTTCTGATTTTGTTAGAAAAAAACTGAAATTAAGAAAAACGTCTCACTTTGGCACACTCGACCCCCGAACGTCGGGTGTTCTTCCTATTGCACTAAATCGTGCTTGCAAACTATCTGGATATTTCATCGGAGAAGATAAAGAATATGTTGGAATAATGAGAATACATAAAGATGTTGCTCTAGAAAAAATTAAAAAAATCATAAAAGAAAACTTTGTTGGAAAGATTAGACAGCTTCCTCCTGTAAGGTCCAGGGTCAAGAGACAGATTAGAGAGCGGGAAATAAAGAAATTCAGATTGCTGGAAAAAGAGGGGAAAAATATCTTGTTTCACATCGAGTGCCAAGCAGGAACATACATAAGAAAAATCTGTAGTGATCTTGGTGATAAAATAGGTATCGGAGCACACATGCTTGAGCTAAGAAGAACAAGAGCTGGAATATTTGAAGAGGATGATAAAAAATATCCTTGCATAAGTTTATATGATTTTGAAAAAGCTGTCGAGAGTTATGATAAAGGGAATGATAATGCCCTGAGAAAAATCATAATTCCTGCAGAAATCATTAAAGAAGTTTATGAAGTTATTGAATTAAAAAAAGATAGTTTGGATAAAATACTCACAGGCAAACCAATTTATAATAAGGACTTGGTTAAAAAATACAAATTTAAAAAAGGAGCAATTGTCTGTGCATTTCATAAAGATAGGTTTGTTGGAATGTATAATGTTGTTATTGAGAAAGAGATTTTTGCTCTGCCCAAATTTGTAATGCAGCCGATTAGCTCAAACCAAAGATAGAGAAAGTTACAAATCCTTGCCGTCGATGATTTGTAAGATATCTGACGAAAGAGTCTTTTTATTTGGTACAAAAAGTACCTTCTTCTTTGCCTTTATTTTTTCTAAACTATTCTCAATCCTTGTTATATCTTTTCTGGTGGTTTTTTTCCATTTAACTTCCCCTACGAGATAGGGTTTCTTAAATCTTAGAAGATACATATCTATTTCCTTATCTTTTTCTGATATCATAGCTTCCCTAAGCCCATATTTATTAGATAGATATTCTCTAACACTTGATTCTATAAGCCTTGGAATCAATTCTGACAAAATACGTTTCGCTTTTTCTTCATTTGCTTCTTCACTAAAATTATATTTTTCGTCTGCATAAAAATAAAGCTTCATTAATGGTGAAACTAACTCATAGCGATAATCTTTTTTATTAAATATTAACACCCTTTTAAGAGCCCCAAATTCTATTAAATTTTTCAGATATTGTTGTATTGAACTAGAACTCTCCTTCTTAATAAGCTTTTTTGAAAAGAGGTGATTTGCTATTTCTCCGGCCTTATTTTTTCCTATTGAAACCGCCCTTAAGATGCCCTCATAAATTTTTGAAATCTGTCTTTCTTCTTCAATAAAAATCTCTCCTATCAGCGCTGGAATCGTATGTCTTGTAACTAACATAATTTCTACTATTATGTCTCTTGCTCTTTTGCCTTTCCTTATGTGCTCTATAGTTATTGGTTCTCTGGAAAATATAGAGAGCTCCATAGATTCTTTCCTACTAAATCCTAATTTGTAAATTTCTTTAAAACATGAATCTAAAGGGATTAAATCTAGGGAAATTTCAGAGACGAGTCCCATTAAAGGCGATTTACTTGATAATATTTTTTTACTCAAATATAAGGTAGAAGATACTAAAATAATTTTCCCTCCCCTCCCCAAAGAATGAAGAAAATCGAGGAAATCGCTTCCAAGTCTATGGAATTCATCAATCACAATAGTTCTATTGTTTTTTACGTATTCTTTGAGAAGTTCTGTAAATGTCTCATAACTTATTGCTTTTTTATTTATTATTGTTCTGTCCCTTTTAATAAAAAAATATTCATCAAATTTTACAAAATTTTTTATCAGGAATGTTTTTCCGGTCTTTCTTCTACCATATAGTAAAATCCATTTTCTAGATTCATTTATAAATTTGGACTTTTTCCTCTTTATGATAATCATGATTATAATAATGGAGGTTATCTTTATAAAGCCTTCTATTTTTGCTCTGCCTAAATTTGTAATGCAACCGATTGGATGATTTTTAGTGCAATGTCAGATGGTGGGGCGGAGAAAAATTCAAAGTTTTCTTAATTTTCCTAATAAGAATTCTTTTTTCAATTTAAACTCCCTTGGATTCAGATTTAAAGAAGCGTAATCTCTAAATCCTCTTAATAATCTGAGTAACTCATCAATATAATTATCCAGAGAGTATTTTTTTAAAATGTTTTTATAATCTTTAAAATTTATATCGGCAAAGAACAATAGAGAGATTATATCTACTCTGTCTTTTTCTCCTTTAAGAGAACCCCTTCTATCTGACTCTGCTCCTTGTTTTAAAACTAGGAGGGCCTCTTTCGATACGACGGTAAAACCTTCTATCTCTGATGTATAATGCTTAATGTCTTCAGGTGAGATTGTTAATTTTGAAAAATGTGAAACATAAATATCTATGTCAACCTCTTCTTTTTTTATTTCATATTTTTTCAAGCGATTATTTTTAATTAAATTTTCTGATTTAAGTTTTTGTAGTTCTCCTATATCTACAACAATATCAATATCTTTAGATTTCTGTTGTTTTGCCCACAAATATGTCGCCCAGCCCCCGATAAGTATGAATTTGTATTTCTTTTTAAAATCCAGAAGAACCTGCCAGCTCTTTTCAATTAAATCTGAATTCCAAAATTCCATTTTAAATTCCAATCCTTTTTTCTAAAGCATTTACAAATTCTTTTGAATACCATTCTTTAAGGTTCCATAGATCTGCAAAAAGCTGTCCAATAGGAAGATTCTTATAAAGTTTCAAATACTCATCTTTTTTTAAGATAAATAGGTTTGGATTGGTCTCAGATGTTTTAAAATTTGATATTCTTTTTTTTATTTTCTTTATCTCTTCTTCGCTCGAATAAACATAGACTTCAGAATAATCAGCAGCCACGTCTTTGAATTTCAGTTTGTAGAATGTGTAAGCTGTAAAAACCAGGTTAGGCATGGCTCGTTCTATCTCTCTTACAGGAGCTTCAACTCTAATTTTATATATTATGTCTTTTTCCAAATTCCGTACAGATGCCCAGAAAAAAAGAATTTTCTTAATATCCAAAATCTTAAAGCCACGCTGCATTATTTTAAGTGCGCCAAAAGACTCCAGTTTTTTAACAGCAAGATTAACAACACTTAAAGAAAGGCTGAGTTTTTGGGAGAGTTCTGACTGAGTAAGGATTGTCTCTTTCTTTTCCATTGCTCTATACAATATTTCCCTGTAAACAGCCTCTACTTTCTTCATTTTATCTCATAATTAACTTTCTAAAAAATCCTTTTTCATTTATAAAGGTTTCTATTATATTAGAAAGATATTTAAATAAATATGGGGTGTAATAGAAAGGGGGGTTTGAGCAGATGTAATGGAGATTTATTTTTCTTCTGCGAATTATGATGGACTGAACGAAGTTGGGAAGTAATAATTTCACTTAACCTGTGTTATGTTCCTCCAGTTTATATTCCCAACCCGGTTGCCATAATTTCTTTTTTCTCCAATCTTCATCAATGGCCTGTTTCCAAGTTTTACCTTTTAGCAAAACATCTAGTGCTAATTGAGGAAATTGATGAGCCACAATAGCAATATGTTTACCGTCATAATTTTGTTTTAGGAAATCAAGAAAATCAACAATTCTTTTTTCAACATCTTTATAGCTCTCACCATTTGGAAAAGGAGTATCAATAAATTTATTCATATCATCTTTGAATTCTTTTGCTGGTCTTCTGGTAAAATCTCCATAATTACATTCTCTTAATCTTTCATCTTGAATAATCTTGTATTTAACTCCGAAACCAAGCTTTGCAGAATCAACTGCTCTTTTAAGATCAGAACAAAAAACAACATCAAAACTTTTATCGGAAACAAGCTTACCTAATTCTTTAGCCTGTTTCATACCTAATTCTGATAATTTGCCTGGCGACCAACCAGTAGCTAAATCTTGCTCGTTATCAGTTGTGGTGCCATGAACAAAATAAGTAATTGTAACGACCATAATATTTGATAAAGTTAAGAGGTTTAAAAGTTTTGGCCCCCCACTATTGAGCCGACGCCGATTAAATATAATCCCTGTTATGTCTCCCTTAACAAACTATAAAAATAACATTTCTTAAGGTATTATTATGAAACACTTTATTTATTTTTCAAGATACGCAAGAACAACGGGAAATTTTGATTTGCGCAATTTGATGAAAGCTGGAAGAATGGATATTGCAATGCATGTTATCATTAATGCATTTTTTATTTCTAAACGAGTTAGAGAAGATGTTAAACTGCATCTGGTTTTTTATGGTGGGCCTGATCCTCCTAAACATATTGAGATGCAGATAAAACAAGGACTGGATATTAGTAAGAAAGATGTTGCTGGATTAATTAAGAAAATTTTGTATAAATATAAAAAAGACAAAAAGATTGAGGCATTTCCAGGATGTTTTATTGAAAAAAAGAGTTTTTTAAAAGTGGTTGAGGAATTGCACAACGGGGGAAAAAAGATATTTGTCCTTGATAAAAGAGGAGGAGATCTAAGAAAGGCTAAAATTCCGAAAGCCTGTGTTTTTGTTTTGGGAGACCATGATGGGTTGCCTAAAAAAGAACTAAAAAGATTGAAAAAAATTGCAAAACCCATTTCTATTGGCCCAAAAACATATTTTGCAAGTCAAACAATCACGATTGTAAACAACGAGTTAGATCGAAGAGAATAAAAAATTAATCAGTTTATTTAGCCCGATACTCTTTTTTAATTTTATATTAATTAAATACCTTATTTCATCAATGTTTACTCCTAGAGCATATAGAATAAGCATTTCTTCTCTTATATATTCTGGAAGTTTTTTCTCTTCTAAATCTTCTTCTAAAAATAAATCACCCGGCATTTTATCTCCTCTTTCTTTTCATTCTCCTTTTTGATTAATTTATTTTATATTAGATTCTTAGAGGATGATTAGATCTATGTATGGGCTTATAACAAGTCCAACCATATTTTTTTGCATATTCTCCATAGCCATCACAGCTCTCACAATTTGGGTCTGTTTTATGGTTTTGCTCATTTAAACGAATTACCTGCAACCTACCTGCTAAAACACATTTTTCTAAATAATTCTTCTTTTGACCCACTTTTATTTTTTTCTTTTTTTTTAAATGAATATTGCCTTCCTTTACAGGAAGGCGAGGGGAGGTTGAATACTTTAATGAAATTAACTTTAGACACTAGAACTAAGAAATCGGTTTATAAATCACTTGTGAAGCCTAAATAAAGAAAAAAGGCATAGAATTAAAATTCATAAGCTTTTTAAATAAAAACAGGTTTTTTAATTTATGAAGATAGTCCTTACTCCTGATTGGTTTCTTGGGAAAGATGTTTTAATTGAGGGATTTAGTTTTATCGTGTTGTTAATCTTTTCTATCCTTGCTATAAGGTATTACAAACTAAATAAAAAAAGAAAATTCTTATATCTTGGGTCTGGTTTCGGGTTGATTGCACTTGCCCAGCTTGCAATGGTCTTCACAAAACTAGTTTTATATTATGATTTTGGGCCTAGTCAGCAGATTGGATATGCCGTGGTTGCAACATACCAAATTGTAAAATCTGTTGATATATTTTATTACATAGGATTTTTCTTTCACAGACTTTTAACCCTGCTTGGATTATATATAATTTACAGACTTCCCCGTAAAAGAAAATCCCGGGGAGACTTAATATTTGCAATATATCTCATAATTATTTCTGCATTAATTAGTAAACAAGTATATTATTTATTTCACCTAACAGCATTAGTTTTACTGATAATGATTGTTAAAAATTATTGGGATATTTATAAAGAAAACAAATTCAGAAATACTTTAGTGCTGATTCTAGCATTTGGTATTCTAGCATTAAGTCAATTAATGTTTATACTATCGCAAATTGAAATAATGTTTGTGTTTGCAAATATAGTAGAATTAATAAGTTATATGATTTTATTAATATTGATTATAAGAATATTAGAACATGGAAAGAAAAAGAACTCGCATGGACATAATATCAGATATGCTGGCAATCATCCAAGAAAAAGGCGGAAGCATTAAACCAACTCATCTGATGTATAAAGCTAATCTTTCTCATATACAGATGAAAAGATATTTAAGAGAGCTCATAAAAAATGAGCTTATAGAGGAAAATGTCTCGGGTAAAGGAAAGAAAATTAAAGTGACAAAAAAAGGACAAGAATTCTTTTTAAAATATATTCAGATGAAAGAGTTTGAAAAAACATTTGGGTTATAAGAAACTTAATAAACTATTTTTAATTAGTGTTTTTATCAAAAAATCCCTATGCTTTGTGGGGTATTTTAGGATGATCAAAAATTCAAAAAACTAAATTTAAGAATTTATGACATGAAGAAATCAGTAAGACTTTATATTCTGGGGACGGTGCAAGGAGTATTTTTTCGTGCATTTGTAAAAGAAAATGCAGAACGTTATGATGTTAAAGGTTTTACGAGAAACTTGGAGGATGGTCGGGTCGAGGTGTTTCTTGAAGGAAATAGCGAGGATGTTAATAAGATGATTGAACTTTGTAAAAAGGGTCCGCGTCATTCTCAAATAAAAAATGTTGATATAATTCCGGAAAGATTCCAGGATTTCAATACGTTTAAGGTTTTACATATATAAAATGGCAGAGAAATTTTTTTGGGCTGATCAAATTGCTGAAAAGATAATCAAGGAAAAAGGTGAGAAAAAGCAGTATGTCTGTGCCTCTGGAACAGGACCTTCCGGAACAATTCACATTGGAAATTTTCGTGAGATAATTACTACAGACCTGGTTGTTCATGCCTTGCAAGATAAAGGTAAAAAAGTCAGATTTATTTATTCTTGGGATGATTACGACAGATTTAGAAAAGTGCCCGCAAATATACCTGAGGAATATGAAAAATATGTTGGGATGCCTATAAGTGAATTTCCCTCTCCTTTTGAAAAAAAGAAAACTTATGCTCGCTATTTTGAAGAAGAATTTGAAAAATCACTTAAGAAAGTTGGAATTAAACCAGAATTCATAAGACAAAGTTTGATGAACAAAAAATGTAAATATGCAAAGTTAATAAAAACAGCTATAGAAAAAAGAAAAGAGATTATGAAGATTCTAAATAAATATAGAAAAGAGCCTTTAGATAAAAATTGGTATCCTTTTAGCGTTTATTGTGAAAAATGTAAAAAGGACTTTACAAAAGTAATTTCAGCTAAAAATTATATTGTTGAATATAAGTGTAAGTGCGGGCACCAGGGTAAATTTGATTATCGTAAAAAAGGATATGTAAAACTAAAATGGCGAGTTGATTGGCCTGCCCGCTGGTATTATGAAAAAGTTGATTTTGAGCCCGGAGGGATTGACCTTAGTGTTTATGGTGGTTCCTATGATACTTCAAAAGAAATTGTAAAAAAGGTTTTTGGTTGTTCTCCTCCATTATATGTTTTCTATGAATGGGTTAGAATGAAGGGCGGTGTGGAATTTTCTAGTTCAACCGGAAATGTTGTTTCTCTGGATGATGTTGAAGCTGTCTACGAACCAGAAATATTGAGATATATCTTTGTAAGTACAAGGCCAAACAAAGGTTTTCAAATAAGCTTTGATAATGATATGATAAAAATATATGACGAGTATGATGATTTAGAGCATAGATATTTTGAGGGTCTTGTTAATCCTCAAGAAAAAAGAATCTACGAATTATCCCAAATAAAAGTTCCAAAGAAAAAGCCGGAAAAAACAAGCTTCAGGCATTTAATCACACTTATCCGGGCTGGAAAACTTGATAAACTAAGTGCTGACTCTAAAAAAAGAGCTGTTAAAGTTAAAAACTGGCTTGAAAAACATGCTTCTGAAGATTTTAAATTTGAATTTCAGAAAAAAATTAAGGTGAAGTTAAGCAGGCCAGAAAAACAAGCACTTGTTGCATTAAAAGAATCTTTAGCAGATAGGGAGTATAATGAAGATGAGTTGTTTAATGAGTTTTATAACATCTGCGAAGCTGTTGGAATAGAAAATAGGGATTTTTTTCAGACAGCATATATGGTGATAATTGGCAAACCAAAAGGCCCACGGCTTGCAAGCCTAATCTTAGCAATAGGCAAAAATAAAGTTATTAAATTGTTAGAACAGATAAAATAAATAAACGCAAGAAAAATGGCGCTTGTTATAAAAAGCAATATAAGAAAAGCTGTTCGTGAACTGGATAAAGAAAATGCTGTCTCTAGTGTTGCAGAAGAAGTTGGCATGGCGCTCGAGAGAAAAGTTGAAGAAATTTTAGAAGATGCAATAAAGAGGGCAAAAGCCAACAAAAGAAGAACTATTCAAGCGAGAGATTTGTAAATAAAATGGTTAGAGAAACAGCGGTAAGTGTGGTCTTCTATTTTTTAGAAGGAAATTCTCCTAAATATCTGCTATTAAAATATAATATATATGGACAAAAGCATTGGGATTTTATTAAAGGTAGGATGGAAAAAGGTGAGGGGATAGAAGAGACTGCTAAGAGAGAAGCTTTTGAAGAAGCAAGGATAAGGGATTTTAAAATAGTGCCTGATTTTAAATTAGAGTCAAAATATTCTTACAAAAAGAACACTGGACAAAAAGTAAATAAAAAAATTATATATTTACTATCTAAATTTCCAAAGAGTAAAGTCAAAAAGATTACAATAGGCAAAGAGCATAAAAAATTTGAGTGGGTAGATTATAATAAAGCTAAGAAACTCTTACAGTTTAAAAATCAAAGAAAAATTATTAAAAAAATAAATTCATTCATTATAAAAAATTTGTAAATCATGATAGACCAATACTCTTTTGGAAAGATAATAATTAATGGAAAGGCATTTACAAAAGACATTATTATACAGAACGGACAAATTAAAAGCTGGTGGAGAAAACAGGGCCATAATGTTCAGCTAGACGATGTTAAAGAGGTTATAAAAGAAAAGCCAGATATAATGATAATAGGAACAGGAGGCCATGGTGCAATGCAGGTTCCTGAAGAAACCAGAAGATTTATTTTAGAAAAAGGAATTAAACTCATAACAGAAAAAACCAGTGATGCTGTCAACACTTTTAATAAAGAAAAACAGGAAAATAAAGCAGGTTTGTTTCATTTAACTTGTTAAGATAATCAAAATAAAAATGCAGAATGTGGCTTAATTTCTGGAATAAAAACATTTATATATGATAAAGTATATAAATCTATATAAAAGATAGTATAAGTATATAGAATGAAACAAATAATGCATTATCCAAATCTTAGAACAATGTTGATGATAGAAAAGATTTTGAAAAATGCAGATACTATGATAAATAGAGAAGAGCTTAAAAAAAGATTGCCTAAAAAAATCATGCACCAAACGTTAAACCTAATTTTAGAGTATCTTGAAAACAGGGGAATGATTATTGATAGCCATAAAGGAATCTTATGGATTTATAACCCAAGCCCAAAATTAAAAAGAGCTATTGAGAAAGGCAGGGAAATATAATATGTATAAAGGAAAGGACGTGCGGATAATCTTATCCGAGGAGGCTGATGAAGTTTATGAAGAACTAAACAAAATTGTTGGAGAAGAAAAGAGAAAAGGAATAGATAGTTCATTTCATCAAACTCTGTTAAGATCGATAAAGAGAGTGAGAAAATTATTAAAAGAAAACCCCTTTGCAGGAGATCAGGTTCCAAAAAGGTTAATCCCTAAAAAATATATCCTAAAGTATGATGCGGATAATATATGGAGAATTGAATTAGCAAACAGGTGGAGATTAATTTATACAATAACTGGAAATGACATTGAAATAATTAATTTTGTAATAGATATCTTTAACCATAAAAAATATGACCTGGTTTTCAAATATAAGCACTAAATTAAATTTAATTTTAACGATAAATGTCAAACAAAGCAAAAGGAAGCAATACTGAAAGAGAACTTTTTAAGAAATTTATTGCGCGTGGATATAGGTGTGTGCGTGTCGCTGGCAGTGGGATGATGGAAAACGCTGATTGCGATTTGATTGCTGGAAAAAAGGGAAGAAAATATGCTATAGAAGTTAAATCAAGTAAAAAACCTTATAAGTATATTTCAAAAGAGCAAATAGAAAAGTTCTTAATTTTTTCAGAGATTTTTGGACTCAGGCCTGTAATTGCGTTAAGATTTACTCGTGAGAGCTGGCTTTTTCTTCACCCAAGAAAATTAAGAGATGCTGGAAAAAATTTCACCATAACTCTTGAAGAAGCAAAAAAGAAGGGAAAGAGATTTTCTCAATTCTTCAAATAAAATAAATTTTTCAAAAAAATTTAGAGTAAACCAAGATTTTAAATAAAGTTCAATCGCAATAAAACTTAAATTAAAGGCTTTCTTTAATTCTTTATGAAAAAATTGATAATATTATTCGCTTTATTTTTTATATTTCTAATATTGCAAACCATCTCAGCACTTAGGATAAACGAGGTTGAATTAAATCCCGCAGGAACAGACTCTGGGAACGAGTGGATTGAGCTTTATAGTGAAGAAGAAATCAATCTAAGTGGTTATAAACTCGTAAATAACGATGGTGATGAAATAAATCTGGAAGGAAACTTTTCTGGATATTACACATATATTTTCGGCACACAATGGTTAGATAATTCTGATGAAAAGATTTTCTTATATAAAAATGATGAACTAATTGATGAGAGTAATTTATTAGATGACGGCAAAAATGATGAAAGAGCATGGAGTTATTGTTCTGGTTCTGAATGGGAATTTATTGAATCAACAGAAAAAGCAAGAAATGGTTGTGAAGAAGAACAGGAAGAAATCGGAGATGAACCTGAAAACACAAGCCAAGAGCAAGATGAACAAAACAAAACCGAGAGCTTTGAGGAGACTAATGGGAGTGACGAGGAAATAACAGAATCTAAGAATATAACTCCGGAAGTGATAAGACTAAATCCAAAAGCCATAGAAGAGAAAGTTATAAAAACCGAGGATGACAAAGAAGAACTAGAAAAAAGCCAGTATGCAATGTACGGATTTTTAATCTTTTGTATTTTGCTAGTGGTTTTGTTAACATTAAAGAAAAAGAGAAGCAGAAAAAATGAGGGCATTTAAAGAAACAAAAAATATCAGGGTGGTGATGGTATTTGAAATCATTGGCAAGCCCAAAAAACATTTAGTTGAAAGTCTTGAGAAAATTATTGAACGTATTGACGAGGAAAAAGGCGTTGTTGTTAAATCAAAGGAGATAAAAAAACCAGCTGAATTAAAAGATCAGAAAGGTTTTTACACAACTTTTGCAGAAATTGAGGTTGAGATTGAAGAGGTCTTATATCTTGCAATATTAATGTTCAAATACATGCCTGCTCATCTTGAAATTGTTTCTCCTGAATTAATTGCTTTAACAAATAATGGATGGAATGATATTTTTAATGAATTAACTCGTAGATTACACGGGTATGACGAGGTTGCCAGGGTTTTGCAGATGGAAAGAGCAATTTTAGAAAAAAAACTTAGAGAAGTTATGGATGCTCAAAAGCTGCAAAAAAAAGAAAAATCAAAAATATCAAAACCAAAAAAGAAAACTATGAAGAAAAAGACTAAAAAGAAGAAGTAATGAATTTTTTATTAAGCTATGTGTAAAAATTACTGATGTTTCTTGTAGAAATCAAATACTTTAAGAATA
>CAYXYT010000016.1:0-15683 GCA_964469785.1 Candidatus Woesearchaeota archaeon | reverse complement strand
TTAAAGTATTTGATTTCTACAAGAAACATCAGTAATTTTTACACATAGCTCCAAATACTCAATCCTTTTTTCAGGGGATCCAAGTATCCTTAATTTTTTCCTTATGTCCTTTTTTGTCATTACCATACTAATTATGTCTCATTTTTGCTTTAAATATTTTATTATATTCTACCTCGCCTTTCTCCACTTCTTAACCACAATTGTAAATCCAATTATCTTTGCAGTATATTTCCCACCAAGTTTTTCTAAAATCTCTTCAGAATATTTCTTAACTTTTTCCTTATTGTGCCCAGCGCTTTTCAGAACACTTATCTTTACGTTTTCGTGTTTCTTAAAATGATTTTTCAACGTATAAATAAAATTATTAGTTATTCCATTTTTTCCCAGTTGAATTTCACCTAGTTTAATCATTTTAAATCCTCAAAGTCATTATATCATTTTTCTTAACCTTGATTTTTCTTGCTTTTTTAACACCAAAAGTTCCAAGGGGCATGTCTTTTCTTTTGTATACTTTTTTTCCGTTAAAAACATGCACTAAAACATCTGATTTGTGGTCACGCCAATCCTGGCTGTAGCGTGCGCATGCAACAGCAGTTTCTTTTATATCTTTTCTCGACGGCTTTAGATAATCAATAACACAGAAACCACTTCCTTTTGCAAGCGTGTGCATTATAATATTTTTTTCTCCTTTAAACAAATTCACAAGCTCTTCATTTTGTTTTTTGTGCTTACCAATTAATACAGAAATTCCTGATTTTGTTATATACTCTCGGAATTTCATTCTTTTTAACCATTCGTCGACGATTTTTAGGCATTCTTTTTGGTCCTGCCATGTTAATATTTTTAAGGCAGTGTCAAAACCAGCCCATTTGTAATCAGAATGTTCTATGCCATCTGGTTTTATCTTTTTCTTTTTCACTTCTACAGAATATAGAGCAAAGGTCTGGCCGACCATTCCCCGCCTATCTTCAAGATCTCTGTCATATTTGAATTTGCCTTTGACGTGAAATTTCTTTATTTTTATAGGCGTGAGCTGTGTTTCTTCTGTTAATTCTCTCATAATTGTTTTTAGATGGGTTTCTTTTTTTTCAATACCTCCTTTTGGAAATTCCCAGCCTTTCCAGTGAAGCTGCCGCTTTAAAATTAAATATTCAATTTTCCCTTTTTTATTTTTTGTATAAATCACAAAAAAAACACCCCGCCGGTATTTTGTCATTTTATCTCCCCCATTTTTTCAAAGCCTGTTTTAACTCTTCGTGTGTTTTAGCATATTTTTTTAGAGAAATCTTTTGGATTGACGCATTAACAGCTTGTCTCATTGCTTTTGCCCCATAAACACTTCCGTGGGGATGTCCATGCACTCCACCCCCTGCTTGTAGCACAACATCATTTCCCATAAACTTTATTATTTTTGGAACAAGTCCTGGATAAACACCTCCTGACGCAACCCCAAGAACAGGCTTAACCTTGTACCATTTCTGAGTCAGGTATTTTCTAGTTTTTTTAGTTGATTGAGATTCAATTTCTTCTTCAATATGTAGAACTTCATCTTTAGCGCCACTCATTTTCCCATAAGCTGTTCCTATGTGCAATGTATCAACCCCGACCATTCGCGCAAGTTGAGCGATAACTTCCATAGACATTCCGTGATTTTGGTTTCTGTCAAACATTGCATGCCCGGCACGATGCGCATGAATCGGAAGTTTTGTGTGGTTGCGAGCAGTTTGAAGCGCAGCCCAGCCAAGTGTTATAATATCCAGCATAATATAATTTCCACCATGCTCTTCGACAAATTGAATTCTCTTTAACATCTCTTCTGTTTCTGCTGTACAATTAATAAGATATGCTTTTTTCTCACCCGTCTTCTTTTCAGCTTCTTTTAATTTCTTTATTGTCAGTAAAAATCTTTTTTCGAATCGATTAAAATTCTGACCAGTAAGGTTTTCATCATCTTTAACAATATCACAGCCTCCAAGCCAGGAATCATAAGCAACAATTGCATGCTCATGTTCACTAAGACCAACTTTTGGCTTGACAATGGTGCCCACCAACGGCCTTTTTTTAATTCCAAGTCTTTTTCTTATACCTTTGATGCCAAATCCCGGACCTTTAAAACTTTTTAACATTTTTTTAGGGATTTCAATATCTTCCCAGAGAAGAGCCTTTACAGCTTTCATTCCAAAAATATTCCCCCCAATACTTGAAAGAATTTCAGGCAGGTTTCCCAATTCAAAAAGTTCAATAGGATATGCAATTCTTACTCTTTTATTTTTCTTATCAATATAAAAGACCTTTGGAGATAAATCTCTTTTAATTCCCGGCCTCATTGTATGCACACCGGTCCATGTTCCAATAGAGCTTTCACCCGCAACCATCTCTGCAACTTTTTTTAAAGACCTTCCTCTTGCAGGAGTTATTTTATACTGAACAACAACATCTGTTTTCTTTGGTTTGTATTTTAGATTTATGAAACTTTCTTTTTTTGCCATTTTATCTCCTTTTTATAGAATAAACTTTAGGTTTATCTTCAATAATATAACCTAATTTATTAATTTTTTTTCTGATCTCATCAGATTTTTTGAAATCTTTTTTGCGGCGTAATTTTTCACGTTGATTTGCAAGATGTTTTATCTTTTCTGGAATCTGAATTTTTTCTTTTTTAAGAATATCGAGTCCAAAAACTTTATCCATCTCTTTTATTGTTCTTAGTTTTCCAGGGGCTTTTTTATCTCTGAGCAATTTCCATAGAATTCTTAAGGCATGGGGCATATATAAATCGTCGTTGATAGCCCCTTCAAACTCTTCGAGATATTTTGTGTTAGTTTTTTTATCATCTCTTATCTCTGAGATTATGTTCTTTAATCTTTGATAAGATTCTTTTGCCTTTTCCAGATTTTTTAGTGTAAAGTTAAGAGGTTTTCTGTAATGAGTTGTTAGAGTTAAATATCTAAATGATAATGGATTAAATCCTTTTTTTTCTAATTCAGAAATTGTGTATAATCCACCCCTGCTTTTGCTTACTTTTTCTCTATGAAATAAAAGCCAGCCAAAATGTATCCAGTATTTAACCCAGGGTTTTTTTCCAAAAACAGCTTCGCTCTGAGCAATTTCATTTGTGTGATGAATCGGGATATGTTCCTGGCCACCTGTATGGATATCAAATTGTTTTCCAAGATATTTAGAAGACATAACAGAACATTCTAAATGCCATCCGGGGAAGCCAATTCCCCACGGAGATTTCCATTCCTGTTGCCTTGTTCCTGGTTTTTTAGAAAACTTCCATAAAGCAAAATCAGTTGGATTTTTCTTTTCACCCACAGAAATTCTTTTCCCTGCTTTTAATTTTTTTAAATCCAATTTTGCAAGTTTTCCGTAATCTTTCAGCTTTGAAGTATCAAAATAAATTCCATCACTGGTTTTATATGTATATCTTTTTTTCTCTAGAATTTTTATTAGTTCTATTTGTTCTTTTATATGTTGTGTGGCTCTTGGCCAGACATCTGGTTCAATTATATTTAATTTTTTTAAATCTTGTCTGAAGATTTTTAGATAATAATTTGATATTTGTTTTGCTGTTTTTCTTTCTCTTTTTGCAGCTTTTTCAATTTTATCCTCTCCAGTATCTGCATCACTTGTTAAATGCCCAACATCTGTTACATTAATTACGTGTTTTACATTATATCTGTCAAATTGCAGCACTCTTTTCAAAATATCATTAGAAATATATGTTCTAAGATTTCCAATATGCTGATAACTGTAAACAGTCGGGCCGCACGAGTATAAACCAACTTTTCCTTTGTGAATTGGCTTGAAAACCTCTTTTTTTCTTGTTAGAGTATTATAAACTTTTAAACTCATAAATAAGTGACGAAATAGGAATTTAAAAATTTAAGGAATTATGGCCTTGCTGAAATCTTGGTTCAGAATTTGCATAATATAATGAATTAACAAAACAATTAATGTAAACCAACAACAGGTTAAATTACACATATTAAAATTAAATCAAAAATTTGGGGATTTCGCCAGAGCTGGAATTATCACGCTTTTATTTTTACATCAAAGAAACTCGTTAGATCAACGTCTTGACGACCCGCTCTTGCTAGTTTTGCTTTTATTCTGTATCTTATGGTGCATATTGGGGCTGTTGATGGAATATTTACTCTTGCTATTTCATATTGAACCTGTCCTGGTCTAAGCGGGATTCCCTGACTTTCACTTTGCCCAATGAGAATATAATTGGTAGCTCCTATGACAGTAAGTCCGCCGCAGTTGGAAGCGTCTGACGCCAGTATTTCATAAGTTAATGAAGAAGATTCAGTTGTTCCTTCTTCCATATTTTTAACAGCCCAGGCAATTCCCCACTCTTCACCTTGTTTAAGATCTGCTTTTTGATTTGGGAGATAAACAACCAGAGGTTTATCTTCTGCAAACAATTTTTCAATTTCTCCTCTTATTTTTTCATCAATTACTTGTATGTTATACTTTGCACCTGAAAAAATCGTCCTTGTCAATACCAATCCAAGAATTAAAACAGTCATGAGAAGCACAATAGTAACAATCGTGCCAACGCTCATCTCCATTGCTGCTTTTTTGTTCTTTATCATTTTTTATTAACTTGGAAGGATTATATTTTGTGCTTGTTGTTGAAGAATTGGGAGCAGATAAATAATAAGAACCAAACTAAGGACAAACCCAATTACATTTAAGATAATTCCCACTTTTGCGAGTTTTGTTGGATTTTTTCTCTGCTGAACAATACAAAAAATAAACCCAACTATTGAAACAAAAACCCCCATAACACCGGCCAAAATAATGCTTAGAACACCCAGGGTAAAACCAGCTATTCCTAAACCTTCCCCAATTTTTTTAGATTTTTTCACCATCTTTTGATAATTAGATTAAATAAACCATATTTATAAAAGTTTTTAATTTTGAAAATGGGACCACTGGGAATCGAACCCAGATACCATGATCTTCAGTCATGTGCTTTCCCATTAAGCGATGGTCCCAATAATACTCGGCGGAATTCACTCATAGAGTATACAAAAATGTAAATAATAGAAGTTTTTTAAATGTTGTTGATTATTATAGAAATGAATATAAAGAATTGAATGTTTTTTTAAATATGCCCAGAGTTTATAAAAGAATATATGCTAATTACGAAGACCACGATACTTTAAGAAGAAATTTTCGTAAGGTTCATTATGAAGCTATTGAAAATGCAGTAAGGATTTTAAAGGAAAAAGCAATTATAGTAGATAGATACAATTCCTCTCTTAGGTCAATAGACCCAACAGAAGTTTTTGAAAAACCCAAGAAGCCATCAATAAAAGACCCGGGCATAGATTACTTTCTCAATGGGAATGTGATAAAATTTAGGAATTGGAGTGTTGTGTCTCGTAAATGGCCTATTCAAGAGGAAGATAAAGTAGTAGACGCTGTGGAGTTAGAGGTTATTTCTGAAACAATGAAAAGAAGGGAAAGGTTGCTGAGAAAATTAGAACTTCCTTTGTGAAAAATGTAAGTTGGGAATAGGCCACCTTTTGTCGTTCGTCGTAATCGAACCGAACGTGTTAACATTTCACTATGCGTCTTATGACTTGCACCAGTCAGGATGTCCGTTTCATCAAATCTGCTTCTTCTCAGCTCCACGCAGGCTTCACAGCTCCGAAGCAACTGTGGCGTTTCTGTAACAGAGCCTTGCCTCACGACAACAATCCTTTCGGAAAGCAACTCCCCCTATAATTAATAAGGGTTGGGTGGGCGGACCTTCCCCAGAATTCAGAGATTATTTCTTACCTCTTGCCTACTTAAAGACCGAATCCCGAAGTTAACTACCCAACTTACAAAAATACAGGGGTTTATCTCTTTTTAAGCTTTACTAATTTCAATTTCACCATTAACTAAGAATTTATTTTTTTCACCTTTTATTGGCATGTAAAGGTGTTCTATGCAACGTGCTTCATAAGAATCTTTTCCACCAACAAGAATTAGGGGGGAATCATAAGGGGCTGGTTTTCCATCAATTAATCTTTGAGTAAAGTCTGCTTCTTTACCACACGTATTACATATCGCACTTAAATATGTTGGCCTTGTGTAAGGTTCTAGATCCCCTATATGCCTTTCTGAATTTCTAAATTTAAAAGGTTCTCCCCTAAAATCAAGAGGAAGTCCTGCGACAATAAATAGATAATCTGTTTGATTGTTTAAAAGAAAACTAATAATCTCGTCGTCAAAAAACTGAATTTCATCAATTCCAATGACCTCTGCTTTTTTATCAAATTTTTCCTTTAATTCTGAAGTATTTACAACTACAATACCAGGCACTTTTAGGCCAAAGTGCGTAGAAACACTATCTTCAGAATATCTCATGTCTATTGTGGGCTTAAATAATTGAATTCTTCTTTCAGGGATTTCTATTCTTCTTAATCTTCTTAAGAGCTCTTCAGTCTTCCCACAAAACATTGGGCCAACGATTAATTCTATTCCTTTTTTTAAAGGCATAAGATATGATCATATCCAGATTTTTTAAAAATTATTGTGATAAAAAGCCTTATTTTTTTAAAGCAACCCAATCAGCCAAAGAATTATTAGCCCAATACCTGCTCCGAAGAGACATCCAGACATTTTTCCAAGAGAAGACGATAAAGCTGTTCTTCGAGCTTCAAATTTACTTCTTTGTTTTTCAGCTATATGTCCTTCAAATAATCCACCGATGCCGTCGGTAATTGTATTTCCTGCAACACCTCCAATAATTGCACCCAAGACACCTGCAACCTGTCCTCCAAGAATTGCTGCAAAGACCAAAACACCATTATCAATAATTCCAAAAACCATGTCAGGATAGATTTCTCCTATTTTTATTTTAAAGAATTGAAGAAAAATTAGACTGATAAACCCTAAAACCAAAAAAATAGGGCCAATAAGTAAAGTGTTAAATATAAAATAAGAGGACACAGCTATAATAATTACAGACAATATAATCATACCAATAAGAGCTTCCACGAATGTTTTCCTCTTTTCTTTCTTCATATTTTAACAAATATATAATAATTTAAAATACTATCTATTAGATTACTATTACAAAATCATTGTAAAATATTAAAATAATTTTAAATTAAAGGATATGGCAAATGATGGACTAACTATATATAGTATTATAATATGAATAGGATTGATTATACGAAACCCCCCGATGAATTAGATAAATTAACAAAATTGATTAGAGAAAAAGTTAAAAACCTATTTTTCCTTTATATAAGATGCAAAAGAGGTTAGTATTGGTTTTAGTTTTATTATTAACAATACCTAGTATTTTTGCTGCCACAGATCTTAATTCTGAAATACAAAAAGTAACTCATTATGCAGAAGAATATGAAACAGGAAATATAAATTATGTCCAGCTTTTAGTTTACATGAGTTATGTCAGAGAGAGTTTAAACGAGCTTTTAGGCGCAACAGAACGGCATCACGGGGGACTTTTAGAAGAAGAAAACTTAAGGGAGATTTTAGGAGAACCAACAGATGAAACAAAATGGGTTTGGGTTGAAAAAGAACATCATGAAAAAAAATTAGATTATGAAGTTCCCATTTGGGAAAAAATAGTATTTGATGGCAAAAAAATACAGATTAGGCTTGGGGTGCATCCTTCTTTATTTCAAAAAGGCTGGTGGGATGAAGAGGAGCAAGAGTGGAGAGAAAAAGGAGAAGAATTTTTAATATATAGGTTGCATTTTGATGTCGAGTTTAAGAGAGCGCAGGAGGAAATAGATTTTGATGCAAAAGTTGCTGAAATTCAAGTGTTAGCAGAAGCTTTTAATGAAGACCCTTCGGGAGAAAATGCAGAAGCACTGGCTAAAGAAAGTGTTAATACAGAGAGAGCTTTTGAAAAGTATTTCAGGCAGAGTGGCGGGCAGTGTGTTGACAAAATGCAAGAGCTTCTTGGAGAAGAAAACAGGAGAGAGACCCAGAACCTTCTTGTTCAAGAAATTGATTTTTACGACGGAGAAAATTTCGAAGCAATAACAAGATTAGAAATGTGTGATGATTGCGAATGGAACTGGATAGGACTGCATATGTGGTTGGAAGGGCGCGGTCCTGGATTTAAAATGCCTAAAGATGTGGGAGATATAGATGAGCATGAATCTAGGCAAAGATACAAGGAAATGACTTCTGAAGGGTTTAAAGCAGAAACAATAGAACTATTAGAAGAGATTAGGAGGTTTTTAGAAATGAACGACCTAGGCCCTGCAATGGCTTATTCACAAAGACTCGGTCTCTTAACAGATTCCTGGAACGAAATATCAAATAATGTTTGGGAAGAAATAGAAGAAACTTTCAGGAGCAAAAAAGATAGCATGACAGAAGAGGAAATGCAAGAGTTTGACCAAAGCTATGGCTGGATAAAAGAAGATCAACAAAGAAGGCAGGAAGAGAGAGAAATAAGAATAAGAAATTATGGGGAGAGAAAGAATTTCTATCTAAGTTTGTTTGAACCTTATGATAAAAAAGAATTTTTCTTTGAAGAAATTCACTTTGAAAAAAGATTGATTCAGGAATTTAAAGAACGTGGAGAAGAGATTTGTAATAACAATTTAGATGATAATGATAATGGGCAAGTAGATTGTCAGGAAGACCAGTGTGGTGGAGAGTTTTGTGGAAGAGAAACACTTAAACGAGGAGAAGAAGAGTGTAAGAAAGAGTGTGAGGAAGAGTGCGACAGGGAATTAATAGTTCCTTGTATTGATGAGTGTGCCATAGATTCTAATTGTGAAGAAAATGATATTACGTGTATTGCAAAAGCAGAAGAGAGGTGTGAGGGTGTTTGTCATCAAGAGATTGTCATAGGAGAGTGTGTAAGTGAGTGCTCTCATAGATGTACAATAGAAAAAGAAATTGACATGTATTGTATTGCAGGCGCATGTCAGGTTAAGGAAGAAGAGGAAGAAGAGAAAGAAGTCATATGCGGAAATCATATTTGTGAGTTTAACGAATCACTAGAAAATTGTGCAGAAGATTGCTCAATTTGTCCAGAGCATGAAGCTATTGAGTGTGCAGGAAAAGTTATATTTAGCGGAAAAGATGAAAATGGCTGTCCATTAGAACCTGTTTGTATTGAGGAAACAGAATTTTGTGATGTGGATGCAGATTGCCCCCAACCACTTTGCGGAAAAGCAGAGTGCATAAGGTTTGAACCAGAAGATGAGGTGGGGGTGTGCAGGATAGCAGTGCTACTAGGAGGATGTGGAGAAGCAGAATGTGTTGACGGAGATGAAAGAATAGTGCAATGTCCTTTAGGAGAAGAAATAGTTGTTAAAATATGTGTCGGGGGATTGTGGGAAGAGACGCGTGTTCATTGCAAGGGAGAAGAGATAGATTTGGATTGTGTGCCCTGTGGAAATGGGTGTATGCCAAGAGAGCAGACTTTTGCAGCCAGTTGCCTAGAAACTAGAGAAGAATTTGAGTGTGTTCAGAGGGGTGGTGAGTGTGTTGTTTCATATTTAGAAGAAGAGGAAGAAGTATTAGGACAAGAGTGTGTAACAAGAGCAGATTGTGGCGGAGAAAATGATGTTTGTAGTAATGGAAAATGTGTAACAATTCCAGAAGCAATTCATGTTGAACCAGAAGCACCTGAAGAAATTCCAGAAGCGCCGCCTGAAAAACCTGAAGAGCAGGAGGAACAGCAACAAGAAGAGCAAGCTCTGGAAGAATCAGCACCAGAAGCAGGAGGTGCAGGACCTGTTGCACTTATTTTAAGTTTATTTGATAAAATAACGCCAGCTGGATTTGCCACATTTCAGGAAAATGGGGGGGGAATTGAGGGGCAACAAGCTCCGGGACAAGAACCCTCTCCAGACATACCTCCTCCAGGACCAGAACAACCTCCTGAAGAAACACCAGATGAACAACCCCCATATGAAGGAGAAGAGTGTTGGGAAGAGTGTTGGGAAGTTTGTGATGGAGAAGAGTGTAGAGAAGAATGCCATGATGAAGAGTATTGTGAAGATGTATGTACACTAGATGATACTGGAAACGAGGTCTGTGAACCTGTTTGTGAGATAGAACAAATATGCGACCAAATTTGTGAAGGGGGAGAGTGTCATGAGGAGTGTGAGATGATTTGTGAAAAAGAAGAGAAAAGGCATGATGAAGATTGGGAAGATGATGGATGGGAAGACAGAGAAGACGAATGGCATGAAGATTGTGGAGAAATGTGTGAAAGAGAGTGTATGGATATGAGAATCAGGCCCTGTACAGAGAGATGTATTAGAGATGTATGTGGTCACGAACTTGATTGTGATATTGATGTAGAACAAGTGGCGTGTGAGGAAAGTTGCAAGCAAGAAAAAGATTTTGATGGATGTGTTGTAGATTGTGAAGGCAAGTGTGAGGCAGGAGAGTGGCAAGGGATGGAATCAGAATGGGAAGAAGAAGAGTGGCAGGAAGAAAAAGGAGTATTTCAAGTCGGAGGATCGTGCAGGACAACACAAGGGAAAACAGAAGGATTTATTTGGTTTGACGGATGGGGAGAACCATTTGAAGATATTCGTCCATTAAAACATAAATATTATATGGGTGGTGAAGCTGACTGGTGTAAGTGGGAAATTGAAACCATTAAAGAACAAAGAAAGAAATTTGAAGAAGGATTTAATCAAGAATTTTTAGAATGGTTTTTTGAAAAATATCTTGCAAACAGTGCAGAAAACTGGGAGCAACATATGTCTGGGATATATGAACTTTATTGGAGCAATGTTGACACTTTAATGCGAAGTGTTGAAATGAGCAAGTGCCTTGAAAAAACAGGACTGCCTGACGAATTCACACCAATTGAATTAATAACCTATGAAACAGATTACGGAAGTTTAGAATTTTGGGAAGAAGTCAAGAGAGTGAGAATGCCGGGCATGGAGGAGGAGATTGCAATGATAACCCCGTATATGAAAATCTGGATTTTCCCGCCAAAAGAATTTATTATATATGAATTAGAAAAATCAATGGAGACCGGGGAATTCCCAGGTCCACCAGAGGAAAAAATGGAAAGAGGAAATGAAGGCGGTCCGACAGAAGAAGAAAAAAGAATGTTAAAGCAGGATAAAAAGTTTATGAAAACAATTAGAAGTATTGCAGATAAATATGGTGGGAGTGTTGATGCTGTGGTACAATTTATTGATTATGAAACAGGAGATGTTGTTTTTAACCTCTATGTGCAGGTTAATGAAGAAGACATTATGAATATGCAACCAATGCTGCCTGAAGAGGTTCCTGCAGAAGATATTAGAGTTAAGATAGACTTTGAAATACTTTATGATATAATTTACACTTCTGAAAAAGAGATGAGGGGAGCAGAGATTGAATCACCCCCATGGGATAAGCAAGCAAGGCCTATGAAGTTTGTAAAAGACATTCAAAATGGGATAAAGATGTTTTTTAAAGTAAGGAAAATGTTAAACTCTGCAGAATATATTCCTGCTGATTCTAAAGGAGATGTTAAGAAACTGTTCAGGACCTTTATGTTGCAGATGATGAAGGGCGGTCCTGAAGAAGATGAAGAAATGCCGGAAAGACCAGAAGAACTTGAAGAGGAGCTCTTTGAATCTAAAGAAGTTCTAACAGGGGAAGTCATTAGGAAATAAAAAAATGCCTAAAGACAAAAGATTTCCAGAGTATGATTGGATTCAGGACAGAATAGATGAACTAAATGAAGCAGATAGAAAGCTAGGAGAGACTTCAATAAGGGATTTTAATTATGACCCAAGAGAAAGCACATTAAATAAGGACCTTAGCGTTTACAAGGAAATGAAAAAATTTCTAAGAGAAAATAAGATTAACCTAGCTTTATTTAAATTATATTTTTCAATTGGCGACGTAGAGTATCTTTGTTTCACACACTCAAAAGAAAGGTTGCCTGAACTGGCTAAATTTTTTATTGATTCACATAAATTAAATATGGGTGACGGAATAAGTTATCATTTTTTTATTGATTTCCCTTCATGTTGATAATTTTCGGAGTTGTGACAATGGTTAGAGATAGAAAAGCAAAATGGGCTGTTGATTATTATTCTCTCTTCGCATTTGGGATTATATTTTTTGTATTAGGTATTGTTATGAATCTCTCTGTATTTTGGATTCTGGGTTTAATATATATGCTGGCCGGGTTAGCAAATAAAGATAAATGGAAAAAGAATAGAAGAGATTGGAAAAAGATGAACAAAAAAGAGAAAAAGCTCGTGATTATAACAATAATAATTTTGTTAATTTTACTCCTTGCAGGAATTGTAGCATCCCTTTTAACTAAGGGTTGTGTGACTTAAATTCAATAAAATTTTTCTAGGGCAAATTGCATATCCTCGACTGAAACACCCATCTTCATCCCCGCAATTAATGCCTCTAAATCAGATTCTTTTACTAAATATCTAATGCTCCCGACAGGATTTTGAATTCCCGCCTCTTTTAAATCGACAACTAAATTATTATTTTTAACATGTCTTCTGATTTTTCTATCAGTATATTTTCTGTGATCTATCCAATCAAAATCCCGTAAGGCTAAAGAGACCTGCATTGCAGTATAACCCCTTTCTCCGAACTTTTTTCTAAATCGCGCTTGAAGTGTTTTTGCCATGAAATTTCAGATTGTTAATAATATTTAAACATTATTATATTAGAAAATTATAAATAATCTGGAGGAAAATATATTGTTATGGAAAGAAAAGCAGTATACTGGATTGCTGGAATATTTGTTCTTTTGGTGATTATAATTGTTCTCTTGGTTTTTAGAAGTGCTCAAGAATCAGAACTGGTTGATAGTTTTGAAAAATGTGCTACAGCAGGATATCCTGTTATGCAGTCTTATCCAAGGCGATGCAGTGATGGAAAAAACACCTGGACAGAAAAAATTGATGAAGAGGGCGATTTAACATCTGATGAATGCATAAGGCAGGGAGGAGAGGTTGTTAATATTGTTGAAGCCAAACTCCCTTATTGTGGAGATGGAATGAATATAGGAAATGTTAAAGGGTTAATGTATAATTGTGTTTGTTGTGCCGGAATGTCTGAAAACCAGAATTGCGAAGACCAGTGTGGAAATGGAATCTGTGAAGAGTTTGTGTGTCTGGCAATAGGTTGTCCTTGCGCTGAAACAAAAGAGAGTTGTTCTGTTGATTGTGAAATACCAGAAGAAATTTTAGAAGCTGCAATTAACAGCGAGTGTTTTGAAAAAGGAGAAAAATTTTCAGGAGATTATAGTTTCAATAATTATACTAAGACATGGTGGATTGACTTAGAGATGAAACCAGAATCTGAAAATCCAATCTGTAGCCCAGCATGTGTAGTCAATAATAATACCTTAGAAGCTCTAATCAACTGGCGTTGCACAGGATTAATTGTTCCTTAGAATTTTGCAGTAGAAAAATCCCGAATTCTTCATAGCCAAAAAATATAAAAACCTTCTGCACTTTTATTACATGTGCCATTGCTAGGGAGTTCGTCCGGTTTCAGTCCGGAAGGGCAAACTAGGGTTTCGGCTCTATGTCCTTTGGCATGTTTTATTTTTTAAATCTTTCAAAATCTTTATAAATGTCTTTCGATACTATTAAGTATGGAACAAGACGTTATGCAAGAGTTTAAGATATTAGAAAAGGACTCTTCTTTTATCTCTGAGAAGGCTGAAGAATTCGGAAAGAAATATGCAAAGAAATTTATAGCTGTAAGAGAGAATAAACTTCTTACTGTAGGAAATAATTTTGAAGAAGTGTTGAAAAAAGTTAAAGCCATGGGAATTAATCCCTCACTAGTTCTTATAGAATATATTCCCGGAAAAGAAGAAATAATTCTGTATTAAAATGAGGTTTGATTTAGAGATTAGAAATATTCAGGGCGCTAAAAGAATAGTTCTTCCTTTTTTGTGTACTTATCCTAGGTCTTTTGGGCGTGTAGAAGCGATTATTGATACTGGAGCATCCCAAACAATTTTATCAGCTGGAGATTCTCTCAGATTAAATATTCCATTCAAGAATTTTACAAGTACAAAGCCGATAAGAGGATTTGGAAAGGGCAATGTTCCTGCTCTTTTAATAAATAATTTTCAAATGGTATTACATTCAAAAGATAAAAGAAGAAAAAATTTAAATTTTCCCATCACCGTAATTGATGTTCCCAAGTTAAATAAATTTGGTGGAAATGTTTTGAATAATGCTTTGACTTTGCCTACTTTAATTGGTTTAGATTTTCTGGAAATTAATAAATTAAAATTATTTATAGACATAAATAACCATCTTGCTTATTTAGAAGAAATCTAAACAACCCCAACTTTCAACAAACCAGAAATCCTCAACAAACAGTAGAATATCCCACTAGTTTTTCATTATAATACTAAAGTAAAGCTTTTAGTAGTTGTCTGCTGAAATTCTCGTCGAAACTTGAATCTTACACAGCAACTCTATCAACCACGTCTTATTCGTGGGCCTTAATTGTCTCGTTTTGCGGATGGCTTCGAGCTTAGTTCCGCGGATGCAAAAGAATAAATATAACCATGTCCATCCTTGAATCTTTCCAAAAATCCACCAGACCATAGGTTCCTTAAGACCATTTTTATGGTAGGTTTTGGAATATGATGTTTTGTTGATAATTCATTTACACTAACTCCTTTTTTTAATTCTTTTGAAAACCTTTTCATATATTCAAAATCACATGGTCTAGTAAAATTTCCTTCCTGCATCTCAGAGAAGAATAACTTTTTTCTTTTTGAACCAAGTTCAAGCTCTTTAAATAACTCATATAAACTATCTTTGTCCTTAATTAATGTACAAATCCTTTCTCGTTTGTCAGTTCTTTTTACATATTTTACTCCTATTTTATTCAAAGAACATTCAATGATCTGTTGGACATAATTCTCCTTATTCGTTATCTGAATCATTTTATTAGCTTTATCTATATTTCCTTCACTATCAATAATGCCTGCTATTAAAGGGGTTACATCAAACTTATATCTCCTTAAGTTTTTGAAGAAATGTTCGAAAGTCCTAAGTAAAGAAGTGTTATTAACATATACTGCAAAACCAATTTCTCTTCTCCACTCACTAGCTTTCTGCAGCCTGATGATCAAATCTTTATGATAAAGCATTTTTTGTATCGAATCTATACTCGTTTTCATATCTCTAGGCAATTGAACATCTATCCTTAAATTCTTTAATTTGATCTTCTTCATTACGCCAATAGCCTTTTTCACTATGTCTAAATCATTGTTTATAATTCCAAAACGTCCAGAGGTTTTTAAACCTCTTTTTGTTGTCGGTTTACTTCCTCCCCTAGCTCCGAAATTATCACCTATCCAAACCCCAATCAACCATATTAGGTCTTTATCCAAAGTTATTTTCTTTGGAATATGGGCGATCTTCCCTCCTTTTAGGTATGCGATATAATAATATTTATCTTCAATTACTTTATATGCACTAAGAGGAAGAAAGGATTTGGTTCTAAGTTCCATATAAAAAGATAAGACATGGTTATATTTAAAGTTTTCTCTTAACATCCTATGCGTTCAGCTCTTATCCATACAGTGCGTAGCTATGCAGCCTGCCAATGACAACTGCTCACCAGAGGCACCCAAGCCTAGTTCCTCTCGTACTATAAGCTTGTTCCACTCAGACAATAACACACCTAGTAGATATCATACAAACTGTCTCGCG
>CAYXYT010000015.1:0-15977 GCA_964469785.1 Candidatus Woesearchaeota archaeon | reverse complement strand
CAAGGTATTTGATATAATTATCAAACAGTCAATGTTGCACTAATCATGCAACACAGCAACAAAACCCAACAATTTATAAATCCCTTCTATTAAAATATTTCATGGGAATCATAGCTGTAAAAATAAAACTAATGCCTGTTTCTCCAGACGTAAATCTTCAAGAAATTCGGGGGAACGTAGAAAAAATTATGGAAAAACACAATATAAAAAATCCAGGGTTTGAAAAACAGCCAATAGCTTTTGGCTTAAACGCTTTAATTGTGATTTTCGCATGGCCAGAAGAAAAAGAACTTGAAGATTTAGAAACGGAATTAAAAAATATTAAAAACGTCAATTCTGCGCGTGTTGTTGATATAAGAAGGGCTATTGGGTAAAAAATAAAATGTTGTCTCAAAAGGAAACAGAACAAATAAAAAAGCAAATTATTCATCATATAGAATCAAGTTTTCCAGAAAATAAAAAAAATTCTGCCAAGAGGAAAATTATTACAATGAGCTCTGAAGAGTTAGAAGAATTCTTAAAACAAAATAAAATACTAAAAGAGCAGGGACAAGAAAATCCTTTCCGTTTGATTGTTTCTGGACAAACTCCCTCTTACAAAATAGATGAAAATAAAAATTGCCTGGCTATTCTAGAAATAAACCCAATTTCAAAAGCCCATGCACTAATAATTCCAAAAAAACCATTAAAACAAGGAAGAAAAATTCCAAAATACATAATAAATTTTGCGGACAAGGTTGCAAAAAAAATAAAATCCGGATTCCATCCAAAAGATATCTCTATATCTGCTTCAAATATGTTCGGAGAAACCATCTTAAACCTTCTTCCGGTATACAAAGACGAGACACTAGACTCGAAAAGAAAACAGGCAAAACCAGAAGAGCTTAAATCTCTTCAAAAAAATTTAGAGAAAAAACCCAGAATCAAAAAACCAAAAACAAAAAAAATAGATGAAAAGATTTGGCTGCCAAAAAGGGTTCCATAATAAATTTTTCAAAAAAATTTAGAGTAAACCAAGAAAAAAGAAAAGATTGGACAAAACCAAAACCTTGCCAAGAGAATTTTTCAAAAAAATTTAGAGTAAACCAAGAAAAAAGAAAAGATTGGGCAAAACGAAAAATTGATTGATTAAAACCAAGAAAAGATTAGATAAGGCCAAAACTCCGCCATAATCCTGTTTTAAAAAGATAAATAAAAATTAAAAAACTAAAAAAGAACACTGGTGTGAACGGAATGCCGTGTCTTATTAAAACAAATTTCCTGTTCTTTTTTATCGCTCTAATCTCTGTTTTTTTCAGGCCATCCCAGCTAGCTTTTATTGTCTTTTTTCCAATCTTTATATCCCTATATAACCAATCCCCTTCCCTTAATTTATTAATTGGATTTTTTTTAATCATACAAGACTCATCAACAGCTCTTGCATATATATAAAAATAAGGCAATATAAAAATAAAAATTCCTAAAATAAACAATAATATATGAACAAAACCAAAAATCATCAGGGTCAGCCCTAAGAGCAATGAAGGATAAATTAATTTTCTATTTTGAATATATAAAACCTTAAACTCTTTTCTAAATTTTTTAAAATTCCTCAAACTAAAAATAAAACTAATTAGTAAACTATAAATCGCTCCGGTAATAAAGAAAATAAATAAGAATAAGATAAATATTCTAGTATTAGTTAAAAAATCCGTGGAAAAAGGTAAAATCGTGCCAAGAGCCATCATTAATTTTGCATCTCCTCCTGCAAATAATTTCCCATAATAAAGTAAATTGCCGAGAATAAAAAATATCCCCAGGCCAATTAAACCTTCGTAAAAAAATCTGAGATTGCTCTGGGAAAACAAAGAGTAAAAAAATCTAAATCCTAAAGCAAAAATTATTAAAGAAAAATTAAGCCAGTCTGCAACCTCTCTTTTTCTCAGGTCTTGAATAGTTGCAAATATAATCCAGACCAGTGCTAAACTGAATAAAAAAATCACTTCATTCATTACAAGAAAAATTAAATCAAATTTATAAAACTATTTCTATTTTCTCTGTGTCTTTTGTGTTCTTCTCTTCCCGCCTTTTTTGTAAGGGTGCTTCTTCCTCTCTTTTTTCTTATGTTTTTTCTTTTTTCTTTTTTGAGGATGCGCGTAATCTGATTTCATTATTAAATAAAATAATGCTAATTTAAATATATTTACAATTTGAAATTTAAGGAACAGCAATAAATAAATTGATAAAATAAAATACAATAAGTAAAATACACTAAATAATTAAGAATAAATAAAAATTATGCTCCGCAGAGATTTCCGCACTCTTGTATTCCATAATTTTCATCTGTATATTTTTCGCTTGTTGCAAAGCCAAAACAAGTATCTGTATATTTTTCGCCCCCTGCTTTAAGCTCTCTCTCCTTAGAACAAAAATTATAAACACTTTGGGTAGAACAAGCCAGTTGGCACTGATTTACAACTGTATCAACATTGTCTTTACTAATCCAGGGAGCAAATTTCTCCCAACCTATTGTAAACCCGAGCATCAGTATAACCAAAACAATAACACCCAGAACAATTAAAATAATTGCATTAGTGCTTAAGCCCTGGCCTCTTTTATTTTGCATATTTTATTTAGGTTTAAAATCTTTAAAAATGTTTCCATCTAGTTTAAGGAATTGTGTATTTAACAGAGAACAAAAACTCATCTTTTTTCCAGGGAAGCATACTAGTACTAATTCTATATTCTTCAAGACAGCCTTCTGTAATATTTAGTGCTTGATTTATCTGCTCTTCAGAAACCCCCATGTTTTTATAAAAATGATATTCATTTATTTTTGCATTAAGTTCTTCCATAGCAGACACTCCTGTAAAAGATTGTTCCAGCTTGAAACTAGAAGATAAAAAGCTAAGCAAAGCTAAGGCACAAACCGCAATAACACCTATCACTAAGATTGTTACAGGAACATCTGCCTTTTTATTCTTGGATTGTGAGATTTTATTTTTCATTTTAATACATGATTTATTTCATCAATTTTATCGTCAAAGTCAGCATAAAATTCTTGTTGTACTAATTCATTATAAATAGAGTTGTCTCCAGATAAAAAATAAGCAAAAATTGATTTTTCCATTACTATATCGCTTTCTCTCTCATACTCCTTATATCTTATAATTTTATTTTTTTGTGCTAATAAAGATGCTGCATAAATAGAAATAATTAAAATAACAATTATAACTATTGTCGCGACCACCCAGGTCATTGTTTCGCCAATCTGTGCTTTTTTATCTTTTGGTTGCGGAGTTCTAAAAACCCGCTGCTGGTTTTTACTAACGGAGTTGGGTTGCAGGATTCTAAAAACCTCGCAATGGTTTTTACTAACGGAGTTGGGTTGCAGGATTCTAAAAACCCGCTGGTGGTTTTTACTATCTAACATTTTTTTCTGTTTTTCTTACAATTGATAAAATTTTAATTAAATAAATATTTCCGGCAGAATCTAGAGAGTAAAAACTTCTTTCAACACATTTTGCTAACTTTTCTTCCTCAACTTCTGCTTCAAGACCGCAACTGGAAACTAGGTTTTGATTTCCTTCTTCAATAGAAAAACCATCTCCTAATTCAACTTGTAAATAGTATTGTGGACCCTCGTATTCTGTTTCAAAAGTTAAATCACAAGTTTTCATAAAATTATCTTTAAAATCATTTTCAAAAACACCTGAATTTATTTTTCCTCCTGTAGAAATGCAATCAGCTGCTTTGTTTAGCATGATATTTGCCTCTATTTCCCTAATATCATAGGGATGGTGATAAAAATTATAAACCATTGCAAAAATCCCTCCTGCTACTAAAATCAGAATTACAAACCAATACACTGATAATACTTTCTCAGCTCCTCTATTATTCATTTTCGATTTTCTCGCTTATTGTGAAAATATAAATCCCTTTCTCTGGTCCAGGATATGCACCAACATTAACATCATTAAAAAAAGAATAATCATATCCAGAATCCTCGCTTAATTTTATTGTGATTATATTTCTGTTTATCTTAACAACCTCATTAAAATCAATTCCATTCTTCTCTGCTAGCTTATATGCTTTGTTCATGTTTAATTTAATAATTGAAACAGGTTTTGCAGAATCTATAAGTAATGAAATTTGTTTTGCATAAGATTGCTCTAAAACCAGTGATCCACCTCCTTGCTTTGCAATAAATAATATTAATATCGTGAGAAATAATAAATTTAATATAATAAAAATAACATTTTCTATTAAAATGGTTCCTCTTTTTTTCATTTTTTAATTTTGATTAAACTTTTTTAAAAAGTTTATTTTATGCTAATGTCTCTATAGATCCACAATCAAGATCTTCAAAATCTCGAGAATTTACTTCTACCATTGTAGGAGATAAATATTCATAGCCCGAATCTCCTTTAATTGCAGTGCCTAAAAAATATCCTCCAGTCCCTCCTACTCCCGCAGCTCCCCCAATAATTAATGCGGTCGGTATTGTAGAAAGCCCTACTGTAAAGGGGGCTGCAACTATTCCCACACCCCCTGCTAAACCAGCCACCCATTTCCATACTCCCACTTCACTATAAATCCCCATCATAACATAGTGTTGTTTGTTTAAATCAAAAGAACCAAAATCAGCATTAGCGTCTGTTAAAGAACTTTCAATTTCACTAGCCCCCTCTATTCCCTGCAAATATTCTAAGTATGTTTGTTTTCTATTTGAAACATTCTTCTCTGAAAGATATCTGTAAAAATCACTTTTATCTATCTCTCCTCTGCTAAATTCTGGAATATCGCCCACGCTATCATCAAACGCTATTTGCGCACAAATAGAACAATAAAGATTTTCAAACCAGTCTTTACCAACATAATTAACTTTTCCTTCACCAAACATCCACCAGCAATCAGCAAGCTCTTCTGCTAAAACAGCATAAACATCATCGTCTGTTTTAACTTTTTCTTTTCGTGGTTTAGTCATCTCCTCGCAACTACCATCTTCAGTTATACATATATAACTACGCTGACATTTTAATGGCACAGACTCTTCTGGCAAAACAGAGCTTCCCCTCGTAACAACAGAATTATGGCAAATCTCTTTCTCTGTTGTCTGCCCAAGATTTAATCTTACTAAGAAAAATAAAATAATTACAAAACTAACTATTAAAACAATTAAAATAACAATTTGCTGTGTTGCTAACTCGCCTCTTTTCATCATAATACCCCAATTTTTTTCAGTGTGAAATATAATCCAGTAAGCGCTAATATAAAAAACACAATCCATGTTAAATATTTTATTAAAGTATCAAGATTCATTTTTCCGTGATAATTATTTTATTATCTGATTTTGATACCTGAACTGAAATTGAAGGTTTTTTAATCTTAATTTCTCCAAAATCTTCTAAATTTGCCACAATTTCGCAAACCCCTTTTATACCACATTTTTTAGCCTGGTTAAACAATGCATTAGGACATATGCACAAACAACTCTCTCCTGCACAAGAATTTGGCTTCTCCTCTTCAACAAAACTAAACAAACGCCAGCCATGGGGGGTTATATCTGTAACATCTTCAATAGATATTTGTTTATTATCAATAACATCACTAATCCTTGTCAAAGAAGCCTCTGCCTCTACTCTCTTTTGGGCATTAATGCTATTAAAATAAAGAGATGTTAAAAAATAAATCAAAAAACCAATAGCTATCAAGGCTATAATTATCTTCAGAGTTTCTTCTGCAAGTAAAAAGGCTTTTTTATTCATTTTAAAACTGATAAGATAAATTTAGAAGACTCATTTGTAGCAATACCCTTGAAAAGCTCTATAACATTATTTTTGAAAAATAAATAAATTCCGAGAATAACTGCAACTGCAACAAAAATCCCAAGGATTAATTTTATTAAATTGCTTATTGTTAATTCCATTTTACCTAAATCTTAGCAAATTTTTAAGTTGATCTATTAATGAAGCCCCTTCTCCTCGTAAAACAAAAATTGTGATCATGAGTATTGCGAGAACCGCAAGTGCTATTAATATCCAGGGCAGATATTCTGAAACAATACCTCTCTTATTCATATATCAAAAAGAAGAATATGATTAATAAATCTAATGGATTATGAAGAAAATCAGGCTGTTCATTTAAAGAAAGCTATTAAATTGCCTGTGTATTTTCCATATCTTATTAGAACAAACACTATTTTTTCGATTAGGTCAAATTCCCTAAAACAATTGCTGTTAACACAAATAAAGCAATGGTCGCAAAAAGAGCTGTGATGAAATAAAGCATTATCCCTCTCTTTAGATTTTTTCCTGTTTTATTTGTTTTTTCGAGTTTATCTTCGCCAGAATCAATTGTTACCAGGGTTGAGGTTAAAATAAAAATTATTTGTATAATATAAAGGCCAACTGCAATTTGTAAAAAGTAGGGTGGAATCATATTTGTTAGGTCAAATATATTCAAAAAGTTTCCTAAATTGCCAAAACCTGCTGCCCCCTCTCCTGTTAATTCTGCAATCTTTAATCTTTTTAATATAGAAGTAATCATTGCAGCCAGACCAACAACAATTCCTGAAAGCAGGGGAGCGAGGAAAGTCATGTTGCTCCTCATATCGGAAATTATCTCTGCAAGCATATCTTTTAATCGGTGTGTAATTTTCTGAATGTTTTTTACATACTGGGAAATGCTCATAAGACTTATGGCAGCAATTTTTAGTCCTTTCTTGGAAGATTCAATTAAAATTCTCATGCTTGTTGCAATTAAATCTGAAGGAAAATAATTTATTGCTCCACGCTTGGGATCAAAAACAGCTTTCTCAACCCCCATTCCCATCTGCCTTATATTATAATTAACTCTTCTGAAAAATTCTTCTGTTATTAGTCCTCGGGAAGATTCAGCAACCCTGCCAAAAACAAGTTCTGGAGGCACATTATTTCCAAGTCTGCTTCCTAGCTGGAATAGAGAATTATTAAACTCTCTTTCAAGCTGTTTTGTTTTATTTCTCTCAATAATAAGTTCCTTTGTTTTTGCCTTAAAGCTAATTGCAAAAAATAAAGCCAAGCCAAGAGGAATAAATAATCCTAAAAACAATGCTCCTATGCCAAAAGGCCCTTTAACTCCTGTAGCTGTTTGCTCAAATCCGAAGAAAGATGTGTCTCCAAAAATTTCTAAACCAAGCTCTGAGAAAGTATAATCCTGTTGCAAATCAAGCATAGAAGGAAGTTGTGTCTGAAAAATAAAAGGTAAAAATCCAATTATAAAAAGAGGCAGACAAATGAAAAATGCTCTTATGTAAGCTTTATTGCTTTTATATTTTGGATAAAGCGGGTTTCTCTCCAATAAACGAGACTCTCCATAGCCTCCTGGACGCAGCATCATAATCTTATCTGTTAGATAAAAAACAAAAAAAGGAACAATTAAGTTAAATAAAATAAAAATATGATACCATTTAAGCAAACCCCCAAGCATTGCAGAAGCCAGAGGCAATAATGCTAAAGCCAGTGTAGGAAGAACAACCCCAAGCATATAAACATTTGTTAGCGGGCTTCTGACATTGTGCGTAAATCTTAACATGCGGTCATAAACCCCATCAAGCACCACTTCCAAAGCTTTTTCCAGAGTTGAAATTCTTCTAGAATTATCTGGCTCAAATAAACTATTTTCAATTAAATGAAAAGCCTCAATAAATTCTGTAGAATAATCTCTCCAGCTATCAAGATAATTGTCCAGGCTCTCTTTTATCGTAGAGAACTTGCTGACTTCCACATCATAAAATATTTTTTTAAAGTCAATTGCAAGAGGATCTTGTAAATTTTCTGCGGCAAATGCAACTGCTCTTTCCAAATTTGGAGTGTGCCTCATATAAACAACAAGATACAAGATTGCGGGAACCATCTGACTGCTTGCCTTTAAGCGCCACTTGTTGGCCAATCTCGCAGGATATCCTTTAACATAATAAAATAAAAATAAAGAAAAAAAAATTATTAAAAAGAAAAATAAAAATGGGAATTCTGCAAGACTCCCCTTAATAAGAGCAACTGCACCAGATATTAAAAAACCAAGAAAAAATACACTCATAAAAGCTACAATGCTTAGAGTAAGGGGCTGCCATGGCTCAAGATCAATATGTGCAATCTCAAGTTGCCTCTTAATCTTTTGTTTATCTTTTTCAGCAACCCTTAGTTTTATTATGCTTCCCAAACTACGACACCATTTTTCATATCTTGTTAAATCAGGCGCCATCTCTTGTTTAAATTTAGTATACTCTCGAGTGTAGTTAGTTTTTTTAACACTAGATGTTTTAATCTGCCTCTCAATTCTTCCAGAATGCTTTCTTAAAACATCATCCACACTACGTCTTCTATCTGATTTTGGAGGCATTTTCACTCTCTTTTTTATTGTTTAAGTTTGTTATTAATCAGTAATTTTAATTTCTTAATTATTTCCTGTATTAATTTTTGTCTGTTTTTTATATAATCCTCATCAATCATTCTGCCTTCATAAAAACTTTTGTTTCTTTTTATTCTCAAATCATGGATGAAAACAAGGTCTTTTTCTGAAATAGTGTTATATTTTGACAGGAAATTAATAAGATCCCTATGTGCATTCTCACCTACAGACCTGGAACCATCTAGGAGGATCAGGGCTGAAGAAAGTTCCTTAATAATCTCGTAATACATCTCTGTCACCAGTGTTGAAAACTTTTTAGAATTTAAAAACGAAATAGATTCCTCTCTGTTTTTGATTAGCCGAAGCATTGATTTAACTTTTTCTTTATCTGGTTTAACTTTTATAATCATTCTAAAACATTAAAATACCCTTTTAATACAACCCCATTTGCTAAATTATTTTTTAGCTCTTTTGGAATGTTTTTGGAGTTTGGATTAAACATCAGGTGAATTTCTCTGCCGAGGATTTCCTCAAACTTATCCAAAGATATCCTTTTTTCCTTGCCTATAATAAATAAATCTATGTCAGAAGTTTCTATAGATTCCCCTTTGGCATGACTTCCATAAAGAATTATAGCGTCTGGAGAAAGTTTATCCCACAAAAAATCAAGAAGGCCTGAATTCTTTATTTCATAAAGTATGCTGATTTTCTTATAAAAGACAAAATCTTCGTTATCTATCTCTGCCCGATAAAAAGGAACACCTCTTTTCTGATATTTTTTGATCAGACTTTCTTTTGCAAATTCCTTGAGGTAATTCATCACAGAAGCGGGAGAAATTCCACTAATTCTGCTCAGCTCTCTTAACCTGAAACTATCTGTAGGAGAGTTAAAAAAAACCCTCAATAAAATGTATCTGTTATATTTTTTGAACATACGTTATAATTATATAACAAGTGTTTATAAATGTTTTGGGTAATAAAAATTAATTAATAAATCTTAGGGAAATTGAATTTCTTTAGAAAATCGTCTTTTGCTTGGAATATTTCTGTTCCATATGGAATACTTATGCCCCATTAGTCTGTAATGGTTTTGAGGTAATTAGGTAAATGGAATTAATAATAAAATTTATTCTATTTTATCTTCTTCACTTCTTCCTGCAGCCATTTTTGCCAGCGAGGAAAAACATGCTTGCTTAAAGGCAGGTCGTATTCCTCACGAATCTCGTCGGAAATCCTATGGAAAGCGTGATTTGCCTGTTCAACAAATTCTGCTTCTAAAATCTGGCTGTTCTTAGTTCTCTCTGCGGTTTCAACAAGTTCTTTTTTGATTTTTGCTCTTAGCAAAATACTATCATAAACAGCATCCCAGTTTCCAGCCCAGCCTTTCACGTTAGCTGCAATGTCTTTAATAACCTCACTATCTCCGTTAACTAAATCATCTGTAGGCACAAGTTCATCTTTCTCTACATCATACTTCATCAAGTCTACAAAACCCTTTTCTGCGAGGGGGTCTTTTTGCCAGTGCTTTCTTACTTCTGATATCTGAACCACACGACGCCAAGAGTGAAGTCCGTCTGGAGATTTTATTGGATTACAGACAACAATAATATCTGTGGCTTTAAAACTAGTTGCAGGAACTCCTAAATCATTTACAACCCTGTCAAAAACCCCGTACGGGCTTGCTCCGTGAATTGTTCCGGCAACAACATTTGCCAAAGCGCCAACACGCATTGCCTCGTAAAGAGCTTTTGCTTCCGTATTATGTAAAAGAATTCCTCCAAAACCCCCCACAAATTTTTGAGTTGAGCCCACACTTAGATCATATACATATTCTGGCTCTTTAAGTTCAACAACATCTAATGATTTCACCTTATCTATAAAAAAATCTCCGTGAGCAAAATCATACAATTCATCGGTACATTTAACTTCTTCAGTTATTTTCCTTAAATAATCTTTTGAGCATTTTTTAGTCTTTCTTAAATGCCTATATTTTCTTGGTAATTTAAGGTGCTTTTCTAATTCTTTGGGGTCAAAAATTACAGAATCATCTTTACTATGTGAAAAAGATTTTGAAAGTAATTGAGGTTTTTTATGAGTAAATCCAATATTATTCAGAAAATATTCGATATATCTCCTCTTTTTTATTTCTGATATATAACAAACCCTTTTCCCTTTTTTTCCTGGCTCTCTACTATGCAATCTGCACACAACCCCTAAACATAACAAAGCATATGCTACATCCTCAACAAGTTTTTTGGATGTTGAAAAATACCTAATTAGGTTTCCAGATTTCTTGCTTGTTGTTATAGAACCATCTCCACTATACATTCCTTTTAATAGTGCACATATCTTTTTCTCGCTTAAACCATATACAAATTGAGGGATTCTTTTATAAAAACTTGTTTTTCCACACCCCAAATAAACCAATAAATCCAAAAGAGGTTTGGAATTTATAAACATTTGAATAGAACTTCCATAACCTTTAATTTCCCTTTTTGAGACTTTTAAGTCAAACTCCTTCTTACAAATATCTTCTATATCCTCAATAATTTTCAGTTTAGAATTGGTTATTTGAATTTTATCTTTATTTATATTGCCTTCTGCTAAATAATATCCAATCAATCTTAATGTGTCTTCGTTTATTGGAAACTTTGCGGGAATACTATTTGCCGTTCCTCTCTTTATCCTTAAATCACCAATATCATATTTTATTTTGGCTTTCTTCATTAACTTCAAAAAAGAATTTATTGGAATTCTGGTTTTTTGCGTTGATAACAAATATCTATAAATATCAGAAACATTACATATTTTACTTGCTTTTCTCCATCCAAGGACCTTAACTGCTCTTCTAATATACGATTCAGCATTTTCTAATCTATAACTGTCCTTAAAAATCTCTAATAAATTAAGATAATCTATATCGTTAAATTCGCAGGGAATTTTTGAAGGAATTATTATTGGATCCCCAACCTTTAACTGGTCTGTGTTTATAGCAGATACCTTAAAATTAACATTAGTAAAGACACTATGGTCAGGAGTAACAACAACCTCTCTTCCTGTATTAGTTGTAAGCTTAATTAATTTTTTCCTTTTTGGATGTTTTACAAATCTTGAAAGCGGTTTCAATTTTATTTTGTTGTCTATACTCAAAGTGGGAAGAGTGAGGCTTTCAACTCCGACATTTTCAAGTTCTTTTATAGGAACTCTCTTTGTTACTCCATTATCCACAATTACAACTTCCTGGTCTCCTCTCAAGGAACTCCTCACCTCTCCAATAATTAAACAACTATCTCCTAATCTTAAACTTGTTCTAATCCCTTCTTCTGCAGAAACCTCTGTGCCTGTTTTCAATAAAGCAGCTCTTACTTTCATCCTTAAAATATCATAATTAAGCTTTCTCATAGACTCTATTGGTAATTCAAGAGAATCTTCAACCACAATAATTCTAAGTTTGGGTATAATTTCCAGTAGCAAACTCCCTAGCAAAGAGGTTTTTCCTGAAGACCGTGTACCAGCTACGAGGAGGGTCCTAGCTCCATCAATTAAAAAACTCAATAAACCAGCTGCGAGCGGATTTAACATTTTATTTTGAATGAAAAGCGGAAGAGTCCAGGGCTGCTCTCTATGCCGACGGATAGCATAAGCTAACCCGTCTGGGGACAGGGGTTGTTGAATAATTGCAATTCTTGCTCTTAGCATACCAATCTCAAGCTGTGTATCTAAAATAGGGTTTGCTTCATCAAGAGGTCTGCCTGAAATCATTCTAAATTTAGCAGCCCATGAATCAACATCCTCCTGGCTTGGCAAAACATTAGTTACACATTCATCATAATCTTGGTGCCTAACAAAAATCTTTGTTTGTGGTATTGGTGAATTAAGAGAAATGTCTTGAAGTTTTTTATCTTGTAGTAAAACCTCTACAAGGCCAAAACCAATTGTGTGCCTAACAAGAATTGTTGCTAGTTTGTTTAAATCAGAGTAAGTTAAACTCATTCCCTTGCTCTCTGCTAAATCCTGCAATAAATCTTTTGAGATATTAAAAAAAACCTGTCTTGTCCTCTCTGTATCTGTGAACTCTTCTGCACGGGGTTGGTGCTCAATTAAAACTCCCCGGGCTAAATTCAAAAGCATGTTGTGCTCCTCGCTAAGTGTATTTTCAGGAGGCACTAAGTGGTAAATCAGTTTTGGTTCGTCTTTTCTTCTTAAAATAGTTACTAATGATTTATCATATTGCTCATTAAAAATTTTATACTGGTCTACAATCTCTGCATCTTCTGGTAAATCTGAAACAAGTCTTGTAAAAGTAAAATTTGGAATTGTGTCTGGCTTAAATATTCTATGATATATCTCGCGGTCTCCTTTCTGATAATTTTCAAGATAAGGCTTCACTGCTTGAATTAACTTTGTCCCGTCTAAAAACTTTAGAAGTTTTTCCAAAAAAGCAATATAATTTTTCTGATCACTTTTGTATTCTTGGCCCATCTTTTCCAAAAAAACTTTTGCTTCAATAATGGTTTTTCTCAAGTCAGAATGCGCCGCAATCGGGTCTTGCTTTAATAAATACAAAAAAGAAAAAACATCATTATATCTTTGGCTAAAAAAGCCCGGGTGGATTGTAACAAGCTTTTCCTGTGAAAGGGCTTTTTCCTGTTTAAGAAAAAAAACATAAAGTTGTGCAATCTCTAAAAGCATTGCGCTCTCTTTAAAATCGTAATTATAATTTTTTTGCTGGACAAAAACAATTCTTGAAACATTTGGATTTTCTATTAAGGCATCAATGGTTCTTTCCATAACCTCTGGGGAGTCAGCAAGGCTTGGAACATAGGGCGCTCCTAAATAATTAATATAAAGTATATCTTCTCCCCCTTCTCTCTGGACTTCGTAAGAATATAGGGTTGTTTTTTTTTCAAATTGCATATTTAGAAAAAGCAGGGCTGGTTTAAAATATTTTGTATCCAATCAAGATTTTGTTTATAATAAAAAATATCCATCTCTGCTTAAATTTGTTTCGAAACAAATTTAAAGCGAATTAACTTTAATTTTAAATGATAGAAGAGCCCATGGAGTATCCTGCTTACTGGGATGCAAATGTAAAAATGAGGGATTTAGAAGAAAAACAGAGAATTTTGAAAGACAGATTGCTTCTAATTGGCCAGAATTTAATAGAAATTCGGGAAAAAAACAGAGAAGCAATTTTAGATATAAAAAAAGAGCTTGAAATAATAAAACAAAATATGGGGAGAATGATTTCTTTTCTAGAAACAGCTTCATCTGAATTTCAGAAATTTGCAAGAAAAGAAGATCTGGAAATTTTGTCAAAACAAGCAAAAATGTTCCAACCAATTAAATTTGCTAAAAAAGGGGTTCAGAAAAATTAAAAAAGAGTTAAGGGTTTTAATTTAAAATGGGCGTTTTAGACCAGGTAACACAAATGAGAGAAAAAGGCATGGGTGAAAATGAAATCGTTTCTAGTCTTCAGCAACAAGGAGTCTCGCCAAAACTAATAAATGATGCTTTGAATCAGTCACAAATAAAAACAGCTGTTTCTGATGAAAAAATAGATCCCGCGATTAAGCGAGAGGTCCCTCCTGAACCGCCTGAAAGTACAGCGAAATATACTCCGCAGGCACGGGAAATAGGAGAAATAGGTGAGTCATATGCTCCCGCCCCCCTTGAACCAGTTGAACTTGAAGAAGATTATCCTCAAGAAGAGTATGATGAATACGGGGGTTATGGCGGATATGCTCCTGAAATGAGCACTGGAACAGATGTTTTTATTGAACTAGCAGAGCAGGTTTTTTCTGAAAAAATAAAACAAATACAAGAACAATTAGAACGCTTAAATGAATTTAAATCCCTGGCAGAAGTAAAATTAGATCATGCTCTTGAACGAATTAAACGAATAGAATCTGCGATGGATAAGCTGCAAATTGCAATTCTTGATAAAGTTGGTTCATACGGAAAAACCCTTGAAAGTATAAAAAAAGAGATGTCAATGATGCAGGACTCGTTTAGAAAAACCCTGCCAAGTTTAGCAGAAAAAGCATCAAAACCAGCACCTCAAAAAACAACAAAAAAGATTTCTAAGAAAAAATAAATTAATTATTATTTCCCTTCTTTTATTAATTGTGAGAGAATGGATTGAACTGGCTTTTTCTTTGCTCTAGGCACTGAAGAAGCTATAATAACTATTATTATCGCAACAAATGCAACAGCTGCTAAAACAGCTGGCCAGTTATATCCTAGCCAGGGCATAAAACTATACCAGCCAACACTTCCTGCTGTTTGTAATAAAATAACTATAACTACTACGGCGCCAACAGCCCACATTAGATACATCATTCCTCTGCTCTCGGCATCTATAAATAAACCGGTAAAAATTAGCACAAGTAAAAGTATGACTAAACCAACACCCACTCTTGGAAATATCTCAGAAAAAAATCTTGGAACAAAATCAAACTGCAAGGCCATTAATGCAACCGCCAATGCAATAATCGCATTAATTGCTTTATTGTCTCTAAACATCTTCATTTGAATCAGTATCCCGAAGACAATCGCAAACATTAATAAGAAAGGGATTACATAGCTAAAAAATCCCATTGCTTCCCACTGAGCAAGTAAATTTCCTACTGCACCTTCATGAAAATAACCGTATGTTTGTAAGAAGATTGATCCTTCCATATACCTCTTTAACAAAGATTATTTAAATATGTTTCGAAACCTCAAAGACTTAACTCTTTTTGCTTGTCTTCAAAACAAGTGCTAGAGCAATTGCAATCATCACAATAAATAAGAAATTTGTCCAAAAAGTTTCGCTCCAGCTCTGTCCAAACAAAACATCAAAGGCCCATTCAGTTAGCCCTGTTGCCCAGAAAACAGCTAAAATAACTGCAATAACAACTATAATCCCTGCAGCAATTTTCATAGGCTTACTCTCAATTTTTGCCTCTCCCCCGGTCAAAAATCCCCAGAGTAACAAAACCACAAAAACAACTATAAGAGCCACTGTCAAGAATAAAATTAAATTCTCTACAACAAGTTTAGGATAAACAGCCCCTATAAAAATCAGTGCAAGAACAGATGCAACCAAAGCATTAAGCTGTTTTTGCTCCTCGCCGAAAATTTTTGTTTTTTCAAGAATAGCAAAAACAATAAAAAAGATTAATAAAAAAGGGAATACAAATTTTGTTAAAACCCAGTGTTGGAGAATGGTTTCCTGGACCATTTTATTTTTATGCTAGTTCTTCTGAAACCTCTTCTATTTCAGAATCCGGGCCCGGCAATGCGGATTTATTTATTATAACAATATCGCTGATCGCTCTTATAAATTGGTGCGGAATTATCACGCCACGGGCTCCCCCAATCAAAGAAGTAATGCCTCCTCCAACTTTTATTCTCCAGCCATCAACCTTATTTTCCTGTAAATTAGCTTCTTCAACCTCTCCGAAAAAATCCCCGGCATCAGTATAAACTTTTGTCCCAATGACGTCTGTTATTTTTTTGATCCTCATATTAAAATTTAAGCAAACTCATTTAAATACTTTTCCGTTATATTGGCTATGTGTAATTTTAAGTCATAAACTTTGGGATAATATTCCACTCGTGTT
>CAYXYT010000014.1:0-16009 GCA_964469785.1 Candidatus Woesearchaeota archaeon | reverse complement strand
TTAATTTCATATGGTTAAATATACCAGCCTTATGAAATAATTTCGGGATAGCACAGAAATAATTTATACGCAAAGCCTATTCTTCCGAAAACTTTATAAAACTAAAACACCCCTGATTTTCATAGATGATTGATTCTATGGATTTTAAAATGGATAATGAATTAAAAAATTCAATCTTGAAAACAGGAACAACTATTATGGGTCTTGTCTGCAAAGATGGTATTGTAATGGGTGCAGATAGACAGGCCACCATGGGACACCTGGTTGTAAGCAAGACTACAAAGAAAGTAATTCCCATTAATGATTATTTATTAATTGCTTATGCTGGCAATGCGTCAGATGCTCAAAGACTTGCAAAACTAATCGGGGCAGAATTAAAACTTAAAGAACTAAGAGCTAAAAAAAGACCAGGTGTTAAACAGGCTGCAAATCTTACAGCTACAATCACTTATTCTCAAATAAGGCAACCCTCAATGATTCCAAACATTGTTGGAAGTTTGATTGGGGGAATAAATGAAGATGGTTCTTTTGAACTTTATACAATTGAGCCAGGGGGAACCCTATCTAAAGTAGAGGATTATGATGCAAATGTTGGGAGCGGAGTGACTCTTGTTTTAGGTCTGCTTGAGAGACAGTACAGAAAAGATATGACATTTGCAGAAGGCGTCGAACTCGCTCAAGAATCTATAAAGGCTTCAACCCAACGTGATGTTGGATCTGGCTATGGTATTGATATATACACAATAACAAAAAAAGGCATTAAAAAAGCAGTAGAGCAGGAAATACTCTCGGAATATAAAGAAAGAGCAAAATAATCATATTATTTTTATATAAATCTAGAAAATGGACATCTTAAAGACAATAACAGATCAGCTGGAAACTAATATAACTGAGGCTGGTTTTGAAGGAGCAAATATTGTTTTATATACAGATAATGAAAACTTTTTCAAAACCGGAGAGGCAAAAATAAAAGAGATAGTTGACCAGGTTAAAAAAAGAATTGAGTTAAGGGTTGATAAAAAAATTCTTTTAGATAAAGAGAAAACAGAAGCCGAGATAAAGAAAATTGTGCCAAAAGACGCAGAGATAGTAAATATTATTTTTGATATTCAGCGGAGTATTGTGATAATTGAAGCAAAGAAGCCAGGCATGGTTATTGGGAAGCAGGGAAGTATTTTAGAAGAGATAAGAAAGAAAACTTTATGGACACCACAGATTCAGCGTGCTCCTGCAATAAAAAGCAAAATTACAGAAAGCATTAGAGAGGTTCTTTATGCTAATAATACTTATAGACGTGGATTTTTAAATTCTATTGGAAAGAAAATCTACAAAGGCTGGAATCCTGAAAAAACAGATGAATGGGTAAGACTTACTTTCTTAGGGTCTGCAAGACAGGTTGGTAGAAGCTGTCTTTTATTACAGACTCCAACTTCCAAGATTCTTCTTGATTGTGGGATAAATGTTGCTGTTAAAGGAAAAGATAAATTCCCGGATTTTAATATTCCGGAATTTGATATAAAACAAATAGATGCAGTGATTTTAAGTCACGCGCATATAGACCACAGTGCATTAATCCCTTATCTGTATAAAATGGGATATAAAGGCCCTGTTTATATGACTCCGCCGACACGGGATATTGCAGCACTGCTTGCCCTTGACCTAATAGGTGTTGCCTATAAACAAGCAGAACAGCCCCTGTATAGCTCAAAAGAAATTAAAGAGATGGTTAAACACAGCATTTGCCTGAATTATAATGAGGTTACAGACGTAACACCAGATGTAAGACTTACGCTTTACAATGCAGGGCATGTTTTAGGAAGCGCAATAGTTCACCTGAATATTGGAAACGGCGCGCACAACCTGATTTACACCGGAGATTACAAATACGGCCGCTCAAGATTATTTGACCAGGCTGTAACAAGGTTCCCGAGAGTAGAGTCAATAATAACAGAGTCTACTTATGGCTCAAAATCAGATATATTGCCGCCAAGAAACCAGTCAGAAAAAGAGCTTTTAGATATAATAAACAAGACAATTGAAAGAGGCGGAAAGGTTTTAATCCCAGAACTTGGTCTTGGAAGATCTCAGGAAACAATGCTGATTCTGGAAGCTGCCATAAGAGCAGGAAAAATAAAAAAAATTCCTATTTATTTTGACGGCATGATTTGGGATATTAACGCAATTCATACGGTTTATCCTGATTTTTTAGGAAACAGGGCACGTTCCCGGATTTTCCAGGATAAAAATCCTTTCACTTCTGAATTTTTTTCAAGAGTTGGCTCTCCGCAAGAAAGGAAAAAAGTCATTGAGGGCGGTGTGTGTCTTGTTTTAGCAACATCTGGTATGCTTGTTGGGGGGGCTTCTGTAGAGTATTTAAGAGAGTTTGCATCAAATCCAAAAAATTCAATGATTTTTGCTTGTTATCAGGGCGCAGGGTCTCTTGGCAGACAGATTCAGGAAGGAGCAAAACAAATAAGAATGGATGTCGACGGAAAAGAAGAGGTGGTTGAGATAAATATGGAAATTAATACTATTGATGGTTTGACATCTCATTGCGGAAGAAATGAGCTGGTTGATTTTTTCAATAATATAGGGCCAAAACCAAAAAGAATTATTATAAATCACGGAGAGGTTTCAAAAAGCCTTGATTTAGCATCAACGCTTTACAAGATGCACAGGGTCGAGACAAATGTTCCAAGAATTCTGGAAACCTTGAAGTTGAGATAAGTTATTTCTTATCTTTTGCTTTGTGCCATGATATATGTTTTTCGAGTTTCATAGCTATGTTCCATGTTAGTCCAAGATTAAAAATAATTAAAGCTATTATCAAGCTCTCTATCTGCCAGCTTCCACCAATTATGGCAAGCATAATTTGAATAGCTATAAATACGCCTAACAAAATCAAGACAATATCAATCCAACTCAATTTCATGCTATTCAATTTATCCTAAATATTGCGTTTTAATTAAATAGACGATTAGTAAAATTATCAGAATTAAGATTACTATAGATAACCAATTAAACCAGTTCATCCTCTTCTTCATATCTAAATAAATATGTTAAATTATATAAATTTTTGAATTAAGATTTAAAAACCTGTTTTCTTTAGAAAAGTAATTAAAGGGAAGCTTCTAAAAGAAACCGTAGGTGTCTTTTAAATGAAACACAACCCAAAAATTACAGCAATTCTTTTGGTGATGTTTATTCTTACACAATTTATCGGTCTTTATGTTATAAATCATTATATCCAGGAAGATAAAAATCTACCCTATGGCCTTGAGACACCTAAACCTGAAACACAAGCAGATTTCTATAGGATATTTCCGCAAATTGTTATGGCTTTTATAATTGCAATCACCCTGCTTTTTCTTTTAACTAAATTTAGAGTTGAGTTTGTTCTGAAAGCCTGGTTTTTTCTTGTTGTAGTTATTGCCTTAGGAATTTCTTTTAACTCATTTTTGCCGGAGTTTAGCTATGTCTGGTTAGTTTCCCTTGTCATAGCCCTGCCCCTGGCTATTGCAAAAATTTATGGCAGAGATATTCTGGTGCATAACTTCACAGAACTACTAATCTACCCGGGAATTGCAGCTGTTTTTGTTCCTATTTTAAATGTTATAACAATAATTATATTTTTATTGTTAATTTCAGTTTATGATATCTGGGCTGTCTGGCATTCAGGAATTATGCAGAAAATGGCAAAATACCAGATAGACAAATTGAGAATTTTCTCTGGATTTTTTATCCCGTATGTTTCAAAAAAAGTGAGAATGAAATTGAAAAAAATGAAGAAATCCCAACTCAAGAAGAAAAAAGTTAGAGTTAGTATTGCGGTTCTTGGCGGTGGAGATGTTATTTTTCCAATAATCACAGCAGGAGTTATGCTAAAAACTCTCGGCCCAATTTCAGCACTTCTTGTAATTGCAGGAGCCACTCTCGGATTAGTTTACTTGTTCTTTTTTGCAGAGAAAAAGAAGTTTTATCCTGCAATGCCTTTTATCACAGCAGGAATTTTTGTGGGGATGCTTGTTAGTTATTTGGTTGTTTGAGATTCTGGTTCTCCCTTCTCTTGACCCCTTTTTAAGTTTTCATATTTTTCTTTATTTTCGCATATTGAACTTCGCTATCTATATTGCTCCAGTATTGGAATATTTTTAAATTCTTTCTTGTGGTGGGAGTTATAGATTCAACCCCGCTTGCATTAATTTTCTTATTTTTTTCAATAAATTTTCTTAATATCCCTTTTTCTTTATCATATCTTACGTCATCAAATGGGTTTAAAATAACATAACCTTCTTCTATTCTTCTAAATTTCCCTGAAGCAGAATCTCCTTGTTTGTGAACTATTATAACATACCCATCTTTATACTCATCCCATACAGGATCTTCAGATGTAAATCCAAATTCAGATTTTTCTTTCATAAAGACTTCTAATATTCGTAATATATAAACCTTTCCCCAGTGTTCTTACTCTAAAAAAGTAACAAACCACAAGATTTATAAACTAAGAGTTCTATGATTTTTTACAATGAGACATGAACATACACTAGAAACAGAGTTAATGAAAGAGAAAGCGAATCCACGAAATTTTGATGATTGGAGTTTTAGTGAACCTCAAAAAGATAATGCACGTCACAAAAAAGTCCAATACCGACTTTTAATAGGAAAAAAAGGATTTTGGGCAAACATTTGTAGATTAAATAGGAAAGATGTTGAGAAAATAGATAGGGTTCTTCGCGAATATAATTGTAATGACCTTTCAATACAAGAGTATAGATACACAGATGCTCCAAGCTTAGAAGAAATAAAAGGATATGCGGGCGCAAGCAAGGTTTATGCAGAAATAATCACTGATAATTTTAATTTAGATGGATTTGAAAGAGCTCTACGTGAGATTAAATACAGGCTTGTTGATAGCGAGAGAATAGGGGAGGGAGAATAAAATGTTAGTTAAACAAGAACTTATTACCAGAATCAGGGATTATTTTGATTTGAATCTTTATGAAACAAAAGTCTGGTTAGCTTTGCTTGGAAAAGGTGTTGCTTCTGCAGGAGAGGTTGCGCAGATTTCCGGTGTTCCAAGATCCAGAACCTATGATGTTCTTGAGAGTTTAGAAAAAAAAGGGTTTGCAATTGTTAAGCTTGGTAAACCAGTAAAATATCTTGGTGTTAAGCCAAAAATGATTCTTGAAAAATTAAAAAACAATGTTAGGAAAGATGCAGAAGAGAGAATTATTATACTTTCAGGGATTAAAAAAACAAACGAGTTCACACAACTTGAGGATTTGTACAAAGAAGGAATAAACCCTATTAAGAGAGGAGAGGTTTCTGCAGCATTGAGCGGGCGTTCAAATATCACTAATTATTTAAGAGAGATTCTTCAAGAAGCAAAGAAAGAAGTAATAATTTGCACAAATGCTGAAGAGCTAAGATTAAAGGCAAAGCTTTTCCAAGAAACATTCTCACAGCTTCAAAAATCAAATATAAAAATAAAATTAGCTCTTTCAGGCGACGAAGATTTAATTAAAAAACTGGGTAAGGCTTTTAATCTTAGGATTAAAAAAGTAGATATTAATGCAAAATTCTTTATTGTAGATAGAAGAGAAATTTTATTTTATTTATCAAAAAACTCAAGCAAAGATGATGTTGCTATCTGGTTAAACTCAGAATTCTTTGCGCAAGCTTTTGCAGTTTTGTTTGAGAAGGCGATTGAGAAAAAAAGATAAGATGAAAAGTTTAAAAAATTTAGTAAAGATTGCTTTTGTATCTTTAATTGGATTAACAGGGTGTCGTGATATGAGTAATGATTTTGATAAAAAAGGAAATTTTAGAGGATATCCTGCAAGGGCCGGGATAAGTCCTTATGGGAGACATGTGAGATTAGATGCAGATGAAAATCAGACCACTTATATACTTGCAATTGACATGTTAAATGATGGACAATTTGAAGAAATAAGATTAAGAAATTTACCCTCTGGGCATCCTCTTGAAAAATATGCTGATTTAGATTCACTTGAACTAGCATACAAACAAATATCTGAGGAAGGAACAGATATAAAATGAATACAAAAGTTTATTATTACATAGATGGTGAAGGTGAGGACAAATCTCTTAGAAAATTATATTTTGATAAGGTGGTTCAAACTTATCAAGAGGAGTGTATTAGAGAGAATACTTGTAGAGGCATTACCCAGTGTGTTTTTATTATAAATGGCCCAACACTAACAATATCTAATGATGAAAATATCCCTTTTTTAACAATGTATGACACTCAAAATGAAAAGAGAGAAGGAATCAAATCAAAATTAGAAAAAGAAGTTAAAGGATTAAGATTAAGATAAGAATTTAACCTTATTCTCAAACAACCCCCACCTCACTAATATACATATCCCTTATTTTTCTTCGGTTTTTTCTTTTCCAGGATTCAATAAATTCTTTAAGAGAAAAATCAGGTTTTTCACGAGAGTATATTCTGCCGAGCTTTTTGAAAGTATTTTTATGGGCTTTTTTGAATCTTTTTACGTTTTTATCCTGTTTAGCAAGCGGTCCTTTAATTAAAATTTCCCCTTTCTTTTTTACAACAAAGAAGTATCGTGCAGTGTGTTTTCCACCATAGTTAAAACCATGTTCTTTAAGTGTAAAATATTTTTGTATCTCAGAACCGAGATGTTTGTAAAATTTTAGCAGCTTTGTTGCAGCAATGTCTCCTTCCTGCTTTTTTGTCCCTGCTTCCAGCAGGATAAACTCAAATTTTTTATTTTTAGCATCTTTTTTTATTTTTTCCAAATCTGTTTCTTCTAATTCAAAAGATTTTATCGAGGGTTTTTTTAAAAATTTCCTGCACGCTATCTGGAATTTCTCAAATGTTTCATCAGAAAGTGCAGCCGAGACATTTCTTTCTTTAAAAGTCGGGTCAATTAAAATAACAGGAGATTGTAGCTTTGCAGAGTTTAAATCCATTAAGACTCTTCTTTTGCTCTTATATCTTTTTTCAATATCTATAACAAGTTTTTCTTTTGATTTTGCTTTTGCCATGGCTCTGGCAAATTTCAGGAAACCATTATAATAATAAGTTAAAAGTTCTAAAGCATATCCTGAAAAACCCCGTATGTAAGACTCTGCACCATAGCACTGATTTGCGTAACAGAAAGCTTTCGCAATTTTTATATCATCAAGAAGTTTATCTGATTTTATCCTTCTTTTTACATAATTCACATGAGAGTAAGAGAGGTCTGTAATGTTCTGCGCTTGTCTCGGAGTTTTTACCTCTATTACAGGAACCACCTCAAAGAAAATTTTTGGATTTACTTTTATTCTAAAATAATCTCTTGAACCTTTCATTTTTATTGGCTTTGTGCCTCTTAATATTTTTTCACTTAATTTGGAAATATCCTGCTTAGCATATTTTTTATTAAATCTAATGAAAATGTCAATATCATAAATGTCCTTTTTTATCAGGGTTTTTTTAGCAAAACTTCCGCCGACGAAAATACCTGCGTTTATTCTTAGTTTTCTTTTTTTATTTTCAATTTTTCTTATAAAGGTGTTTAAAAAACTTTTAATTCCAGCCAGCTCTTTTTCAGAAGGATTAACTCTTTCAAGAACCTCTTGAAACAAAGAACCTGTTTTTCTATTTGCCATATAATATACTATCTAAGTAGCTTTTTATATTTTTGTCAATTTCAAAAATCTTTCAGGCGTAATAATTTTAATCCCACTAAATTCTTTAAGATTAAGCAGGTGTTTATCCTGACTAACAATATATTGGGCTTGCCCCTCAAGAGCGACCTCAAGAAATTTATTATCATCAGGATCTTCTTTAATAATATGCAATTTTTTCTTTGGTTCTATAATAATAGCGTTTTCAATAATTATTCTCTTCAATTCTTTTATCATCTCTTCACCCATTTGGATTTTAAATGTTCTTAGTGTTTTTTCTAATTCTTCTATTATAGAAACAGAAGCAATAAGATCAAATTTTCTTTTTTTCCATGCTTCAATAATTTTGGAAGAGAAGTTTCCTTCCCAGAAAATCCCAGAGATAAAAACATTTGTGTCAAGAACCACCCTCATTTTTTACGCACTTTTTTAATTGCTTCTCCTATATCTTTTTCCTTTAAATTTCTTTTCTTAGCAAATTCTCTTGTTTTTTTGAGAAGCGTATCAAATCCCTTAAATAAAGGAAGTTCTAACTTTTTAAGAACAATAGTATCTTTTTCACCAATTACTATAAATTTCTCACCTTCATTAAGACCAAGCCTTTCTCTTACTTCTTGAGGTATAACTACTTGTCCCCTTGAACTTAAACTTGTAACTTCTATTTTTTCCATTTTACCTTTTAATAAGTTTATCTTACTAATAAGAATTCCTTATTTATAAAACCTCCCTTTTTCTATTTAAACTTTTCTTTTTTAGATTCAAACGGCTTAATTTCTTTTATCCCCTTTATCTCTTTTATGCTTTTGCCAAATGTTGGAGTCAGGTCAATTATGTATTTTCCTTCTTCAAGCTTATAAATTAATGGCCTGTCCTGTTTAAATAAATTAACAAGATCAATTTCAAACTTTCCAGCTCCGGTAACTCTGACAGATTCTATGTCTAAGATAACAGGAACATCTTCCTGCGCAATTCCCGCCATCTCTCTAATGTCTTTTTCAACCTGTTTTCTATCTTCCTTTGGAATTTTAACAGGTTTTTTCTTTATTATATCTAGCTGATCATCCCGAATATAAAAGAAAAATTTGCCCTTACAACTTTTACACCCGTCTAAAAGCTCTCTACTTCCTCCAGGAATGGTTCTTTTACAATGAACACACTGATGTGGCATAATTTAAAAAAAAGAACAGAGTATTTAATATTTTCTAACACACATGATGCCCCCACTCAAACTTATTTTTTCAAGAGCAACTCAATCTTTTTTGGATTGCGCTTTATTTCTTTAACAATTGTTGCAGGACCTATAATTGTGACAGCTCCTAGATCTCCGCCAAAAAGAGCATTCGCAATATTTCCTCTTATTTTTCCAAAAAAGTTTTCATTATTTTTATTATTTCCAGAGATAACAGCAAGCTCTATTCCCTTAAAGTTTTTAACATGGCCAATCATTGCCATTGTGTCTCCAATTAATCTAGACTCCTCGTCAGGCAAGAGCCTTCCCTGGATAATTAAAATATAATTCCCAAGAACAATGTTAAGAATCTTTCTGATTCTCTGATTACTATCCAGGCCCCTAATTTCTGTATAAGGCAGAAATTGAATAGCAAAACCCTTTATCTTTCCTAGTTTCTTCTTACCTCTTTTTTTCACCATCATCTTAATACCAATTTTTGTCTAATCTTTTTTAAAAGATTATTTTTAATAAGATTTTTCGCTTTTTATTATTTTTTGTTTACCCGCGTTTCTTTGATAGCTTAAAAATGTATTCATAAAACTCTTCTAAATTCTTCCCTTTTTTTGCACTTATTCCCACAACATCATACTCTGGAAACGCAGACTCAACTTTTTTTAAGTCTGACCTTTTCAAATCAGTTTTATTTGCAGCTATCAGCACAGGAATTTTTCTCGCAACCAGGTTTCCTATTATTGTAATATTTACCTGATTATACGGATTTTTTGTCGAGTCAAGAACAATTACAACAAGGTCCATATCATCCAGCCATTTTATACTTTCAATAACACCCTGTGTAGCCTCTTTTGCCCTCTTTCGTGCATCTTTCTTTTTTATTTTATATTTTAAAAAATCCTCGTAATCTATTTTTGTTGCAATCCCCGGCGTATCAACCATTTTAAATATCATTGTTTTTCCCTTATATTTTATCTCAACTTTTTCCTTAAACTGAATATTTCTTGTTTCATGAGGGACCTTGCTGACAGAACCAATTTCTTCTCCTGTCCAGTCCTTACAAATTCTATTTGCCAAACTAGTTTTTCCAGAATTTGTTGGGCCGTAAAAACCCAATTTTATATCTTTCTTATGCTTAAATAACTTGGAAAAAATTCTCTTGAAGAAATTCCTGAAAATTTTTATAGCCATTGTAAGACACCCATGATTTATTTTTGTCCAATCTTTTTTAAAGATTGTTCTTGACACTCAACGTCCTTTAATATTTAGTCTGTGAAAAAGCTTTATTAAATTTTGTGTGTTTTAGTATCTATCCAGCTTTTTTTCCCTGCTTTTCGCTTTTAATTTTTTTAAAATTTTTTCAACCGGGATTTCAAACATTCCTGTTCTTTTTTTAGAATATTTTCTCATCGCATATTTTATTTGCTCAGAATTCCATCGCGATATTCTTAAATTATGCGCAATATCTCTATTAGCCATGTCTTTATTTTTCATACGGTTAATGTATGTCATAATATTATAAAGATCATTTTTACTTTTGAATAAATATTTTTCGTATTTCTTTTTATACCATTTTTGCAGTGTTACATAAAGGAATGTTCCGACTAGAATAAGTAAAATCATTATTAAAACAAAAAAAGTCCACTTCCAGTCTATTTCATCTGCATCACCCTCAATTGTTATTAGAGATAAACTGCTTATTGGAGGAGAGATAAACAGCGGAAGAGTGACAAAGTCAAAATCCTCTGTTGTTAAGAATTCAATTGTTTTTTCTGATTCTGCAAGTAAAATATAAGCATATCCAGACTTATTATTTTCAGAATAATCTTCTTTGAATCTAAGATTCTCAAGATCTTGAAGAATAATATACGGATTTTCTTCTGAAGATAATTTTTTATTTATATATAATTTAAATGCTCTTAAAATAGGTTCATTGAAATTTTCATATATGGCTGTTATCTCTTCAAAGCTGACCTTTGTTTCTAGATTATCCTGATTCCATAAGAGAATAGTATTGATGTAGTCGTTTTCTTTAGCAGGATCATACTGCCCACCTCCGATTAATTGCAGTATATCTAAATCTATGTTTTCCTCTTTTGGATAAAACAAAATTGGCTCTGTTGTTATGCTTATTCCCAGTGAGCCGGGCAGCTCAATTTCAAGAAGGCCCTGCATCATGTCTATATATTCCTGAGCACTTGTTTGCTCTGTTGAGGAATTATATGCAAGCCCAATACTCGCCAAAAGATTTTCAATCTCTGTTAAATTTAATATAAAATATAATGAGTCTTGGTAAAATACAGGCATGGCTTGTATTTTTGATTTTACCGACATTAAATCTGCCAGTTTTCTGTCTAGACTATTTCTCACAGCCTCTAGAGGCATTTCAACACTTATATTAAAACTCTTTGAAGAACTTAAGTTATTTTCATCTGTAACCATGATTGTAAGAGTATAATTTCCTATTGTCTCATATGTGTGATTTATTTTATTTTGCTCTGTTATTGCACTGCTGTTGTCTCCAAAATCCCACTCATATTTTGTTATATTTGCATCATAATTTGAAGTGTTTATCACCACCTCAAAAACAGTTGGCATGGCTGCTGCAGTTGTTGTTGGGGTTAAAAAATCAATTTCAGGAAACCTTTCTATACTTATATCCTCAGAGAAAACCATTTGATTGTCAAGTCTTAACAAAAATGCATAATCTCCGTATTGCGAAGGAACAGAAAATTCTGCATTATCCAGGTCTAATCTTATAAATTCAGAATTTATTTTTGCAGGAATTTCTACTAAATCATAAAGCTTATTAGTTGTGATAGGTATATCTACCCAATAAGTTAAACCTATATTTGAAATTTGTATTTCGTGATTATCAGGTATTATGGGGAGGCCGGTTCCCCTGCTTCTCCTAGTCCCTGAAGCCCCATAATCAGAAATTAACTTTACAGGTATAATGCACTCATTTGAGCAATTTCCATCATACCTTGTATTAATATAATTCCATATATTGTCTTCTATATAAGGATTAGGAAACCCTGCATTAGCAAGTTCTGTAGTATTTATTACAACACTTCCAATTTCATCATAGGTTCCAGCTCTTGCAAAAATTTCAAAGTCCCGGGTGTACTCCCCCGGATAAGAAATAGTAAAACCGCAAGGATTTTCTGTCTCATGGTTAATAGTATATTCCTCGTCATCCCCACTGCTTATACAAACAAAAAAATCTCCTTCTTCATGCATCATAAAATTATCAGGAATACAGCTTATTTTCCCTGTTCCAGATGCAGTTGCACTGCACAAGCCATAATAAATGTAATCTTCACTAGAGATACTCATAGAAAACTCAGCACTCTGTCCAGCACCAGACACTTCATTAACTTTTGCGCCTATTTTTACACTTGGTGCAGCAGGCAGGGTTATTTTTTCACAGTATTCATTACTAGTTATTGTGACTTGTCCTTCTGCAGGAGCCTGATAACACCCATAGTTTTCAGGCTGAAAATCTCCAGAAGCTTTGTAAGACCACCACTCTATTATGCTATCTGCAAGAAAATCTATATATAGCTGAGGTGTGAAGCTTTCTCCAGCATTGCTCGTTACTTTCATTGAGAAATCAGGAATGTCATAAATTTCACCACCAGAAATCTTTAAACCAAAAATTATATTTTCATCTGTGTTCAGGATAAAATTTTTCTGCGTTTCTCCTGTTCCAGAAACCATGGTATAATCTATTTCACAATCTGTAGGAACACAGGTATAATCAGCCCCCTCACTCAAATTATTTAGCATGATTAACTCAATTAACTCTGCTCTCTCTCCCAGACTTGTTCTGAATAAAGAGTTTATAGGCTCGTTATCTAAGCTGATATTTATCCAGCCCCTTAAGAAGTCAGAAAGCCTGTACTGCTTGTCAATTGAGTGAGAGAGATTTCCGACTTCAAAACTGGCAGAAACCAGATTAACAAAAAGAATAACGAATAAAGTAATAAGTGCTAACATGAAAACAGACTTTAATTTTTTAAATATCATTTCTTCCTCTTTTGGATCTTAGGTTCATGCTCTTTTTATAAAAGTTGAAAAGTGTTTATAAATATTCCTCGTCAAGAAAACAGAATTAGGGTTCTAGAGAATTCCCTTAATTTTTGAAGATTTTAATATGTATCAATTATTGCTTCTCTTCAATCTCACTTTTAGCATCTTAATAAAAAATCGGAATTACCAAAGCAATAGCCGGGAACAGTCTTTTTTGCTAACTGGCTTTACTGTGCGACTTAATATAGATAAATTTATATATGTTTGAGCATAAAATAAAAGTATGGAAATAAAGGATTTGGAATTAATTGCTGTTGAATCTAGTGGTGTTTTAAATTTAAGTTCCCAAAGAGAATATTGTGAATTAAGTAGTGAAGAGATAAATTACCTCTCTAGCATAGCTGATTCTCCTAGGCAAGAAGGATATACTTGTGTTACAGGCTGTGACGAATGTATAAGTTGTGGCGGGAATGATTGATTTTGTGTTGTATACTAATAAATAATTCCATTAGATTATAAAAAGAGTTCTCTTAAAAAATGGAAAAAAGAAAACTTTTCATACAATGGGATTCAACAAATGATTGTAATCTAAGTTGTAATCATTGTTATCACAATAGAGAGGGCAATCAAACACACATTCAAAACCAAAACCAGATGGGTTTAAATGATGTTAAGTTTATGATTGATGACCTTTACACCACTGCCAGAAGGTGGAATATGACCCCCAGATTTCATGCTTCTGGGGGGGAACCTTTGATGAGAAGAGATTTAATGGAGATACTCGATTATACTAAATCATATGGGATTTCAACAAGATTACTAACTAATGGAACTTTAATTAAACCAAAGATAGCAAAAAAATTATTTCAAAAAGGAATTAGAAGATTACAAATTTCTGTTGATGGAAAAAGAGAAACACATAATAAAATTAGGGGGAAACCCTTTGCATACGATTTAGCAATGCAGGGCATACACAATGCAACCGATGCAGGGATTAAAGTAACTGTTTCTATGACTGCTCTTCAATCAAATAAATCTGAAATTGAAGATGTTATTCAAAATTCTATAAATGCGGGGGCAAAAATTTTTGGTGTTCAATCTTATGTTCCAGATAAAAATCTAGGTTTTAATGATCCCGAATTTATAGATGCAAAAGATATATATGATTTATATAATAAATCCAGAAAATTATCTAAACTATATGGGAATAAAATAAGAATATTAGAGACAGAAGTTTTATGGGGATTAATGCATCAAGATGACCCTTTAAAAAAAGAAGCAAGAGAAACAGGAAAATTTCTTGGGGGATGTGGTGCGGGTTATTTTGGTGTTGCGGTTCTTTCAGATGGGGCGGTTTATCCTTGTAGAAGACTTCCCCTAAAAATTGGAGATATAAGAGAAGGGTTAGTTAAATTAATAACTGAAAAGAGGATAATGAAGAATTTGAGAGATTTAGAATCAATGAAAAAAAGATTAGATTGTGATTATGTTGCACATTGTAGAGGATGTAGAGCAATTGCATATGCCACCACGGGAAATTATTTAGCTAAAGACCCCCTATGTTTCAAGGATTTTGTCAATAAAAAGGATATAATATAGGTAAAATGAAAAAGGCAATAGAAATAATGAAAGAATGTTTTATATTATTAAGGCCAAAAGAAGTATTAGATTTAGGGTGTGGAAATTGTAAATTCAGTAAGAAATTCTTGAAAAAAGGCGCAAATTTAACAGGGGTAGATAAAAGAGATTTTAAAGCCACTTTAAAAGGAGTTAATTTTATAAATCAAGATATAAGAGATTTCAATTTTGATAAAAAATATGATTTAGTTTTTATTTCAATGATTTTACATTTTTTAAAAAGAGAAGAAGCTAAGAAAATCCTAAAAAATGTTCAAAAAAATACATCTATTGGGGGATTTAATTTCCTAATAAATATGTCAGATAAAGAAGCTTGTAAAAAAGAAAATAAAAATTATTTTTATCCATCTATAGAAAACTTAATTGATTTATATGATGGGTGGGAAATAATAAAAAAAGAATATTGTCTTTCAAAAAAACACTCTCACAATGGGTTGAAACCCCATGAACATAAAATAATACTTCTTTTAGCAAGGAAGAAGAATTAAAATGCTGATTCCAAGAGAAAATAAAGATATGTTCAAAGAAGATAATCCGGAAAAACCAATATTCTTGTCTAGATTACAGAATTTTTATAGAAACAAGCTATTTCTTTATCAAGTGGGAGATAAGAGGGTTTTACTTAAAAAATTTGAAAAATCAATTTCTTTTAGGAGGGAGCTCTTCTTTTATAATTTATTTAATACAACAAATTTAATAAGAACCCCCAAAATATATTCTTGTGGGATGTCTGGTTTAGCTACATATATAATAGAATCAAATGAAAAGGTCGATTTTTTGAGTTCTGTTGGAGAATGGGCAAAAATCCATTCTTATTTTTTAGACAATCTTCCCAAAGATAAAAAATTGATGTTTGAACATAATTTTTGTGAAATTAAAGACTATATTCTAAAGAATATTTCATTATTTGGAAAAAAGGGAAAAGAACTTAAAAAATATCTTTCAAAACAAGAGATTTCAAAAAATTTAAGAACTTTAATACATGCAGATTTACAAAATAAAAACACAACTACTCGTTTTGGCAATAATTATTATTTTGATTTTGAAATTTCAGGAGTTGGCCACCCATTAAGAGATCTAGCAACAATAATCTCTTGCAATTTAAACCATAAAGAAGAGATAATAAATACTTATAGAGAAAATATTCTGTTTGATTATCCCGAGATAGAAGCAGATCTACAAAAATGGATTGTTACAAGGAATTCCCAATTAATTCTCATCTTAAACAGAGGAATTTTTCCTAAAAGAAAAAGACAACAAATTTCTAATGGGCTTTGGAAAGCAATTAACAATTCTCTTATATAACAAGTATGTCCTATCAGCAACCTTTATAAACATTCACTTTTAAGTAGTGCCATAATAAAATATATTAAGCAGAGGTTATAGAAGTTAAGATGAAAACCCTGGAAAGATTATTGGCTCTTGGGAAGAAAACACTAAATTCAGGAAAGAAAACCATGGTCTATACAGCTTTTGGCTTAGCATGTCTTCTGCCAG
>CAYXYT010000013.1:0-16231 GCA_964469785.1 Candidatus Woesearchaeota archaeon | reverse complement strand
TACCTAAGTTATTTATTCTTAACTATTTTTCGGTCGAACTCCGGACAGAACATAATAATCAAAACTTTTTTAAGTAAACCTTATCATTATCTATCATGCCATTTAAAATAAACATCTCTGAAAAAACTGGAAAAACATACAAGCTTGAGCTTGAAAGCGAAGAGCTTGTTGGAAAAGCGCTTCATGATAAAGTAGATGGAAATCAGATTCTTCCTGACCTTGAGGGCTATGAATTTGAGATTACCGGTGCAAGTGATAAGGCAGGGTTTACAGCGTTTGAAAGTGTTGAAGGAATCGGCTTGAAAAGAGTTTTGTTAACTTATGGAAAAGGCATGAGGAAAAAACCAAGGAAAGAGGGGAAGAAAAAATTATCTAAAAATAGACCAAATGGGTTAAGATTAAGAAAAACAGTGCGGGGAAGGGTTATTTCTCCTGCAATTTCTCAGATTAATCTTAAGGTTATTAAAAAAGGTAAAAAAGATCTTGCAGAAGTTTTTCAGGACCAGAATAAACCAAAAGAAGCACTGAAAGAAGAAGTTAAAGTTACAGAAAAAGAGAAGAAAGAATAAATATTAGTCAGTATAAACAAAATAAAAGTATTTATAATTCAGATTCTTCAAATTTTTATGAGTGGGCAATTGAAAGAAATTATATGGGATGCTGAATTTGATAAAGATAGGTACACTTCCTGTGGGCAGTGTATAATCAGTAGAAAGGGAAATGTTATAGGTATCTTTAGAAAATCCAAGCTAACCTGGCTTATAAGGCCAAATAGTTATTATGAGGAAAGTATAAAACAAGAATTTCCAAATCAATTTTATAAAAGTATTGCCTCTGTGCCTAGATATCATATTATTAAACAGCGTAGAAAAATAGGAATTGCTCTTCCGAGAGTTTCTAAAAGCGAAAATAATTTTCTCTTTATACCTAAAAATAAAAATTTAAACAGGAGTTACTATATTTGGGATGTTGATAAAAATTACGAGATAATAAATCATGCTATGATATATTTTGATATATCAACAGATACGTATACTGCTTTTCATTAAATTCCATCCCATAAAATCTTATATATTTCACTGACTCTATAATTGTCATGAATATTGATAATCAGCCATTAGCATATAGAATGAGGCCAACCACTCTGGAAGAGTTTGTCGGGCAAGAGCACTTGGTTGGAGAAAATATGCCTATAAGAGTAGCAATCAAAAAGAAGAATTTGTCTTCGTCAATCATTCTATGGGGCCCTCCTGGCTCTGGTAAAACTAGTCTTGCAGTGTTAATCTCAAAATTAACAGATTCTGAATTTATTGGCATGTCTGCAGTAAATGCTGGCAAGAAAGATGTTGAAAGAGCAATTCAACGTGCAAGATTGTTCCAAAAAAGGACAATTTTGTTTCTAGACGAAATTCACAGGTTTAATAAAGCACAGCAGGATTTTCTTCTGCCCTCTGTAGAAAAAGGCACAATAACTCTTATTGGAGCAACAAGTGAAAACCCGAGTTTTGAGGTTATCTCGCCTTTACTATCCCGCTCTAGTGTATTTGTATTAAACCAGCTTAGTGAAGAACAGATAATTAAAATAATATCAAGAGCAATTTCAAGTGAAAGGGGATTTAAGAGAGAGATTTATGTTTCAGACGAGAACAAAAAGCTAATTGCACAAATAGCTAACGGAGATGCGCGCACTGCTCTTAACATTTTAGAAACAGCTTCATCTTTATCTAAAACAAATGAAATCACAAAACAAGCTATTGAAAATGCTTCTCAGAAAAAGCTTAGATATGATAAGCAAGGCGAAGAGCACTTTAATATTATTTCTGCTTTGCACAAGTCAATGCGGGATTCAGACCCACAAGCAGCTGTTTACTGGACAATGCGAATGATTGAGGGTGGTGAAGACCCAAAATATATTATAAGAAGGATGATAAGATTTGCCTCAGAAGATATTGGAAACGCAGACCCGCAAGCTCTTGTTATTGCAACATCTGCAAAACAAGCTGTTGAATTTTTAGGATATCCCGAGTGTAATACAGCGCTTGTCCAGACAGCAACTTATCTTGCAACAGCTCCAAAATCCAACAAAATATATGAAGCTGTTAATAAAGCTAAAAAAGACATAGAAAAAACAGGAAATTTGCCAGTTCCTTTTGTCATGAGAAACCCTGAAACAAAATTTATGGCAGAAATTGGATATGGCAAGGGTTACAAATATGCTCACAACTACAAAGATGCCAGGGTGGAGCAACAACACATGCCGGATGAATTGAGAAATGCTAAATACTACAAACCAACAGACACGGGTTTTGAAAAAGAGATTAAAAAGAGAATGAAAGAAGAAAATGAAATATGATTTACAACGCTTATTGAAAATTTATTGCAAAAAGAGCAAAAAAACCCCTATAAGCAGGCAGACAGATAAAGAAATCCTTGGCAGAATTATAGGTAAACTTTGGGGTAGAAGTTACAGAATAAAAAAAGTTGATAGAGAGAATGGATTTTATAAATTTTCATTATCGCGTCCAGACATCCCACTAAGAGGAAAATATCTTCATGAGGGGCTTGTAGAAGAAATAAAATTATTTTTCCATCCAGAAAAGGAGGGCTATTCAGCAGAAGCTGTATTTAGCTCGATTTATAGGGAAGATTACAAACCAACAGGAAAGATGAGAGTCCTGACATCTTCAAAAAAAGGCAATATTGAAATTAAATTTGAAAAAGGTGTTCAAAAAAGATTAATACAGATATTGGAAAAAGGATAAAACAGCAAAATCTTGTTTATTGTTTCTTAAAAGTGGTGACAAAATAGAAAGGTTTATAAATCACTGGTTTTAAATATTCTTAAGATGAAATTCATAAAGGAAAGAGAAGATGAAAATTTAACCCTCACAGATGTGCGCAGGTTTTTAATGAAATTAAAAGAGGATATAGAAAATGAAAAGAATTAATTATCAGAAAATAGAGGATAATTTGCAGAATGTTAGAGAAGCTATTGATTATTTTGCTGATAAAGGGGAAAGAATTCCCTTTTCAACAAGCAGGTGTCTTGAAGGGCAATTAAAACACGCTGGAAAGATTCTTGATAATAAAGAGGATGATGAAAGAGCAAAAGGTCTTCTAAAAACAATTGGGGGTCTACAAGAAGATATAAAAAAGATTAAAGCATTTGGAACAGATAACAGATATCTAAATCCTGAAAACAAGACTTATGATCCTGAAAAGATATACCAGGATACAAAAAACATTATAAAGACCCTAAATAGGGCAAATACTATTGACAGGGATTTGGATTTAAAATATCAGAAAAAACTAAGAGAGGCTGACTATGCTATTAATAAAGGCCAGATGATAAGTGATACAAAATATACTGGGACAAAGAAAGAGCTTTTAAAAGAGATTAAATATACAGAAAGAACTCTAATAAATCGGGAAAAAACCTGGGAGGCGAGACAGAGATGAGAAGAAAAATAAGAAGAAAAAAACCTAGTTGTAAATATTTATATGGAGTAATTGCTCTTTCAGCAGGTATTGCTTTAGGAATAAAAGGGCTGGATTATTTTGCTAATAGAGGCGCGCTCGCGCCCGAAGATTTTGATAAAGCTGAATGGATTGAGTTTTATAATGAAGATGGAATAATATATCCTTGTTATATGAACGAAAAAATACACTATAGTCAAGGTAATAAGTATGCGTACGAAAAAGAGGTTGGGGAAAAGAATAATGGAAAATTAGAAGGAACAATTCTCCTGCCTGATTTAGATGGCAATGGGTGGGTTGGTAAATAACCCAAATCTTAGAAACTTATTCTTCAAATCCAAAAAAACAAAGGTTTATAAATATGGGTTACTAAGTTACTTAGTGATTAAGTGATAAAGTCACTTTGTGTAAAAATTAGTAAGTTACCGAGGAGATTAAAATGCAAACAAAAACAATCAGAATAAGCGAAGAGACTTATAAATGGCTATTAAAATTAGCTTCCGAGGCTCAGAAAGAAATGGGCAAACCTGTCTCGTTTGATGATGCACTAAATGGCTTAAAAAAAGGTAAGATGAAAAAAAGGAAAGATATTATGAGTTTAGCAGGCAGTTGGAAGATGTCTGACGAAGAATGGAAAGAAATAGGGGGGTCTTTAAAAAAGGGGTGGAGCAAATGGAATATTTCTGCTTAGATACTGATATTATTGCAAATTTTTTGAGGAATAAGCCAGAAGCAATCAAGTGGTTCAATAAAAACAAAAACGAGAGATTGGCAACAACAACTATTAACCTTTTTGAGTTATATTATGGTGCATATAAATCAAAAAATCCAAAAAGAAGTTTACAGGAAGTTAATAATCTAATGAGTCAGTTACTCATTTTAAATTTGTCTGTGGAAAGTGCTAATGAAGCAGGCAGACAGTTTGCGCTTCTCGGAAAAAAAGGAAAAATTATTGAAATTAGAGATATTTTAATTGGGGCTATCGCGCTTGCTGAAAACTTTTCTCTCAAGACGAACAACAAAAAACACTTCTCTAGAATTAAGGGATTAAAACTCGCTTAATTTTTAACAACCCAAACCTTTTTTAACAGATTTCTTTTAAAAATTATATGCCTAAAAAAACTGATAAAAACCTTCCAGAACTGAATGTTGGCTTAGTGGGGCATATAGACCACGGAAAAACAACTTTTCTTAGCAGGATTACCGGAAAGTTCACAGACACACATTCTGAAGAATTAAAGCGGGGCATTACAATTAAGCTTGGTTATGCAGATACAATTATCTACAAAGATGGAAGCAAATATAACACTGAAAAGAAAGGAACCCCGCAAAGATATGTTAGTTTTATAGACGCTCCTGGTCACGAGATGCTTATGGCAACAATGCTTTCAGGGGCTGCAATAATTGATTCTGCTATTTTAGTCATTGGAGCAAATGAAGGTATAAAACCTCAAACCCGGGAGCACTTTATGGCGCTTCAGGCAAAAAATATCAAAAATATAATTATTATTCAGAATAAAATTGACCTTGTTAGCAAAGAGCAGGCCCTGAAGAATTATAAAGAAATAAAAGAGTTTGTAAAAGCCACGCTTGCTGAAAAAGCCCCCATAATTCCTGTAAGTGCTCAGCAGGGGGTTAATGTTGAAAAAGTACTTGAAGAGCTTTGTAAATTTGATGTTCCAAAAAGAGATGCTGAAAGCAACCCAATTTTTCTTGTTGCAAGAAGTTTTGATGTTAATAGACCGGGAACAACCATAGAAAAATTAAAAGGGGGTGTTCTCGGAGGAATTTTAAAAAAAGGAAGGTTAAAGGTTGGTGATGAGATAGAGATTAAGCCGGGATTAAGTGTTAAAAAAGCTCATCAGACAACATATGAAACCCTAACAACAAGGGTTCTCTCGCTTTACAAAGGAAATAAATCTGTGAAAGAGGTTTTGCCAGGAGCAAGCATCTCTATTGAAACAGAACTTGATTCATTTTTAACAAAAACTGATTCGCTCACTGGTTGTCTTGTTTCCAAAAAAGGCAAACTCCCAGAAATAAGCTACATGGTAAATATAAAATACAAATTATTTGAAGAGGTTTTTGGTCTTGGCGGGCATAAAAAAGTTGAGCCATTAAAAACAAAAGAGATGTTAATGCTTAGTGTCAATACAACAATAAGTGTTGGAGAAATTGAGAAAATAAAAGATGATGAAGTTGGATTAAGCCTGAATATCCCTGTTATTGCCTTAAAAAACGATAATGTCGGGATTGCGCGAAATATCGACGGGCACTGGAGATTAATTGGGTGGGGGGAAATAGTTGGATAGATTTATAAATAATTTTTTCTAAATATTTATATGCGCGGGTTCTTAGATTCTTTTAATTCTTCCTGATTACCAACAATTTTTAAAATTATATAGATTGCAGGATATAAATGCTTATAAAGACAATAATGTCTTTTTAAATTATGGGTCGTAAATCAAGAGAAGAGAAAGAGCAGCAACGTATATTATTAAAAGAGCAGGAAAAACAGGAAAAAAATAAAGCTAGAAAAAAAGTAGAAGAATTGGAAAAGAAAGCTCAAACTTTTGTTTTAACTATCTCAGCTTCTAATTATGTAGGGGGAAAGGGTAAAAATTTAAGAGATTATGATTTTAGATCTCTTGAAGTTAGAGGAGAAGACTATATTAAAGGAGGAAGTAGAGAAAATGGGTGGAGAGTTTATATAAGTCCTCGATTAAGACTTATGAAACAGGGAATGGAGATCGGAGCAGAGGTCATTACTGATACGAGGCCGTCGCACCATGCCTATTATGCGAGAAGTGAACTATACTTAATCGGAACAGCTTTAATCCAAAAAGACAAAGAATAAATTCCTCGCGTTTTATTAATTCTCAATAACCACCAACAATTTTAAAAAGAATTCTAATTTTTATTACTTGCCTTAAAACCTGGCTTAAAGGGGTTGGGATTGAAGAAATGTGCTGTTTAAAATGTTGGATTTAACTAAACAAAGGAAAGTTGATGTAAAGATGATATATTTAACTCATTGTGTTAATAAAGAATTAAAAGGGAAAGTTTGATAAAGAAAGCCAGAGGTTGCATTACCATGCCAATATATTCACATTCAAAATTAAGTGCTTTTGAAGAGTGTCCTCTGAAATTTAGATACAGATATATTGATAAAATAATTCCTACAATTGAAAAAAGTATTGAGTCTCACCTTGGAAAAGTTGTTCACGAGGTTCTTGAATGGCTTTATTCACAGGTAAAAGATGGCCGTGTTCCCACAATTGATGATGTTGTTATTTATTATTCAAAAAAATGGAAAGAAAGCTGGGACCCTGCAATAAAAAACGTAAAGAAAAAACTAACAACAAAAGAGTATTTTAATCGCGGTGTGCAGTTTCTTCTTGATTATTATGCAAGGCATAAACCTTTTGATGATAATACCTTAGAAGTTGAGAAAAAAATAATAATCAGCCTTGACCAGGAGGGTAAATACAAAATTCTGGGATTTCTTGATAGACTTGTTTATAACCTCAAAACACAGGAATATGAAGTTCATGATTATAAAACATCTAACAATCTTCCTCAACCAGAAGCTGTAGAAAATGACCGGCAGTTAGGATTATATAGTATTGCGATTAAAGATGAGTTCGGTAAAGACAAAAAAGTTTCTCTTGTATGGCATTATCTGGCATTCAATAGAAGAATTTATTCAAAAAGAACAAATGAGCAACTTGAAAAATTAAAAAAAGAAACTATTGGGCTGATTAAAAAAATAGAATCAGAAATGGAATTTCCAGCAAAGAAATCTTATTTATGCCACTGGTGCGGGTATCAGCCAGTATGCCTGCTCTGGAATAAAAATCCGCCTAAGACAAAAGAGGAGGCAGAGAAAATTTTGAGGAAACCAGGAAGGGTGTGAAAGAAAAGAAAAATGAGGGAAATATTTAAAAATACATATGAATTATGTTTCATATGAATAATCACACATACCATTTTTTCTTTAGTAATTTGGCAAATCCATTAAAAATTGAGATTATTTTGAGTTTAAGGCAGAAAGAAAAAAGCGTGACTGGGTTGGCAAAAAGTCTTGAAGTTGAACAGAGCAAAGTCTCCCACGCACTTACTTCATTAAGAGATTGCAATATTGTCAAGGTGAAACAAAAAGGAAAACAGAGAATTTATTTTTTAAATAAGAAGACGATTGTACCAATGTTGAAGTTGATTGATAAACATGCTAAGATTTTTTGCACTGGAGATTGCAGGAGGTGCATGCTTAGAGAAAAATGAGGGAAATATATTTTGATAATGCCGCCACGACGAAAATGGACGAAAGAGTTGTAAAGGCAGTGATGCCTTATTTTGACAAGGATTATGGAAATGCATCTTCCCAGCACTTAATTGGGGGAAAAGCAAAACAAGCCCTGGAAAAAAGCAGGAAAATAATTGCCAAAGCAATTAAATCAAAAACTAGTGAAATAATTTTTACATCCGGAGGAACAGAGTCAAATAATTTAGTGCTAAAAGGTTTGTTTTTTAGCAATTACCCAAAAAAAAATCATATTATTACAACAAAAATAGAGCATGATTCTGTATTAAACCCGTGTGAATGGCTGGAAAAACAAGGAGCAAAAATAACTTATATCGGCGTTGATAAGCAGGGTTTTGTAAATCCAGAAGATATTGAAAAAGCAATTAGAGAGAAAACAATTATTGTATCTGTCATCCACGGGAATAATGAGGTCGGAACAATTCAGGATTTAGAAACAATCGGAAAAATTTGTAAAGAAAAAAATGTTTTGTTCCATACAGACGCGTGCCAGAGTTTTACAAAAACAAAAATTCCAGTAAATGTAAAAAAACAAAATCTTGATTTAGTAACCCTGAATGCTCATAAGATTCACGGACCAAAAGGTGTTGGAGCATTATATATAAAAGAGGGAGTTGAAATAATACCGCTGGCTCATGGAGGTGGGCATGAAAAAAAATTAAGAAGCGGAACTCAAAATATTCCCGGAATTGTTGGATTTGCAAAAGCAGTTGAAATTGCAAACTCAAAAGATATTGAAAAAATGGAAAAATTAAGAGATAAATTAATTAAAGGTCTCTTGAAAATTTCAAATCTAGTGCTGAATGGACCTGTAGAAGAGGAAAAAAGATTATGTAATAATGTAAGTGTCTCATTTAATAATATTGAAGGAGAGGCGCTTGGGGGTTATCTAGAAACACAAGGGATTTATACCTCAACAGGCTCTGCGTGTTTGTCTCAATCTCTGGAAACAAGCCATGTTTTAAAAGCTCTCGGGTTTTCATCACTTAGAGCAAATAGCTCATTGAGAGTAAGCATAAGCAAGTATACAACAGAAGAGGAAGTTGATTATTTTCTGAAATCTCTTCCAAAAATCGTAAAGAAATTAAGAAAAATAAGTCCTTTGAAATGATGAAAAAGAAAAAAATAAAAGAAAAAAAAGAGATTTGTGAATGCTGCAGATGCAAGCCGTGCAAGTGCGGACCTAAATGCAAATGTTGTTGTAAATGAAGATCAAGTAGAAAGAAGATTGAATAAAAATGACAAATTTAGGATATTCAAAAGAAGTAATGGAAAACTTTTTGCATCCCAAAAACATGGGTGAGATTAAGAATGCAGATGGTGTTGGAAAAGTTGGAAATCCCATTTGTGGCGATATTTTATGGGTTTATATTAAAGTTAAGGACGATAAAATCAAAGATGTTAAATTCAGAACTTTTGGTTGTGCTGCTGCAATTGCAACTTCTTCAATGATAACCCGGCTTGCAAAGGGAAAAACAATTAAAGATGCGGAGAAGATAGATATAGAGGACGTGGCTTCCTCACTCAAAGGATTACCGCTGATAAAAATGCACTGCTCTGCTCTTGCGAGTCAGGCCCTGAAAAAAGCAATTGATGATTATAAGAGGAAAAATGGAAAATAAAAATGTTGGGTTGATGATTTTAGGAATTGCTGTTTTATTAGTTGTTATAATCTTTTTATTCCAAACCGCATTAAAAGAAATTGTTATAGCAGGTTGTGGCGCTGAGCATGCAATAACCTGCCCCATGAATATTACGATAAACCAGCAAACATATCTTGCACTTGCTATCGTCGGGATTTTAGTTGTGGTTGCGGGTGTTTTAATATTTACAAAACCAAAAGAAAAAATTATTGTAAAAAGAATTAAAGAGAAAAAGAAAAAGTTGGATTTAAGCAAGCTTGATAGAGATGAGAAAAGAGTTATCAATTTGTTGATGAAAGAAAATGGAGCAATGTTCCAAAAAACACTGATGGAAAAACTTGAAATAGGAAAAGTGAAGATGACCCGTCTTCTAGATAAGCTCGAGGCAAAACAAGTAATTGAGAGAAAACGCCGGGGAATGAATAATATTGTTGTTTTGAAAGATTAACAAAAAGATATAAATAGGGTCGGCGGGGCTATCACAATTGAAACTAATAATGATATATTCTCGCGAACATTTTAAGGGATTAAGGTTGCTGGATTCGTAAAAACCCGCTGGAGGTTTTTACTGAAACTAGTTTCACCAAAGCGGTTATATAATCTCTTTTTCTAAGAGTCTTATAATGAAAAAAGAAATAAAAATAAAAAAGAATGATTTTGAATTTTATGTTCAGATTATCATAATACTTATTTTGGTGGGATTTTTAATGTACGCTCTTGGAAAATCTTCTCTAGGAACAGGAGGGGTGGTGATAGGAACGGTTTCTGCTTCAAGTGTGATTCCTGTGGGGATCTCGGCAATTTATGGTGAAGAATTAGGAATTAGTTATAATGATGTAGGTCCAAATAACCCCCAATTAGCAGACCAAACAATTAGTATTCTTTCTAATATAGACAATTCTGAAACCTTAGAAGGAGATGATTTAGAGAGATATATTAACATTCTCTATAATCTTGAAGGTGGTATTTCTTGTGAGTATTGTTGCGGTGCAAGGTCTGTAATATTTAATGATGGCCAACCCGCATGTGGGTGTGCACATAGTTATGCTATAAGGGGTTTGACCAAGTATTTAATAAAATTCCATGGGGAAGAGTTTAGTGATGAAGAAATTTTAAGTGAAGTTGGAAAATGGAAGGTTTTATTTTTCCCAGGAATTCATGAAGGAAAAGCAGAAGTAATGAAAAGTCAGGGTATAGATACTGATTATATAAGTTTAACTTCAAATAAATATCGTGGAATTGAGCAAGGCCAAGCAAGCGGGGGAATGGTCGGGGATTGTTAAATAACCTTTTAGAAAAAGGATTAACGAAAAATTGATAAATTGGGGAGACCAATCTAAAAAATGAAAGGAGGACAAAATGGATAGAAAAACTATTTTATGGATAATAATAATTTTATTAATACTCGCACTGCTTTATGTGGTATTTTTCCAAGGCCCTGTTAGCCAAACTGCTTTATCTGCGGGACAATCAGCAGGACAACAAGCTGCAGGAAGTTATGGCGGCATGGTTGGCGATTGTTAATTATTTTTTATTTAAAGAGAAAATGAAAAAGAAAAATTTGATATATCTGATTATAACAATTATAATTGTAGTAATACTAATATATGGATATGTTAAGTGGGAATCTGCTCCTGGAGATTATGATGAATTTGCTCAGTGTTTGAGTAAAAAAGCTGTTAAAATGTATGGAACAGACTGGTGCCATTTTTGCCAAAGCCAAAAGAAAATGTTTGGAAAATCTTTCAAATATATAGATTATATAAATTGTGATAAAAACAGGCCTGAATGCAATCTGGCTGGAGTTAAAGGGTATCCCACCTGGATGATAGATAATAAAACTTATTCAGGGGTTCAGCAATTAGAAAGCTTAGCAATTTTATCTGAATGTGATTTATAAGAATGAAAATAAAAATACCTACACTTATCATATTTACTATAATCATAAGTGCAATAACTGGAGCACTGGCAAGTTTTGTTGTTTTAAAACTTCAAACATCTGATAAAGAAGATTTAATTGAAGATTTTTATATGACTGAAAATGCTGTTCATGTGAGCCCGCACCATATAAGAAAAGCAATGGCTAATGGAGATGACAATTTTATTCTTGTTGATTTAAGAAGCCGGGAAGAGTATGAACAAGAGCATATTGTTGGGGCTGTGAGTATTCCTGCTTATGAGACACCAGACAAATCAGCTTATGGTGATGTAGAAAGAATTGTAAATTCATTTAAAGAATTAGAAGAAGCGAATCCTGATAAAGAGCTTATAGTTTATTGTTATAGTATCCCTTGTATGACTGGAAGAAAAATTGGAAAGATGCTTGCTGAAAATGAGATTTATGTAAAACATCTTGGTGTTGGATGGAATGAATGGAGATATTTTTGGACATTGTGGAATCATCCGCATGAATGGAATATTACAAGGGTTGGAGATTATGTCATTAATGGTTCTGAACCAGGAGAAATAAAAATTAACCTAACTTCAGTAGGCTGTGCTGATGGGGGAGAATTTGGGTGTTAAAAAATGAAAACAGAAGAAACAATCTTAATAATTGTGGTTATTTTGGCAGTTGTTTTCTTATTTTGGGGATTTTCAGGATTTGGAATAAATCAGGGTGGCATGGTGAATGCAAGTATGATGGGAGGAATGTGGTTTTTTGGATGGATATTTATGATTTTAATTATCATAGCTCTGGTCTTATTTATTGTATGGTTAACTAAACAAATCCAGGAGAAATAAGAAATTAACATACTGAAAGAAATAAAAAAACAAAATAAAAATTTTTATTAGTGTGAAGAATGCAGGCTCGTTTATGAAAGCGAAAAATTAGCAGAGAAATGAGGGGATTGGTGCAGGAAAAATAAAAGATGGAAAAAGATAAAATATGTTTTTATAAACTTGTTTATTCTTTTTTATTTTTTCTTTGGTTTTCGCTTTCTGGTTTTCCGCTTTTTCTTTCTCTTTGCAGGTTTTCTCCTGGCTTTTGCTTTCTTACCCATCTTTGAAAATACAAAGATATAAAGTATTGGCAGAATTCCTGCTGTGTTGAAAATTGCGAGCACAATAAACCAGGCAAGATGCTTATTTCTAGCTGACTTCCATAACGCTATGAGTTTCCAGACAGCAGACCAAACAAGAAGCAATATTAATAACCATATGGGGATTCCAAGTTGTGTTGAAATATATGTAAAATAGCTTGTTGTCATTTTCACCTCTACACTTTAAGAAGAATTGAGTTTAAAAAGGTTAATGCCTTTTTTGATTATGCGAACCCATCGTCGGGAAAGAGCATTTTGTGTTATTATGCTTTAGGGGATATAAACCTTTAAATACTCAGAATTTCTTATTTTCTTCTCTCCTACAATTTATGGGGAAAAAGAGGTTCTTCCTCTACAATATATTGTATGTCATCAAAATAAAGATATTAGATATTTAGTATGGACTGTCCATATTGCGCTAACTCTAAAACAAGGGTTACAGATAATAGGCGGGCTCCAGAAGGGGTTCGTCGTCGTAGAGAATGTTTGAAATGTAAAAAACGTTTTACAACATATGAAAAAGTAGCAAAACGGGATTTTTATCTTATAAAAAAAGATGGCCGGCGGGAAAAATTTCAACGAGAAAAGCTTGAAGGGGGAATTGAAAAGGCGTTTGAAAAAAGGCCTGTTTCAAAAGAAAATATTGATAAAATGATTAATGAAATTGAAGAGTTATTAAGGAGAAAGGGCAAGAAAGAGATTACAAGCTCTGTCGTTGGAAAGCTTGTTATGAGAAAAATTAAAATGCTTGATAATGTAGCTTATATAAGATTTGCTTCTGTGTATCGGGACTTTCAAGACGTAAAAGATTTTAGAAAAGAGTTGAGGGGGTTGTAAAGTGAGCATTAAAAAAATTAAAAAAAGAAATGGGAATGTTGTTGATTTTAATCACAACAAAATAGACTCTGCTGCATATAGGACCTTTATAGCAGATGGGATGGGTGAAGAGGAAGCAAAAAAAGCAGCGCAAAGGGTTTGTGACAAGGTTGTTGGAAGATTAGATGCTATGTTCAATAACCCGGTAACCCCCACTGTTGAACAAACACAAAACCTGGTTGAAGAAGCCATAATGGACCTTGGTTATCATTCTGCAGCAAAGAGGTTTATCATATACAGACAGCATCATAAAGAGTTAAGAGAAAGAACAAAAGTTGAGAGCGGAATAATTAATGATATAGTTAGGGCTGTTAAAGATTATACCCAGGGAGATGATTGGGAAACAAAAGAGAATGCAAATACCGGTTCTATAGTCTTCCAGGGATTAAATGCGCACATTGCTGGAAAGTCCCTAAGAACTTACGCGTTAAATGAAATGTATGGAAAAGTAGATCCAGAAATAAGAAAATTGCATGAAGAGAGAGCTATTCATATTCACGACTTGAATTTCCCTTTAATTGCATATTGTTGCGGGCATTCCCTGCAGAATTTGATTAGAAGGGGTTTTGGGGAAGTTTCTGAGAGAGTTCAGAGTAAGCCACCGAAACACATGGAAACAATTGTTGCACAAATGGTCAATTACATAGGAACAATGCAGGGAGAATTTGCCGGGGCGCAGGCATTTTCTTCTGTAGATACACTCTTAGCACCATTTGTAAAAGTAGATGGCCTAACCCAGAAAGAGGTTGATCAGTATATGCAAATGCTAATTTACGGGTTAAATGTGCCTTCAAGATGGGGGTGGCAGGCCCCGTTCTCAAATTTAACTTTTGATTTAACAGTCCCCCAAGATTTAAAAGATAAAAAAGGTGTTGTTGGGGGAAAAGAAGTGGATTTTGTTTATGGTGAGTGCCAGAAAGAAATAAACATGATTAATCTCGGGTTTTTAAAGACAATGGGAGAAGGGGATAAGTTAGGAAGAATTTTTACATTTCCGATTCCAACTTATAATATAACAAAAGATTTTGATTGGGATTCTGAAGTTGCTAATAAAATTTTTGAGGTCACGGGAAAATACGGGATACCTTATTTTCAAAACTATATTGGTTCTGGTTTAGATCCCGGAGAAATAAGGGCTATGTGTTGCCGGCTTAATATAAATCAGAAAGAATTATTGAAAAGACCAGGTGGAATGTGGGGGCCTGGAGATTCAACAGGTTCAATTGGGGTGGTTACCATAAACATGAATAGGATTGGATATGAGGCTCAAAATGAAAAAGAGTTTCTTAATATTTTAGAACACAGAATGAATATTGCGGCTAAATCTTTAGAGATAAAGAGGAGGGCTATAGGAAATTTGTTGGAGAGGGGTTTTGTTCCATACACAAGGTCCTACCTTAGACATTTTAATAATCATTTCTCAACAATGGGATTGTGCGGCATGAATGAGGCGTGTATTAATTTCCTCGGAAAAAATATCTCAACGCCAGAAGGGAAAAAATTCACCATAAAGGTTTTGGATTTCATGAGAGAGAAGATAAAAGAATATCAAAATAAAACAGGTAATTTATACAATTTAGAGGCAACTCCTGCAGAATCCACGGCGTATAGATTTGCAAAAGCAGATATAGAGATGTATCCTAATATTATTGTTTCTGGAAAACATAAACCAATATTAACAAATTCCACTCAGCTTCCTTTTGATGTTGATCTAACGCTAAAGGAAGCTTTAAAACACCAAGAAGATATCCAGTTTCTATATACAGGGGGAACAATTTTTCATACCTTTATAGGGGAGAGAATTGATAGGGGCGCTGTGAAGCTTATTGTGAAGAAAATTGCAGAAAACACAAAACTCCCTTATTTCACTATAACTCCTATTTTTAGCGTTTGTGGAGACCACGGATATATTGCTGGGAAAAAAGAGCACTGCCCTAAATGTGGTGCTGAAACAGAAGTATATGACAGGATTGTCGGGTATCTAAGACCTATAAAGACCTGGAACGAAGGTAAGAGAGAAGGAGAGGCTCCGTTGAGGAAGAGGTTAAATAAAGAAGAGAGATACGTGGTGGTGTAAAATGAGGATTGCCGCCTTTCAGCCTGAATCTTTTGTAGATTATCCTGGAAAAATCTCTGCACTTGTTTTTTCTCCAGAGTGTAATTACAAGTGTCCTGGTTGTCATGCAAAAAAAATACTAACCAGTAAAGAAAGAGTTTCAGCAGAAGGGTTTTTTGATTATTTAAATTCAAGAAAGAATTGGATAGATGCTGTTGTTTTGTGTGGGGGAGAGCCAACTCTAGAAACAGGTTTGATAGATTTTATAAAAAAAATAAAAGAAAAAGGATTTTTAGTAAAACTTGATACTAATGGCTCTAATCCAGAAATCTTAGCTGAATTATTAGAGAAAAATCTTATAGATTATGTGGCACTAGATATCAAAGCACCAAAAGAACTTTATCCTGTTGTTGCCGGAGTAAATGAGAGCTTTATATCTTTAATAGAACATAGTATTAAACTCGTAACCCGGTTTCCAGATTATGAATTTAGAACAACCATTTTCCCGGTAATAAGACAGAATAATGTAAGCTTCATGACTCTTAAAGAGGTTGAAGATATTGCAAAATGGATTGTAGAAACAACTGGAAATAACAACCACAAGTATTTTCTGCAAAGATTTGTTGCCAGAAGCAAAGAAGAAATGCTTACTGAAAAATTAAGCAAGGAAAATATTCCGGGTCTTAAAGAGACGCCAGAAGATTTATTAAAAGAAATGCATAAAAAAGCAATAAAACATCTCCCAAAAACAAAGATAAGATGAACTACCCCGCGCTAAAGCGCGAGGTATCACTAAATAAAATGTTAACGAAAT